>JAXMJU010000362.1:0-12130 GCA_034376265.1 Sulfuritalea sp.
AGCCATCCTGCTGACGGCGCTGACCGTCGGCATCGCCGGCGGCGCTTCCAGCGCCTGGGCCGACGACAAGCCGACGGCCGAGGCGGCGGCACCCGCCGCGGCCGTCGCCGCAGCGCCTGCCGCCGCTGCCGAAGCGGCTCCGGCGGCGACGCCGGCGCCGGTGCCCAACCGCGGCGACAACGCCTGGCTGATGGTCGCCACCGCCTTCGTCATCCTGATGAGCATTCCCGGCCTGGCGCTGTTCTACGGCGGCCTGGTGCGCAGCAAGAACATGCTGGCGGTGCTGATGCAGGTGTTCGTCGTCTTTTCGGTGATCAGCGTGCTGTGGGCCGTGTATGGCTACAGCGTGGCCTTCACCGAGGGCAATGCCTTCTTCGGCAGTCTCGACAAGCTGTTCCTCAAGGGCATCACGCCGGATTCGGCGGGCGCCACCTTCAGTAAGGGTGTCGTCATCTCCGAATTCATCTTCGTCGCCTTCCAGGGCGCCTTCGCGGCCATCACCTGCGGCCTGATCGTCGGTGCCTTTGCCGAGCGCATCAAGTTCTCCGCGGTGCTGCTGTTCATGGTGCTGTGGTTCAGCTTCAGCTACCTGCCGATGACGCACATGGTCTGGTACTGGACCGGTCCGGATGCCTACACCACGGCTGAAGCCGCGGAAAAGGCCACCGCCACCGCGGGCTACCTGTTCCAGAAGGGCGCGCTCGACTTCGCCGGCGGCACCGTGGTGCATATCAACGCCGCGATCGCCGGCCTGGTCGGCGCCTATATGGTGGGCAAGCGCGTCGGCTACGGCAAGGACTCGATGGCGCCGCATTCGCTGACCATGACCATGATCGGCGCCTCGCTGCTGTGGTTCGGCTGGTTCGGTTTCAACGCCGGTTCGGCGCTCGAAGCCAACGGCACGGCGGCACTGGCCTTCGTCAATACCTGGCTGGCCACCGCGATGGCGGCGACCACCTGGATGGTGGCGGAATGGGTGGTCAAGGGCAAGCCCTCGATGCTGGGTGCGGCGTCGGGTGCCGTGTCCGGCCTGGTGGCGATCACTCCGGCAGCGGGTTTCGTCGGCGTGGTCGGCGCTCTGGTGATCGGCGGCCTGGCCGGCGTGATCTGCCTGTGGGGCGTCAATGGCCTGAAGAAGCTGCTCGGCGCGGACGATTCACTCGACGTGTTCGGCGTGCATGGCGTCGGCGGCATCCTCGGTGCGTTGCTGACCGGCGTCTTCGCCGCGCCCAGCCTGGGCGGCAGCGGTATCTACGACTACGTGGCGAACAAGGTTGCGGACAACTACGACATCATGGGCCAGGTCATGATCCAGGCCACCGGCGTCGGCGTGACGCTGATCTGGTCGGGCACCGTGGCCTTCATCTGCTACAAGATCGTCGATATCTTCATCGGCCTGCGCGTGCCGGAAGACGAAGAGCGCGAAGGTCTCGACATCACTTCGCACGGCGAGTCGGCCTACCACAACTGAGTTTTCTCCCTCGCTCCCTTCTTCAAGGAGGGAGCGGGCCGCGGAGCCTCTCCGCACTCCTCCCGCGGTTCTTGATCGGGCGCCTTCACGGCGCCCGTTTTCTATTCTGCGCGCCGCTATCCCTGTGGCTGGTTCATTTGCCGAAGGCGAGGCAGGGGTCGGTGCGCTCGGCGCGCGGCGTGAACCAGAGGATGTCGTAGGGGGCGATGCCGCCAACGCGCTCGTTCTCATACAGGGCCGGCGCCGTCTTGCCAGCGCCAACTTCCACGAATCCGATCGACAGTACGCGGGTACCGGGACGGCGTGCCTCAAGATAGCGCGGCACGCCGACGTCGCGCCGCGCATGGCCGCGGCCGAGAATGAAGACCACCCCCCGATCGATCTGGTCCAGCGCCGAGTCTGCCAGGGTCGCGTCGCGCAGGCGTTGTGCGCGCACCAGCCCGTCGCGCAGCTGTGGCGAGACGTGGCCGCAGTGCGAGGCCTCGATCAGGCCGGCCATGTAGGCCTGCCGCGCATCGTCCCAGACGGCGTCGAGAGCGAGGCGCGGAACTTCGCCGACGGCCAGGGTCGCATAACCGTCACGCACGATCGGGCGCGTCGCGCCGCGCGGCAGGTTGGCCGCCTGCAGCGGAATCCGAGTCGAGTCGGCCAGCGCCACCAGCGGCCGGTACAGTGCCCAGTCCCAGCCGCGCATCAGCGGCGCAAGATCCTTGCCGGCCTTGCGCGCATCGTCGATCGCGGCCTGCTGGTCATTGTCGAACTGCTCCATCAGCAGGGCCGGTCGGGCACCCGCGGCGAGGCGCGTCTGCAGTATCCTGAGCTGCAGCCGATGGTGTTCCGGGTTGTCATGGGTCTCGCCCAGCAGCAGCGCTTCCGCCTTGGCGGCGCGGCGCAGCAGTTCGGCTTCGTCGATGAAGCTGGCGGTGGCTACATCCCAGAGCCGACCGGCGAGCGGATGGTCCGTGTCGCGCAGCGTCCCGGGCGGAACCTGGGCGCAACTCGTCAGCAGCAGGAGGGAGAGAGCAGCGGCGAGCAGGCGCGGCACCGCGCAGGGAAATGGGGAGTGCATCGGGTCATCATAACAAGCTGCGGCACAGGGCGGACGCCGGTTACTTTTCGGCTTCCCGATCCAGCATGTCCAGAATCTGCCTTGCCGGGGTGATGCCGGCCTTCGCCGCCTCGCCCAGCCAACGCCGGGCTTCGCCGAGGTTTTGCGCCGTGCCGCGGCCGGCGGCATAAAGCCGGCCGGCATTGAACTGCGCCGGCGGGAAGCCGCTTTTGGCCGCCGCCAGATAGTATTCGAGCGCAGTCGTCTCGTCCTTGGCGACGCCGCGGCCCCGCTCGTACAACTCGCCGAGATTGTTGCGCGCCGACGACTCGCCCTGTGCGGCCGCGTCGAGGTAGTACAGCGCGGCACGCGCCGCATCGACCTTGACGCCGATGCCCTCGGCATGCATCCAGCCCAGCAGGGACTTGGCGCTGCCCCGGCCTTCCGTGGCGGCGCGCTCCAGTCGGGCAATGGCGCAGGGCGCATCCGGCGGTTGCGCTTCCAGGCAAATGCGCCCGAGTCGCTCGTTCGCCCCGACATGACCGCCATCCGCGGCCTCCTGCAACATTGCAAAGGCACGCGCTGGCTCTTTCTCCTCGATGCATTGCGCGTGGCGGAATTTGGCGCCGCCGAAACCCTTGTCGAGCGCCGCGGCAAAGTGAGTGCAGGCGCGCGCGACATTGCGTGGTTCCAGCATGCCGTGCAAGGCGAGTGCGCCGAGCGCGTATTCGGCGGCGCCGATGCCGCGCGCCGACATCGTTTCGAGGCCGGGGCGGGTGTCGGCCAAGCGGGTCTGGATCAGCTCACGGTAGGCGTTGAAGAGGCCATCGTCGCCGCGCGACAGCGCGCGTTCCGCCGCGCGCGCCGAGCGTAGCGCGAGTATCGCAAGCTTTTGTCGCGACGACGCGTCGTCGGCATCGGCTTCCAGTGCGCTACGCAAGCTGCTCGCCTCGCCATTGATGATCTCCAGTTCCTTGGCGGGATCGAGCTGCGCCGGCGCCGCGGCCTTGGCTTTTGGTACGGCAGCGCGCGGCTTGTTGGTTTTGGCTTTTTGCTTGACGGCCACCGCGTTGGCCAGGCGCGGCTTGGCTTGCGCCCTGGTATCGGCAACAGCTGGCATGGCCAGCCCCAGCCCCAGTGCCAGGGGCAGGCAGGTGGCAATGCGGTAATATTGCTTTAAATCAAAATTTAACGACATATTGATGAAGTCATTCCTCTACTCTGGCGAGCTCTTGTGCAAGGCTGTTCTGGCGGTCGCGCTGGTCCTCGCTGCGCATCCTGCCACAGCGCAGAATGTAAACGAGGATGCGGCGAAAACGCTGGCCAAGGCGGGCGGTTGCTTCAAGTGTCACTCCGTCGAGAAGGCCAAGAAGGCGCCATCCTACAAAAGAATCGCGCTGAAATACAAAGGCAATCCCGATGCCGAAGCGGCCCTGATCAAACATCTTTCGGGCAGCAAGTCGGTCACGGTCGAGGGCGGTGGCGACGAACAGCACGAGCCGCCGCCGGCCAAGGACGCCGCCGATCTGAAGAATCTGGTGCATTGGATCCTGTCGCGGGAATAGCCGGCCTACGCGGTTGCCGAGGAATGGATCTTGAAAATAAGACGGGCCGCGATGCGCGGCCTGATTGTTTGGTGCAGGCAGGAATTACTACCAGCTCTTGACCAACGCCGAAATGCCAAATACATGATTGTTGGAGCGCGGCGCGCTTTGCCCAGTGAGCAGGACACTGGCGTTCGACGCATTGGTCAGGTTGTCGTAGGCCCAATCGGCAGACTTTAGGTTCTCGTAGAGGTAATTAAAACGCCAGGTAATCTGCTTGCTGTAATCCCACTTCGCAAAAAGCTGCAACGTGTGCAGCCGACTCCAGTTGTCCGGCATGGATGTTTGGGCGGGGGCAATCAGTGTACCGGTCGTAATGCTGGCCTTGCCTAGGCCGTTATTGAACACATAGGTGCCGCCGAGATCCCAGTCTTCGTAGTCTTCGGGCTGCCATTTGAGACCAAGGCCCAACGTGTGGTCACGATTTGCCAGATCGGCTGACCATTCGAGGGCCTGGTTGGTGGATGTGGTACCTTGGCGTCCCTTCTGCTTGGTGCCGGTCTCGCCAATACTGGCGAAGGCGAAGGTGGTCAGGTTTTCCTCGGGTTGCCATTGCAGATCGAGGTTGAGGTTGGTGCCATCGGCCAGTGACCGACCGAGACATGCGTCGGGCAGGGTGCCCACAAACGCGGCGGCTGCGACGGGGTCCACGATCGTCCCGCAATTTGTCCCCTTGGCCTGCTTGCGATAGGTATCGGCGCCAGCTTGAAGGCTGACGGTCTCCGATACGTTCCAGTTGCCCGACGCTCGAATGCGATCCTCGTTGAAATCCTGGTAAAGGAAAGGCCGCACGCTCGGGTGGTTGGTAAGAGTAGTCGCGCCTGGGTTCCAATAGGTATTGCGGAAATAGCTGTTCTTGTCGTACTCCGAGCCGCGACGCTGGGTATGGGTATAACCGACACTGCCCAGGAACTCGGTAGAAATCGGACGCCGAAGCTCAAGGGATAGCTTGTCGGTATTGGTGTAGTCGCGATCGGCGACATTCTCGTACAGCGCGTCCTTCATCGAGTATTTCACGCTCTTGCGCTCGAGTCCGGCGCGCAGGATGGTTTTTGGCGCGATTTCATAGTCGCCGTCGATGCTGACCGTATGCTCGCGCGTGCTGAGCGGGGCGTTTCGACGCTGATTAGTGTTTAAGACGCCGGCGTTGTCTCTATCCCGGCTGATACTGATGTAGTTATCCACCGGCGTCCGGTTGTCGCTGTTGTGGTATTGGTAAGCCAGCCTCAAATTCATTTTGTCTATCGGCTTGGCCGTCAGAGCAATGTCGAACAGTGTCTTGACCACCTTTCCGTCCAGCGAGGCGCGCGGTGTGACGTTACCTGCCGCTCCGACCGCCAAGTTCGCCGAATAGGGCAGGAAAGCCTCGTTCTGACGTGAAATGCTGTAGGAGAACTTGGTGGTCAGGCGCGTGGCCTTGGTGAAGTTATAGCCGCCGTCGGCGTTGATCTGATGGTAGTCGTTGCTGGGCGCCAGCGACATGCGTTCCAAAGCCTGTGCCGCGTTGAATGGATTGGCGACCGTAAACGACGAGAGGTTGTTGTGAAACTGGGAATAGTTGTAGCCAAGCGAGAACTGCGCTTGCTTGGTGTTGTAGGAGAGGATCGCTTCGACCACGCTAGTGCGGTCGTCGATCTGGTAGGGAACGATCATGGAGCGGAATGTGGTGTTTACGGGCAGCCCGGTCAGGCGGGTTCCGTCGCGCCGGTCTTCGCGATAATTGATCTTCCAGTCCCAGTTGCTCGGGGCTATGCCATTGAGCCCAAGGCGAACAACCTCGCGGCCCTGCTCGATGCCGAACTTTTTCAGTAGTGGATTGATGGTGGCCGTATTGTTGGTGATCGTCCCGCCCGGCAAAACCCCTGCGCCGCCCGCAAGGGTCAGGTTGCTGGTGCCGAGGCCATCGTGAATGAATGAGGCCGTGTCGGTCTGCGACTTGCGAATCTGGTCGAAATTGAAAGATGCTCCCCAACGTCCCTGGACGCCGCCCTCGGCTTGCAACTTCCGCGAATCGAGGCCCAGCGTAGAGCCATACACGTGCCAGTACTGCGCGTCGTTGTTGGCGTCGCGCCACAGCCAGTTGAAGCCGGCGATGGGGAAGCCCCCTTTATCCGTCAGTCCGGTAAACCCGCCGAAACGGTAGGAGTCGTTGGAGTTGTACCCCAGTCCGAGTTCAACATAGTTCTCAGACCAGCGTGACATGTCGGCGTCGCGGAACAGCACGTCGGTGTCGCGGAAGAGCCGTGCGGTCAGCACCGGATCGGCATGTGCGGGCGCGGCAGCCAAGGCTGCCAGCGCGGAACACACGGCGAGTCCGAGCGCATGGCGGCGAAGGGGTATGGATTTGTCCTGAGTCATGACATCACCTGTCGACTTTGTTCGTGGGTATCAGCGCTGCAAGCGCGCGCCCGAAGGATGGTTGCTGCCGTGAATCTTCATGTGGCAATTGGCGCAAGAGCTGCCGACCACGCGCAGGGCATTTGCGGTGCTGGGGCCCCCGGGCAATACTTCTGCGCCGAAGGCTGTGCTGCTGTGGCCGGTCTGGTGGCATTGCTGGCACAGATAGGGCATGCGCGTCTTGAGCATCGGTGCGATGTTGGTGCCGTGGGGATCGTGGCAGTTGGTGCAGTCGTCCTGGGCGGACCGGTGCTCCCAGAGGAAGGGGCCGCGCAGCTGTGCGTGGCACTGATAGCAGGTTTCATTGACCGAATTCTTCCGCAGTGACGCCCGCGTCGACGATCCGTGCGGGGCATGGCAGGACGAACAGGCGAAGAAGCCGGTCTTGGTCGGGTGAGTCGACATGCGGTGCAGCGCGGCGCGGCGGTCCTGATGGCAACTGAAACAGACACTGGCCTGCGTTTCCGCGACCAGTACCGGATCCTTGGAGGCATGCAGGCGGTGGCAACTCGCGCAGGCGGTCTTGGTCTGATCGTGCTTGCTGCCTTGCCAGTGGGTGCGCGCACCGTTCTGGTGGCAATTCAGGCAGGCCTCGTTTTGCGATTCGGACGCGGCCTTGCTGCCGAACACAATGGGTACCAAACCGGGTTTGCGAGGTGTTTTCAGGTGTTCGGCGAGGTCGCCGTGGCAACTGCCGCACATGGCGTCTTCTGGGTTTCCCGTCAGTGACTTGCCCTTCGCCATGGGCGTCCGCGGATCGCCCTGGATGGCGTGTTTGGTCCGGGTTATACCGTAGTAGCCCTCGTGACACTCGATGCAGGACTTGATCTCGCCGGTTTCGGCGCGCGACCGAGTAGGTGCGGCGTCTTCCTTCTGCATCGTCTGGGCGGTGGCGATGCCGGCAAGGCCGCTGGCGATCAAAAGAGCGAGACCGGCCGCCACTGCGCGATATTTCCTGATTGTCTGGTTCATATGTCTCGTTCCGACGATGCGTTCGACTGATCCGCGGATGGAATCGCCTTCAAGTTCGAAAGACTCCTCCGTAAATCTTCATAAATTACATTACTAAATTTCTCGTTGTATCTGATTCAAACAGACTTTTTTAATAAAAACAAGCTGTTTTCGGTATCCTGGGCTAAATCCGCAGCTTGTTAGTGTTTCTTTTCTGCAACAAGGCAGCTTGCATTATTTGCTTGCTCGGCGTGAAGAAAAAGTCCGAGTTTTGACAATGGCTTATGCCGGAATGTTAATAAATTACAGGAGAATATTCCCGTCGCCGCCCGGGCGGGCGTCAAACAATGACGGCGGGATGCAGGTGCGCGCTGTGCCGGCTTTGGTGGGGACTATTTGGCGCGGGTGGCGATGTAGTCGGCAACGATCTTGAATTCGTTGCCTTTCATGTCGTCGGTGACGCCCTCTTCCTTGTGCGTCTTGTTCTTGGTCAGGCGCGCAACGACGCATTCCCAGTCACCCTTGTACTTTTCATGGATTTTCTTCATCGGGGGGCCGGTCTTCTTCTGCACATAGGCATGGCATTGCGGGCAGCCGATACGGTCGATGACCGCCTTGGCGCCGGCCTCGTCGATAGCGCCGAGCGGGGCTCCGGTCGGGGCCGCGCAGGGCGGCAGATCTGAACCGTCGCGATAGGCGATCTTCTTTCTGGCGCCGGGTTTGGCGGTTTCCTCCTTGGCGGCGGGTTCTACCTTGGCAACTGCTTCGGGTTTCTTCACCAGTGCCTGTGCTTCCGCCTCGCGTTTCTGCGCGGCGAGGGCTTCTGCATCCTTTTTCGCCTTTGCTTCGGCTTCGCGTTTTTGCAATGCGAGCGCATCGGCCTCGCGCCTGGCTTTCACCTCGGCTTCCTGCTTGGCGGCACGCTCGTCGGCTTCGCGTTTTTTTTCTGCCAGGGCATCGGCATCGCGCTTTGCCGCCGCCTGTGCTTCGGCCTCGCGCCGGGCGCGCTCTTCGCCTTCGTGCTTGATCGCATCGAGGGCGGCTGTGTCCTTGCGGGCCTTGGCCTCGGCTTCGCGTCGGGCGAACTCGGCCTTTTCCTGTTTGGCGGCGGCTTCCCTGTTGGCCTGAGCCTCCGCGTCGCGTTTGGCCAGGGCCTTGGCTTGGGCTTCCTGTCTGGCCTTGGCTGCGGCGTCTTTCCTGGCCTGGGCCTTGGCTTCCGCTTCCTGCCTGGCCTTGGCTGCGGCGTCTTTCCTGGCTTGGACCTTGGCTTCCGCGGCAGCCTTGGCCTTGGCTGCCGCGTCCTGCTTGGCCCGGGCCTTGGCTTCTGCGGCAGCCTTGGCCTTGGCCGCGGCTTCCTTCTTCGCCAGAGCCTTGGCTTCCGGGCTGCCGGGTTTCGGCTTTGCGGCAATCGCCGCCGCTTGCTCGGCAAAAGTGGTCGCCGCAAGCCACTCCGCAATGGCTCGAATCTCATCCGTGGATACGGATTTGAGTTCGTCGGCGTGGCCGGCGGCAGCGGAAATCGCAGCGGAGGTCTTCGCCGGATCGCCCTTCATACTGACCTTCATTTTTTTCACCGAAGGCGCGATGCTGCGCGCTTCGTAGAAATGACACAGGGCGCAATTCTTCTGCTTGAACAGCAGGCGGCCGTTGGCGCCAGACTGCGCCTGCGCGCCGAATGCCGCCAGTGCGATCAGCGCAAGGGCGACGGCACGCAACGACATGTGGGAACACCTGGACTTCATCGAGCCGGCCTCAGTCGCTTTGTTTGTTGAAAAATTCCATGGCCTTGACCAGGCTGCGGCGCATGCGATTGAAGGCGGAACTGAGCTGGGCGACTTCGTCGCTGCCCTTCTCGTTGAATTCGCCCATCTCGAAATTGCCCTTGCTGATCTCGTCGGCAATTGCCGCCATTTCGCCCAAGCGGTTGGTGATCAGCGCGGTCAGCATCAGGTTGAGGAGAATGAAGACGGCGACGAAGACTCCGGTGAGCGTGCCCATGAAGGTCGTGAACATGCGCTGGGCATTGGCGATCGGCACCGACAGCGGCACGCTGACGATCTGGGCGCCGACGATCTCCTTGAGTTTCCAGCCGTAGCCGTTGTCGCCATAGATCGCGACCATTTTCGGCGGTGACTTTTCCGGTGTGGTGTGGCAACCGAGGCAGCCGGACTGCTTGATCTGGATCGGCCGCGCGAGGTAGAGGTAGGGGCCCTTGGAAGTTTCGCGCACTCCCCATTCCTGCTCTTTCGTAACGTCGCTGCGGAAGCCGTTGATGATGCGGGCTTCCCAGTCTTCCGGACGATGCTTGACGTTGGTCGGGTTCAGTGCGACTTCGCGGTAGCCGTATTCGGGGTAGCGCTTCTGCACGGCCTCCATGACCTTGTTGGCCGCATAGGCGGGGATGCCCATCATGAGCATTTCCTCGTCCTCTTCGGTCTCGCGCAGATTCGGGCCGACTTCATTGACGGCCCAGGTGCGCGCGGAAAGTATGGTCTCCATTAGTACGCCGGCATTCGACAGCACTTCGTCGCGGGCGTTGTCGTTGAGCTGCTGGTACGAGAAGTAGCCGGATGCACCCAGCGCCAGCCCGAACACGACAAGCAGCATCGAATTGAATTTCCCCCTCAGCTTCATGCGCGATCTCCGCCGGATTCTCTAGCGGCAAAGGATAGCACGAGGTATTGCCGGTTTTTTCGAAGCCTGGCGGCTGGACTCGATGGCTGTTCCCATGCCAGAATCCAGTGCCTTGGCTGGGTAGTATCCGCGTCGCGTGCAGCCCGCTTAGCATATAGCCAAGGTCATATTTTAAGAATAAACTAATTCGAAAAAGCAGCAGCAGATGCCAGCCAGTATTCGCCTTGGCTGCCGATGCCCAAATGGAGAAGGAGGACTGGGACGCCGTGTCTTCGCAAGTCAGCGCACCTGTATCAACCACGGTCATCGCCTTCGACATTGCGGGGGCGTATATCGTCGATGCGGCGGCTTCGGCGAGCTTTGAAGGCTTCGTTGCCGCGGCTCGTGCGTTCGGCTTCGTCACGCAGGAAACGGGCAAGCCGAATCTGACCTTGACCTTGGCGCCGGAATTGGCGGTGGGAGACATCCTGAACCGGGTCGTCGCCGCAGTTTCCTCTTTCGAAGCGGTCGCGGCGCCATTGCGGATACGTGCCATGGTCCACTATGGAGTTGTTTTTCGTACCGAATCGGCGGGCGAGCTGAGTTATGTCGGTTCGGCAATCCGCTCGACGCAAAGCGCGTTGCGGCGGGCTCCGCCGATTGGCGGATTCGTGGCGACGCAGGACTTCGCCACCTACGCCGCGAAGTTGAAGGATCTTCCGTTCCGGCTGCAGGCGATGAGCGGAGCCGCCGCCGCGGACGGCATGAGCCAGATTGTTTTTTCCGGCCGTACCGCGGCGGCGGCGCCGGCAGCCGGCGGGCGCCTGCAAAGCGCCGATGCTGCGTTTGTCGGCTTCGCCAAGCGGCGCCTGGCCGAGGACATCGGTCCGTTCGCGAGTGCCCTGGTGGATCGGGCAGTTCGCTCTTCGACTGCGGTGGAGCAACTGGTGCCGGCCTTGAGCCGCGAAATCGACGATCCGGCCGCACGCAAGCGTTTTGAAGACGATATGCTGCGCTACATCAGCTCTCAAACTCGATAGAAATCGGGCGGAGCATTCCAGGGAAGGAAGACATGGGTTTCTTCAGCAATCTGCTGCAAAAATCGCAACCGGTGGCCTGCGTGCTTCCGGAGACGCATCCGGTGATTCGCCAGATCTCCGAAGTTGTCGGCTTCGATGTCGTCGGCGCCGAGGACTATGCATCGGGCCTGGTGCCGGCGATCAATTCCGCAGCCGAATATTTCGATGCGCAGATCGGCACGATTTCCGGTCCGCTGGACATTTCCGTCGCGCACTACACGCACCATCCACTGGTCCACGTGCTGTTTTCGGCGCGGCAGGATATCGCCCACGGCATCGGTCGCAGCATGGACGTCAGGCAGCCGCTGGCCTTTCTTGCCGGCGCCGAACAGCCGGAGTCGTTCGCGCTGCTCGGCGTGCGCCGCCATAAGGAAGACGGGTCCGGTAACGGAACCGGGGCCTTCTGCGAGCACACCCTGCGCTCGCTCGCGGCGACCGAGGCCGGTGCGCGACAGGGACTGCGCACCGCGGCCCTGACCCGTCTGGTGAAAAGATTCGGCGAACATCTCGACCTGTTGCGCAAGAAGGGTCAACTGCCGCGCGACGCATGGAATATCGAGAACCGCCGTGACCTCCCGTCTGCCGAGGGCGACAAGGGCATGCTGGTGCTGGCCAGCGAGGAACTGCAAGCGGACAAACTGATGGGTGGGCTGGTCGCCTGGCTGCGGCGTCCCGCCGAACAACTGCAGGTACGTGCCGGCAACAAGGCTGATGCCACCCAGGCTACACCGGTCGAGTCGATGTCGCAGCTGCTGTGCCACGACCGCCGTCGCTGGACCGTCTGCATGGTGCGTTTTCCGACTGCCGAGGGCGTCGCGGCGGTCCAGAACGAAGCCCGCCAGTACCGCTACATTCGCGTCTGAGCGGGGCCTGCCGGCGCGGTCGGCGCCGCGGCGGACCCTGTCCGCCGGGGGTTCGGCTGCGCCGGCAGGCCCCGCGCAGACGCGGAGGTAGCGGTACTGGCGGG
>JAXMJU010000363.1:0-3240 GCA_034376265.1 Sulfuritalea sp.
GAATTCACCTTGTACACCACGCCGTCGATGTCGAAGGGCAGCGTGTCGCGCATTGCGCGCATGCGCGCGTGAAAGGCGATCAGGCCTTCGGCGCCCTGCACCACGGCGCGGTGCTCGCACACCGGCAGGCCGCAGGCGGCCAGCGCGTCGAGCAGGCCCGCGTGCGTTGCAGGAACATCCCAGCCGCGCGTCTCGCCCAGTCCGTAGGCATAGAAGGACAAGGAACGCTCGGCGGTCATCGCCGGATCGAGCTGGCGCACGCTGCCGGCTGCGCCGTTGCGCGGATTGACCAGCGTCGGCCGTTCCAATGCCCGCTGCTTTGCGTTGTAGCGCTCGAAGTCGGGACGGCTCATGAATACCTCGCCGCGCACTTCCAGCACCGGCGGCGCGGCCCCCGTCAGGCGTAGCGGAATGCGCCGCACGGTGCGGATGTTCTGCGTCACGTCCTCGCCGGTTTCGCCGTCGCCGCGCGTCGCGGCCTGCACCAGCACGCCGTCCTCGTAGCGCAAGTTGATGGCGAGGCCGTCGAACTTGAGTTCGGCCGCATAGTCGATCGCGGCATCGCTGTCGGCCAGGCCCAATTCGCGCCGCACACGGGCATCGAAGGTGCGCGCGCCCGAAGGCTCGGTATCGGTCTCGGTGCGGATCGACAGCATCGGCACGACATGGCGCACCGGGGAAAACTCGGGCAGGGGCTTGCCGCCGACCCGCTGCGTCGGCGAATCCATGCTCAGCAGTTGCGGATACGCTGCCTCGATATCCTGCAGTTCGCGGAACAACCGGTCGTACTCGGCATCCGGAATGGTCGGCGCGGCGAGCATGTAATAGGCATGGTTGTGCTGCTCGATCTCGCGGCGCAGGGCCGCGGCGCGCGCCGCTGCCTCCTGCACGGACATCAGGAAAACAGGCGCAGCGCCCGCACGCTGCCGGGCTCGATGCCGGCGTCGCGCAGGGTCTGCTGGAGTTCCGCGGTCTTGGCGCCGATCGCGTCGATCATCGCCTGCGACAGCGGTGCGCGTTGCGCATCGACCAGCTCGCCGCCCAGCGCCGTGGTCAATTGGCGCGCCGTCGCCAGCATGCGGCCGAAGGCGGCAACGCCGTCGGCGACGCGCGGCACGTCGAGGCTCAGCGTCAGGCCATGCGTCACCAGTGCCGCGAGGGTCTCGGCTTCGAGCGGCTCGTTGCCGAGATTGGCCACGGTGAACAATTCGCCGCCGGCCTCGTCGCGGGCGCGGAACATGCCGTCCGCTTCGAGGGCCAGGCCCGCCGCTTCGGCCACGCCGCGCAACTTGCTGCCGGCGAACACGCCGCCGGTGGCTTCGACCACGTGCAGCACGAACTGGATGTCCACCGCGGCACAGAATTCGTCGAGCCTCGCCGCGCGCAGCAGGGTTTCATCGAATTCCGGGGGTTCCAGGGCCGCACCCATATGCTGCGCAATCTGTTGCACGCCATCGAAGAAGCTCGTCAGCTCGGCAGCCGAAACGGCTCCGCGGCGATCGACCAGTTGCAGGGCGACCGCCCAGTCGCGGTAGCGCCCCGCATCCTGCGCATCGAGCTGCCGCCAGGCCTCGTCGTCGTTGCGCGCCAGCCAGTGCAGCGCCTTGCCCGGCGCGCCGGCCCAGGCATCCTGCATCACCAGCACGACCGGCGCCGCGATCGCTTCGCTTGCGCTCAGACGCAGCACGCAATCGGCCATCTCGTCCGCGCCGTCCTCCGGCAGCGGCGGCTCCGCTGTCGGCGAAGTCTGCGCCGCGTCGGCATTCAGGTCGGCAGCAGCGGTCGGATAGGGATCGTCGTCGCCTTGCGCGACGACGTCCAAATCGACATCCAAATCGACGTCGAGATGCGGTTCCCGCCGTTCATCGCCGACCGTCCCCGGCATCTGCGGCGCCGCCACCGGCAGCGCATCGCCCTGCTCGCCGTTGAAGATCCGCTCGGCGGTCTTGCGGTGCTGGCGGTCCTGCCAGACGTTGTAGCCCCAGACCATGGCCACGCCCGCTGCGCCGGCCCCCAACAAAGCGATTTGCAGTTCGCTGATTGCCATGTTCACGCCACCTTCTGTTCGACGGCGAGGCGCAGAGCCTCTTCGATATCGACTTCCACGACGCGCGACACACCCTGTTCCTGCATGGTCACGCCGATCAGCTGCTGGGCCATTTCCATGGCGATCTTGTTGTGCGAGATGAAGACGAACTGGGTGTGCGTCGACATGCGCTTGACCATCTCGCAGAAACGCACGGTGTTCGAATCGTCGAGCGGCGCATCGACCTCGTCGAGCATGCAGAAGGGCGCCGGGTTGAGGTTGAAAATCGCGAACACCAGCGCAATCGCGGTCAGTGCCTTCTCGCCGCCGGAGAGCAGGTGGATCGTGGTGTTCTTCTTGCCCGGCGGCTGCGCCATGATCTGGATGCCGGCATCGAGAATCTCGTCGCCGGTCAGGATCAGCCGCGCCTCGCCGCCGCCGAAAAGCTGCGGGAACAAGTTGCCGAAGTGCATGTTCACCGTGTTGTAGGTCTCCTGCAACTGCTCGCGGGTTTCGCGGTCGATGCGGCGGATCGCGTCTTCCAGGGTGCCGATGGCCTCGTTCAGGTCGGCCGCCTGCGCATCGAGGAAACCCTTGCGCTCGGAGGCCGTGGCCAGTTCCTCCAGCGCCGCGAGATTGACCGGTCCGAGCGCTTCGACTTCCGCCGTCAGGCTGGCAATTTCGGCTTGCAGCAGGTTGTCCCGCAGCTTGCCCGTGGCCAGTTCCTCGGCGAAGGGCGCTTCGTCTTCCTCGGTCACCACATGCACCTCGGCCAGGCGTTCGCGGAATTGTTCTTCGTTGATTTGCGCGGCCTGTGCCTTGAGGCGCAGATCGTTGATCTTGTCGCGCAGCGGCACCACGCCCTGCTCCAGCCTGAGGCGCTGTTCGTCGAGGCTGCGCAGCTCGCCGGCCGCCGTTTCGAGCACGTTTCGGCGTTCCGCCAGCGCCAACTCTTGGCCGTGCTTCGCATCCAGCGCGGCATGCAGCTGCTCTTGCAGCACCATGTCGCTGATGCCGGCGACTTCGGTGCGCGCACTGGCGGTTTCGGCCTCAATGCGCAGCAGCTGGCTGCCCGCCGTGGTCGCGGCGCGCGCATTGTCTTCCAGCTTCGACAGGCATTCGCGCTCGGAGAAGCCGGCCTCCTGGGCCTCGCGCCCGAGCTGGATTTCGAGCGCACGCGCCTCGCGCAAGGCCGCATCCTTCTGCCTATGGAC
>JAXMJU010000364.1:0-23643 GCA_034376265.1 Sulfuritalea sp.
CGGCATCAGTGCCGAGATCCTGGCCAGATCGGGCCTCTCCGTGATCGTGGTCGAGGAAGGGCCGCTGCGCTCGACCGCGGATTTCCACATGCGCGAGGCCGAGGCCTATCCGCAGCTCTACCAGGAATCCGCGGCGCGCAAGACGGCCGACAAGGGCGTCAACATTTTGCAGGGGCGCTGCGTCGGCGGTTCGACCACGGTCAATTGGACCAGCAGCTTTCGCACGCCGCCGGCCACGCTCGACTTCTGGCAGCGCCAGTTCGGCCTCGCCGATTACACGCCCGAGGCGCTGCTGCCCTGGTTCGAAATGGTCGAACGGAGGCTGTCGATCAGCGCCT
This sequence comes from Sulfuritalea sp., assembly GCA_034376265.1. Taxonomy (GTDB): domain Bacteria; phylum Pseudomonadota; class Gammaproteobacteria; order Burkholderiales; family Rhodocyclaceae; genus Sulfuritalea. Next base: position 339 of record JAXMJU010000364.1, read on the forward strand.
GGTTAGTGCCGCCGAATGCCAACAATGAACTGTTGCGCAAGGGTGCAAGCAAGCTCGGCATCGCCACGCAAGTCTTGCGGCGCAACGTGAATGGCTGCTGGAACCTCGGCTACTGCGGCACCGGCTGCCCGACCAATGCCAAGCAGTCGATGCTGGTGACCACTTTGCCGGCCGCGCTCGATCACGGCGCGACGATCTATTCCGGCCTGCGCGCCGAACGCCTGCTGTTTGCCGGAGACAAGGTCGCCGCCCTCGAATGCCGCGCCATGGATGCCACCGGCATCCATCCGCAGGCGCGCCGCGTGCTGCTGCGGGCGAAACATTTCGTGCTCGCCGGCGGCGCCATCGGCAGCCCGGCGCTGCTGCTCAGGAGCGCCGCGCCCGACCCTTCGGGCCAGCTCGGCCGGCATACCTTCCTGCATCCGACGGTGATCAGTTCGGCACTGATGGACTCCGTCGTCGCCGGTCACGCCGGCGCGCCGCAAAGCCTGTATTCCGATCACTTCCTCGACAATCTGCCGATCGACGGTCCGCTGGGCTACAAGCTCGAAGCGCCGCCGCTGCATCCGGTGCTGTTCGCCACCACGCTGCAGGGCTTCGGCGCCGGCCATGCCGCCCTGATGCAGCAGTTCAACAACGCCCATGTCTTGCTCGCGCTGCTGCGCGACGGCTTCAATGCCGCCAGCGGCGGCGGCCAGGTGCGCCTGCGCGACGACGGCACGCCGCTGCTCGACTACCCGCTCGACGACGTGATCTGGGACGGTGCGCGGCGCGCCTTGCTCTCCATGGCCGAGATCCAGTTCGCCGCGGGCGCGCAAAAGGTCTATGCGGTGCACGAGCAATGCGCCGGCTGGGACAGCTGGGCGGCGGCGAAGCAGGGCATCGCGCAGCTGCCGATGCAGTTGCTCTCGATGCGCGTGGTCAGCGCCCATGTCATGGGCGGCTGCGCCATGGGGCCCGATTCCGCCAGGTCGGTGGTCGATCCGCGCGGCCGCCACCACCAGTTGGGCAACCTGACGGTGGCCGACGGTTCGCTGTTCCCCACCAGCATCGGCGCCAATCCGCAGCAGTCGGTGTATGGCATCGTCGCGCGCAACATCTCGGCGCTGGCCGGGGCGCTCGCCGGCCGCGCCGCGGCGCCGCTGGCCTGAGAGTTGGCGATGGCGGCACGGCAATTGCGCTGGCTGCTGTGCGGCGAACTGCTGTTCTACGCGCTGCTGGGCAGCTGGCTGACATCGCGCGGCGGCTGGACGCCGCTGCAGGCGCTCGGACTGGGGCTGGCAGGCGCTCTCGGCATGCGCCTGTACTTCGTGCTGCTGAGCTTCGGCCTGATGCTGGGAGCAGGGCGCAGCGTGCCCCGGAGTCTGCGCCTCGGCCCGCTGCAGGCGCTGCGCATGGTGCTGGAGGAATATGCCGCATTGATTCTGCTGTTTACCGTGGTGCAGCCTTTCGAGAAATTCTGGCTCGGGCCGGACCGCCTGGCGCATTGCGCGACGCGGCGCACGCCGCTGCTGCTGATCCACGGCTACCAGTGCAACCGCGGCTTCTGGTTCTGGCTGCGGCGCAAGCTCGAAGCCGCCGGCTGGACCGTGGCCACGCACAGCCTGGAGCCGGTGTTTTCAGATATCGACGACTACGCAGACGGCATGGCGCGGCGCATCGACGAGGTGCTGGCGGCGACCGGCGCGCCGCAGTTGATCCTGGTCGGCCACAGCATGGGCGGGCTGGCCATCCGCGCTTACCTGCGGCGCTACGGCAAGGCCAAAGTGGCGCGCATGGTCACGCTCGGTACGCCGCATCAGGGCACGCGCCTGGCGCGCCTGGGCCTGGGCGCCAACGCTCGCCAGATGCGCCTCGGCAGTTCCTGGCTGAACGAACTCGCGGCGCGGGATGTCCTTCCGCAAGGCTCGGTGTCGATCTACAGCTGCCACGACAACTACGTCTATCCGCAGCAAGCCGCCACGCGGCTGGACGGCGCTGCCCACGTTGCCATCGGCGGCGTCAGCCACATCGGCATGGCCATTTCGTCTGTGGTGCTGGGCAAATTGCTGGAGGTGCTGGAGAGTCCGGAATGCCGGCCTGCCTGAGACATCCACTTCCCGGATGTCCCGCTCGCCCTATTTGAGATTCGGCAGCTTCTTGTAGAACTCGCGTTGTCTGCGAAGTACGCCTTGCCCTTGAAGTCATTCGCAAACGACTTGCCGGCCAAACCAGAATCGTCAGGTCACCAGCGGCGCGATGCGCAGCAGCACTTCCTGCGTGACGACATCCGGCGCGGCTTCGATCCGTTTCGCGCCACGTTCCCGGAGTGCCACTGTGCGCGGTTGATTGCAGATGATGACGCCCGTGGTTTTGGTGCCGGCGCCCATTAGCGTCACCGCGAATCCCTGGTTGCGGGCCAGCGTGATGCCGGTGCTGATGGGCAGGACGATGGCCAGATTTTCGTCGGCGGGGGACAGCACGTAGACGAAGCGCCTGCCCGCCTGTTCCTTGCCACGAACGGGATTGAGGTCAAGGTGATATATCTCGCCGCGCTTGGGGAGTTTGGCCAAAGCGGTCAAGCCTCTTCGCCGGGAAGGGCGGGAAAGTCCAGCCACTCGTGGTCGACGTCGAGCTTCAAGGCCTTGTGCTCGGCCAGCAACTGTTCGAAGCTGTAGGCGCGGGCCGGTGCCATCACCAGTTGGCCGTTGCTTATGTCCAGCGATACTTCCGCGCCGGCCTGCAAGCCGAGCGCGGTCAGAAGTTTTTTGGGAATCGGCAGGGCTACCGATCCTCCCCAGTTGCGCAGCGTTGCTGTCAGCATGATGAATACCTTTCAATGAAAGTGATACAAATATATCACTTTATTTCGGGGTGTCAAGGACGCAGCGACGACCTAGATTCCTTGACTGAATAGATTTTGTAGTAGTTGAGTCAAATTTTCTCACGCGGCGATTTTGGCGTCGTCGCACCAAGCATTGACGGCATTCTCGGCGGCGCGGAAAGTGCGCTGCAGTGGAGAGTTGGCAGCCTGTGTTGTAGCGGGGCTGACGACAGCGAGACCCGAGCGTAGGACGCGGGAATAGACCCGGGTATAGAACATTGCCGTGCGCAGGCCAAGGTCGGTGAGGCGATAGCGATGCGTTTTCGGCAAGCGCTCGATCAAGCCATGCAAGCGCAGACGTCGCAGCTCGTAGCTCATCCGGCCCGGTGAAATATTGGTGGATCGTTTCCCCATCAGCACCGCCAACGCCGGACGCAGGTCCTTGTTGGTAAACCCGCGTGCCAGGAAGACGAACATCAATAACGCATGCAGCAAAGCCTGTACCTTTGGATCGGCAAAGCGCAGCGCTGGCACGCGCTGACCGTCGATCTGACAGGGTTGTTGCAACTCTTGAAAGGCATCCTCGCCCAATGCGCAATCATGGCTGATCCGCTCAACCTCCAGCAAGCGTCGGTTGGCCGCAAAGCCAACCTGGCGCAAGGCGGGCAGGTTGTGCAGCAACCGGCCAATGCCAAAGTCGCGGGTATTGTTGATGGTGCTCTCGGTGCGCAATGCCTGACCTTCCTTGTGGTACTGCTTGATGCGTGAACGCTTGTAGTCCACATGCAGCGAAGGGGTGACCCCTTCGGTTATCACCCGGGTCCGAAAGCTTCCCGGGGTACGCCGGGTGACGCGGCGGTTAAAGATGAGTTGCACTTGACCGGGCCGTCCGATGTCCAGATTCTCGCGGATGACCTGTTCAAAGAACACCCGGCCAGTGACCGGACGGTCAAGTACTTGAGTCAAGGCAAACTCGGCTTGCAGGATCGACAGCCCATAGCGATAGCCGGCAGCGCGATCCTTGCGATCGAACGGATGCGGCAGACGGGCCAGCCATTTACGCAACAGGCGGTCGATCTTCTTGTCGTCCAGTCCATCACAGATGCGCTGGAGCGCTTTCGGGTCGGCGCACGACAAAATGCCGTTGTCCAGCGCCTCGAAGGCAATACCGCGTTTGCGTAGCTGGCATTTGGCATACTCATTGCCGTTGATGCACAGCTTGGCGTTGTACGGAAAGTAGGAGCAGAACTTCAGGAAGAACGGACCGAAGTCCTCATCCACGCAGTAGAAGTAGTAATGATTGACCAGCGCGCTGCCATCGACCACCCACGGATAGCTCATCCCGGTACGTTCGTTGCGCCGCCTTTCAGTGCGCACCACGCGGGCTTTCTCCTGCGCCCGTCCGATGTAAAGCACGCCTTCTGTTGCCTCGAACTCCGACAGATACTGCTGCGTAACGTCGTCCTTGCGCTGCCCTTTCTTGAAACTCACCACCTCCACGCCTCGCTCATTGGAAAATTTGTCGATGCTCGCGACAAACTGATCCGTCTTCGGCGCCACTCCCGCCGTCGAGGCAAAGCGTTGCCCCAGGTGCCCGCGCAGATACCACACCACGCCGCCAATCCGCTGAAGTTGCGGAACGTAAACATTCAGGTACATCCGGTCGATGCTTTCGCTCTCAAGGACAACATGGCTTTCCAAAACTTCACTCACGCTGTGTGGTATCGTCATTTCCGGCTCCAGTCGTCCACGGGTCTTCGGACCCATTGAGCTTCGAGCTCCCATATTTCTGGGCTTGCCCCAGTAGGCTCGACTGGAGCCACCTTAGACTACCGACGCCATTTCGTCACCAATACCACTTGTCGGTCTGAGGCGGAGCCTCGTTAGAAATGTATTCCGCGCATGATCTGCGTGAACGCGACCTGGTCGGCCGAGGGCATCGCAGGTGCGTCGCCCTTGCCCTTCGCCGCCGATGAATCGGGGAACATCCGATAGGTGGTGTTCATGATGATCTGCGCCACGCGTGGCGCCGCCGCATGCAGCACCTGGCCGAAGATGCCCAGCCGCGTCGCGATGCGCACCGGCCGGTTCACGATGGCGTCCACGATCATGTCGCCGGCATCGTCCGGGGTCAGGGTCGGCACGTGGTCGTAGAGCTTGGTCGGGGCGATCATCGGCGTCTTCACCAGCGGCATGTTGATGGTGGTGAACTCGATGCCGCGATCGACGAATTCGGAGGCCGCGCAGCGCGTCCAGGCGTCCAGCGCGGCCTTCGAGGCGACGTACGCGGAGAAGCGCGGGGCATTGGTCAGCACGCCGATCGAGGAAATATTGATGATGTGGCCGGCATGTTTTTCGAGCATCTTCGGCAGCAGGCCCATGGTCAGGCGCAGCGAGCCGAAGTAATTGACCTGCATGGTGCGGTCGAAATCGTGCATGCGGTCGAAGGAGTTCTCGATGCCGCGGCGGATCGAGCGGCCGGCATTGTTCACCAGGATGTCGACGCCGCCGTGTTCCGCGATGACGCGACGCACCACCTCGGCGCATTGCGCCTCGTCCGCAACGTCGGCGGAATACGCGATCAGCGTGAGTCCCTGCGCCTTGGCCTCGGCCACGGTTTCGTCCAGTTTTTCCTTGTCGCGCGCGACAATCAGGGTGATCGCCCCGGCCGCGGCGATCTTGAACGCCGCCGCCTTGCCGATGCCGCTGGAGCCGCCGGTGATCAGCACCACCTTGCCGCCGACGCGGCCCTTCAGGCTGCGGTCGATGAACAGGTCGGGGTCCATCCTGCGTTCCCAGTAGTCCCACAGCTTCCAGGCGTAGCTGTCGAGCGGCGGCACCGAGATGCCGCTGCCGGCCAGGGCCTTCTGGGTTTCCTTGCAATCGAAGCGGGTCGGGTAATTGATGAACTGCATGACGTCTTCGGGCAGGCCGAGATCCTTCATCACGGCGTTGCGGATGCGGCGCATCGGGGTCAGCGCCATCAGGCTCTTGCGCACGCTGCGCGGGATGAAGCCGAGCAGCGCGGCGTTGATGCGCATCCCCATCTCCGGCGCATGGCCGGCGCGGGCGAAGATATTGAGCACGTCGCCGACGCGCATCGGGTGCGGATCGGTGAGGTGGAAGCAGCGGCCGTCGAGGTTCTTCTGGTGCGAAAGGTAGGCCAGCGCGTCGACCACAAAATCCACCGGGACGATGTTGATGCGGCCGCCTTCGAGGCCGATGCTGGGCATCCAGGGCGGCAGCAAGCCGCGCATTTTCTGGATCAGCTTGAAGAAGTAGTAGGGGCCGTCGATCTTCTCGGCTTCGCCGGTGCGCGAATCGCCGACCACCACGCCGGGGCGGTAGACGCGCCAGGGAGTTTTGCACTCGGCACGCACGATGCGTTCGGACTCGTGCTTGGTGCCGAAGTAGGGATGGTCGAGGTTCTCCGCTTCCTCGAACATGTCTTCGCGGAAAATGCCCTCGAACAGGCCGGCGGCGGCGATCGAACTGACATGGTGGAAGCAGCCGGCGTCGATCTGCTGCGCCAGTTCGACGGCATGGCGCGTGCCATCGACATTGGCCGCCATCTGGTCTTCGGTGCTGGCCTTCAGATCATAGACGGCGGCGAGGTGGTAGTAGTGATCGACCTTGCCCTTGAGCTTCTTGAGGTCGGCCTTGCCGACGCCGAGGCCCGGCTGGCGCAGGTCGCCGACGACCGGGATGGCGCGGCTCTTGTCGGTCTGCCAGAAGTCGTACAGCGCCTCCAGGCGTTCGGGGCTCTTGTCGCGGGTCAGGAAGTAGACGGTGGCTGCCGGCTTTTCCAGCAGTTTGGCAACCAGTCGTTTGCCGATGAATCCGGTCGCCCCGGTAACGAAATAGATCATTGCTGCCTCCTGGTTATAGTTCGATTTGTGCCCTGTTGGGATATGCGTCTGCGGCATGATACAGAAGCCGAAGCCTAAGCGGGTTCGCCCCGGGTCATTAGTGTGACCTCTCTAATCGGACTCGCTAGACTGCGCGTCAAGGCAGGCAGGGCGTCTGCCGCGGTCTCGACGCCGGGGCCCGTGAACCAGTCATTTCAGGAGATCTTCATGGTCAAGAAACTCGTGGTAAAGAAACTCAAAACCGTCGGCAAGGACAGTCAGCTTTCCGCCACCATTCGCGAATCCGCGCAGCAGATCTGGCTGGCCGGACTCGGTGCCTTTGCCAAGGCACAAGAGGAAGGCAGCAAGGTATTCGATGCCCTGGTGCGCGAGGGCGAGACGATCCAGAAGACAACCCGCAAGGTGGCCGAAGAGAAGGTCACGGAAATGGCATCCAAGGCGACCGGCACCTGGGACAAGCTGGAACAGGTATTCGAGAATCGCGTCGCCCGTTCGTTGCACAGCCTGGGCGTGCCGACCAGGGACGACGTCGCGGCGCTGACCAAGCGCGTGGCCGAGTTGCAGGCCACGGTGGATAAGCTCGGCAAGGCCGCGGTTGCCAAGCCAGCCGCCAAGCCGGCGGTGGCAACGAAGAAGGCGGCACCCCGGAAGACCGCGGTCAAGTCGGCTTCCTGAACGGCATGGCGGCGTCGGGCGCCGTGCCAGGGCAATCACATGAAGCGCCGAGCTCCCTCCCCTTCAAGGGGAGGGCTGGGGTGGGGATGGGCAAGCGAGTGGTGACTCGCCTGCGAAGCGCCCCATCCCCATCCCCCTCCCGACCTCCCCCTTGAAGGGGGAGGATGGACTGTTTGCCGCTGCATGCGATTAACCTAGGCGCTGTGCCGCCCGACGCCGGGCTGGGCACTGGTTTCTGCTATCCTCGCCGGACTGTTCGGGACTGGTGATCGATGAGTGAAAAGAAGCCCAAGCGCCGCACGCGCGAGCGCATCCTGGAAACCTCGCTGACGCTGTTCAACGAGTTCGGTGAGCCGAACGTCACGACCCAGCTGATTTCCGATGAAATGGGCATCAGTCCGGGTAACCTCTACTACCACTTCCACAACAAGGACGAGATCATCGAGTCCCTGTTCGCCGATTTCGAGCGCGGCATCGAGGAAACCTTGGCGGCGCCGGCGCGGCGGGCGCCGAACGTGGAGGACATCTGGCTGTTCCTGCACCTGGTATTCGAGGGCATCTGGCGGTACCGCTTCCTCTATCGCGACATCAACGAGCTGCTGTCGCGCAACCGTATCCTCGAAACCCACTTCAAGCGCATCGTCGCCCATAAGGTTCACACCGCCGCGGTGATCTGCCGCGGCCTGGTGTCGACCGGCGACATGCGGGCCAGCCCGGCGGAAATCCAGGCGCTGGCGATCAACATGACCGTGGTGGCGACTTACTGGCTGTCCTTCGAGTTCGTCAGCGACCCGCGCAAAAAGATCGACGGCAAGAGCCTGGCGCGCGGCGCCTTCCAGGTCATGGCGCTCGCCGCGCCTTATCTGACTGGGCATTCGCGCGAGCTGTTCGTGGAGTTGTCGAAAAACTACCTAACTGACTGAGCGGAGGAGACCCATCATGGCAAAGGCGGCCTGGAAGAAATTTCCGTATGCGGACAAGGCTTATGTTTTCACCGGCGCGGCACTGAAGAAAAACTGGGAACGCCTGCATCGCGGCGACCGCGAAGCCTTCCCGGCCGACGCCGAGGTGCAGGAGGCCTGGCGCCTGCATCACCAAGGCGAGTTCCTCAAGGCCCTGGAAGCGGGGCTGGCGGCCGGTCTCGACGGCTACAACGCGGCCAACAAGGCGGCGATGATTTATGCCAACTACCTGGAGACGGACGACAAGCGCAAGCTGACGCTGTTCCAGGAAATATCCGAGCGCTGCGAGGAACTGCAGCAGGCGCAGCCGAAGAACGCCAATGCCTATTACATCCAGGCCTATGCGCTGGGCCGCTACAGCCAGGGCATCTCGGTGATCAAGGCGCTGGCGCAGGGCCTCGGCGGCAAGATCAAGGCCGCGCTGGAAACCGCCATCAAGCTCGACCCCAAGCATGCCGACGCGCACAGCGCGCTGGGCGCCTACCATGCCGAGGTGGTGGACAAGGTCGGCGCCATGATCGGCAAGCTGACCTACGGCGCGAGCAAGGACGTGGCCGTGAAGCACTTCGAGACGGCGCTCAAGCTCGCCCCCGATTCCGCCATCGCCTGCATCGAATACGCCAATGCGCTGGTCATGCTGTTCGGCCAGGCCCGCATGGACGAAGCCGTCAAGCTCTACGAAAAGGCCGCGGCGGCGACTCCGGTCGATGCCATGGAACGGCTCGACGTCGAACTGGCCAAGTCCGAACTCGAGGACTAAGTCCCGCTAAGCGAGGTTGCGGAAACGCTTCGGCACCCTGGTTGCGGCTGCCGCGGGCGTTGGGGCGCCGGCCACCACAATTGTTCCGGGACGGACCGCGGCTGCCGGCTTGGCCTTGGGCTTGGCTTGCGCCGTCTTGCGCGGCCGCGCTGGGGTCTTGGCCTTCGCGCCCGCGGCACTCAGCGGCGGCGCGAGCTGCTTGCCGAACAACTGCTGTTCGACCAGGGCCGGGTCGAAGGGCTGTTCCCAGTCCAGCATCAGCAGTGCCAGCAGCATTTTCTCGAACTCGGCGGCGAACAGCGGCGCGATGGTTTCCGGGTCCGGCACGAAATTGCGGTCGGTGATCAGGCCGAACTGGACGTTGTCGTTGTAGCTCAGGATCGAGACGCCGATGCCGATATTGCCTGACTGCGGCACCCAGAACATCAGCTCGTCGAGGCGCGAACCGGCCAGGTAGAGCGGCTGCCTGGGGCCGGGGACGTTGGTCATCACGGTGCTGGCCTTGGCGGCCAGGATGTCGAGAAACTGCTGCTGCAGCATTTTCGGTGCAATGCCGACCGCGCCGAGCAGGGCCAGGGTCAGCGGCGGCTGGTAGGAGCCCTTGAGTTCGTTCATGCGCTGCCGCACCAGGAACAGGCGCGCGAAGGGATTGCCCTCGTGCACCGGCAACGACAACGTGCCGAGACCGAAGCGGTTGCCCAGCGTGCCTTCGTGCCGCGCCGAACGCAGATTCACCGGAATCATGGCGCGCACTTCGACGTCGCGCACCGATTCGCCCTTTTGCATGAAGTAGGCGCGCAGCGCGCCGGCGACGGCGGATAGCAGGATGTCATTGACCGAACAGCCGAGCGCCTTGCCCAGCGCCTTGACCTCGGCCAGCGGGATCAGCTCCGACCAGGCCACGCGTTTCGCCATGCCGGTCTTGCCCTTGAGGCTGGTGGGCGAATCGGCCGGCATCGCCAGCAGCTTGGCCAGTTCGGTCAGCAGGCCGATGCCGTGGCGACCATAAACGGAGAGCCGCTCCGGGTCCGATGCCAGCTGCAGCGCCTTGCTGCCCAGTTCGGTGCCCATGCTGACGGCCGAGCCGAGCGCGTCGGCCAGGGATTCCAGCAGCCCGCCCGCCGGCTCTGCGGGCTCGGCGGCGTGAATTTTCGCGGTGCTGCGTTTCTGCGGCGCGGCCTGCGGCGAAGCGTCGGTCAGGGAGAGGATCACCCCGACCAGGGCGATGCCGTCGGCAATGCAATGATGGATGCGTACCACCATCGCCGAACCGCTGCCGTACTCTTCGATCAGGTCGAAGCACCACAGCGGCTTGCCCGGATCGAGCGGCTGCACCGCCAGTTCGCTGGCCAGCGCCTGCAGTTCCTGCTTGCCGGCCTGGGCCGGCAGGCTGCGCCGCCGCAGGTGGGCATCGAGATCGAAAGCCGGGTCGTCCTGCCACCAGGCGCCGGCGACTTCCGCCACCGCGCATTGGCGAAAGCGCCGATAGCGTGCGACCAGGCGGCTCTCGACGGTTTTGCGCAAACGTTTGAAGTCGGTGCGGCGATCGAAGACGATGACGCCGACGATCATCATCAGGTTGGTGGCGCGGTCCATGCGAAGCCAGGCCGTATCGACGGGGGACATTTTTTCGCGGTGGAGCATTGCCCTGTACCTCCAAGATGTCGGCATATCTTAGGGATGCCGTCCCCGCTATGCGTGGGGACATATCACCAGGATACCGTACCCGCTATGCGCGGGGACATATAATAGTTCAAGCCAAATCCCGGCGACCAGTTTATTGCGACGAAGGACGACATGAGCGAACTCAAGAAGCAATTCGAAGCGGCCCTGGCCGATTCCAAGAAGCTGCCGGAGCGGCCCTCCAACGACGTGCTGTTGCAGCTCTATGCACTTTACAAGCAGTCCACGGAAGGCGACGTCGAGGGCAAGCGGCCCGGCTTCACCGACATGGTCGGCCGCGCCAAGTACGATGCCTGGGCCGTCGTCAAGGGCACCTCGACCGACGACGCGATGCAGCGTTACGTGGACCTGGTCGAGTCGCTCAAGGACTGATCCGAACGCCGGTCGAACCCTTCCTGGATTTTCAGGGAGGGTTCGCGATATCGCCCTTGGTCGGGCGGGAAGAGAGTTGGTGCTGATGGGACGGCGCTGGAATGCGCGCCGGTATTCGTCGGGGGCTGTTTGGTGCCCATAGCGGACACGACCAGCTTGGGAAAGCAGACGCTCAGGAACGTGGAGGTGACCTGCGCTGCGCGGCTCCATCGCACGGCATCCGGAGAGCCAAGCGGACGCGGTCGACGACCGGGTTGTGCGGCGGAATTGATATCGTAGGGATCAGCCAGCCAATTCCCAAGCTAAACCATTTTAGAGTTTCGAATATTTGGCGATCGAACGCCACGATGATTGCCATGAGATACCTATCTACTGCTTTCCCTTTTCCGGATTGTTTGCGCACTCGAAGTCTTCGAGCAAAGCGAAACGGATCAAGGAGTGCGCTCGTATGTGACGTTTCTCGGGATGCGATTCCAAGTACCTGACAACAATGTCTTTGATTTGCCCGAGAGTCACTTTATTGTTCCCGAAGCAGAAGTGGACGAACCTGAAGCGACTAGGATTGCCGGTCTTTGGGTTTACGGAGCTGAGCATCTCTGCGGTAAGGTAAAAGTCTTCAACATCAATGACCCCGTCAATGTAAGCGTATGCCTTTAATGTTTCTGTTGTGTCGGTGGACTTGAGTTGTGCGAGAAGTTCATTGCCTGTCATCTGCGCTGATGCAGTGCCTACGAAGCTTACAAGCGTTGAAATAAGCAAGAGTTTGATGTAGTTCATACGGTTACCCATGATGAGAGGTCTGGCGCATTGCAGCGTTGAGTCTACGGCTCATAGGCCCACCTTCACATGACGAAGCAGATCGGTCACGCCCATGATGTCAAAGCGCTCAGGATAGATCACCCGAAACAGTGACAGAGCACAAACGCCAACTTGTGCCGTCGTCTTTAGTGCGGCCAATAGCGCTACCGAGTCTCGGTCAAGGTAATTGCTCTTGAACTCGATGTGATCGGCGCTCTCGTTGATCTGTAGTGTCTGCATAAGAGCCAGTTCGTTTGGGTGAGCACCCGAATCTATCGTTCGGTCGTAAAGTACTTTCGCCACTGCACCTTCCGTTGCATCCGACGCGGCAGCAAGCCTTAGCATCGTTCCGATCTGAAATTCGCCTTTGACTTTTTGCTTCGCCGCAGCATCATCACTGCGCCGCAGCCATGTCTCGCGGGACTCCGGATTCTTGGCAAGATAAAGCCCATAGAGCGCGTTCTCCAAACAGGATCGAAGAAGGGCGTAGCTCTCAGGGACTTGAGCGCTCCAACAAAGCCGACACGCGGCCAGAAAGTTTGAGTGTGCCCGAAGCAAGAAGAAACCAGCAAACCAGTCTTTGGAATGATTGACCCCGGCGATTGCTTTCCGGTACCCAAGATCAATGTCTGACAGGCGGGCGACTTCCTCTGTTTGGTTTGCAAACGTCGCAAATTCATTGACACGCGCCGCGTCGATAAACTTCGATATCTCGTTTGCTTCCCAGTTCGGTGGTGGCGGTGAAAGTGGCATTGCGCTATGAGCCCCAACAATTATTCAACGGACCCCGGTCCGCATATTGATAATCGGAAAACAGCCAACTTCAGGGAACCTGTTTGATTCATTTTGGGTGCGCTCACGTAGGCTGTCCGCGTACGCGATGATAGTACGGACCGATGGCAAAGGGCTGCCACGGCGCCGGCGCAATTGGCCGCTCTGGAGAAGCCTCGCCACCGGCCGCTTATGGCCGAAAGCCGACTAACTGTCTCACCAAAGGCGCAATGACAAATGTTTTGTGTGCCGCAGTGGAGACGATCAATCACGAATTCTGGAAAGCCGCATTTGGGTATGCGCAAGGATTTCTTCGTCATTGCGCAAGATCGCCTGGAATCCCAGAATCGGCCGAGATTCTGACTTTGGATTATGAGTTCATTTCCGGCGCGGGCGTGAAAAACCCCGGCAGCAAGCAACGCTGTGCGGGGGGTATGAGGTTAAAACGTCACAAAGAGATTGACCGTAGATTGGCTTCCAGGTCAGGAATGGCTTTCTGAACAGTATCCCAGACAATGTCCATGTCCAATTCAAAGTAGCCATGGGCCATGCGATTCCGCATTCCTTTCATTTGAGACCATGGGATTGTCGGACAGTTGGCTGCGAATTCCTTATGGTCTTCCAGCAGTTGGGCTGCCAACTCACCAATTACCAAGAGCTTCATAATGACAGCATCTTGCGTCTTCGTATCCGCAAGAAAATCTTCCTTGGTCATCGTTCCAATATAGCTTTTTGCCTGACCGGCCGCATTTAGCATTCGCTCCATGTAGTCAGACTGGCGATTTTGCTGACTCGTCATACGGGAATCGCCTCCGCGAGAACTTGGTTGCGAAACTTCATTGGAAGGTCTTTAGGCGTCAAAACGTCGACAGAAACCCCAAGAGACGCTTCCAGTTCCATCTGGATTGCGCCAAGGTCGAACAAAGTTACACCGGGCAATGGATCAACAAGCAAGTCCAAATCACTGGACTCCGTGTCAGTTCCTCGAATCACCGACCCGAATACACGAGGGTTAATTGACCGATGACTAAGAACGATATGCCGAATCAGGTCTCGATTCTGGTCTAACACCGTGGATGGTCTCAGATTCATGCTTTTCTCCTGCGTGGCGCTGTTGCTATTAGGCGCTCAATGGTATCAAAGTGTAATGGCGACGGGCAGCTAGTGGCCGTCACCGGCCTGTTCACGCCGCCCCGGCGTGGTCCATGTCGCACTGGTGGATCTCGACCGTGACGTGGACCACTTCTTCATGCACGGCCAGTTGCTGGCGCACGCGTTGCGCGGTGAGCTTGCGGTCGTGGGTGACCAGGCTCAGGGCGCAGGCGTAGGAGGCCTTGCCGACGCGCCAGACGTGCAGGTCGGCGATGCGCGTCGCGCCGCTTTCGGCGCCGGTCTCCACCGCTTCGCGGATCTCGGCCACCACGGGATGGTCCATTTCGCGGTCGAGCAGGACCTTGCCGGTCTCCAGCAGCAGCTTGCGCGCCCATGAGGCGACCAGCACCGCACCGACGATGCCCATGACGGGGTCGAGCCAGGACCAGCCGTAGTAGAGGCCGCCGATCAGCGCGGCGATGGCCAGCAGCGACGTCGCCGCATCGGCCAGCACGTGCAGGTAGGCCGAGCGGAGATTGAGGTCGTGATGGTGGTGGCCGTGGTCGCCGGCGTGATGCGGTGCGTTTCCGTGCCCGTGATCGTGCTCGTGATGGTCCTGCGCACGGCCCAGGATCAGGGCGCAGACGACATTGACGACCAGCCCGACCACGGCGATCGCCAGGGCTTCGCGGTAATGGATGGCCTGCGGCGTGATGATGCGTTCGACCGAGCCGACCAGCATCAGGGCGGCGACGCCGAGCAACAGGATGGCGCTGGTATAGCCGCCGAGAATTTCGATCTTCCAGGTGCCGAAGGCGAAGCGCGGATCGTCGGCATGGCGCCGGGCCGCGGCATAGGCGAAGGCCGACAGGCCGATGGCGAGCGCATGGGAGCTCATGTGCCAGCCGTCGGCGAGCAGGGCCATGGAGTTGAAGGCGTAGCCGGCGAGGATTTCGATCACCATCATCGCCAGCGTGATCCACATCACGGCCCGGGTGCCGCGCTCGGCGGCCGGGTTGCCCGTGTCGAAGCTGTGCTGGTGGGTCCACGCCGACAGGTCATGGCTCTGCATTGTCGTTGCTCCTGGCTGATGGTCTGGCCGGATTCTAGACCCAGGCGTTGCTGCGCCGGCCGGCTGCGGTGCGCCTGTGCAAGATCGCATCGCGACAATGCAAAAAGAATGGTGCAATGCAGCAATGTATGGGTAAAATTCTCGGCTGCCTCTTCGCCTTTCCACCTGTCGCGACGACAGCGATACCACCCATCCGGACTGTTCCCGCTCATGAAAAACTGGAAAATCAGATCGAAACTCGCCGCATTGGTCGCCTTGCCCGTTCTGGGTTTCATCATCAGCGTCGCCTTCAGCCTGACCGAGCAGCGCGCCACCATGATCGAGGACCGCAAGCTGAAGACCCGGCACGTGGTCGAGGTGGCGCGCGGTTTCGTCGCCCGCTTCCAGGCGCTGGAGGCGCAGGCCGAGCTGCCGCGCGCGGAGGCGCAGAAGGCGGCGATCGCGGCGGTGCGCGGACTGCGCTATGGCGGCGACGAGTATTTTTTCATCAACGACATGAGCAACCGGTCGCTGATGCACCCGATCAAGCCGGACCTCGAAGGCCGGGATCTGTCGGAGCTCAAGGACCCCGACGGCACGCGCATCTTTGCCGAATTCACGGCGCTGGTGCGCGCCCGCGGCGAGGGCTATCTGGACTACCGGTGGCCCAAGCCCGGCAGCAGCGAGCCGGTGAAGAAAGTTTCCTACGTCCAGGGTTTCGAACCCTGGGGATGGATCATCGGTTCCGGCATCTACGTCGATGACGTCGACACGGCCTTTCAGGCGGTATTGCTGAAGCAGGGCCTCATCGCGCTAGTCGGCACGCTGCTGCTGCTCGGCTTCGCCGCCTATGTCGGGCGCCAGATCACCGTGCCGCTGCGCGCCGCCATGGCGGCCGTGGAGGCGCTTGCCAGGGGCGATCTGACGAGCGAGATCAGGCGTGGCGCGAAAGACGAAATCGGCGTGCTGCTGAACGACGTGGCCGAGATGACGGCGCAGCTGGCGGCCACCGTCAAGCGCGTCCAGGCCGGCGCCGAGGGCGTCGTCAGCGCCTCGCGCCAGGTTTCGGCCACCGCCCAGTCCTTGTCGCAATCGACCAGCGAGCAGGCGGCGAGCGTCGAGCAGACCTCCGCCGCGGTGGGCGAAATGGAGCAATCCATCGCCCGCAACCAGGACAATGCCAAGCTCACCAAGGGCATCGCGATGCAGGTCGCGGCGCAGGCCGGCGAGGGCGGCCAGGCCGTGACCGACACGGTCGCCGCGATGAAGCGGATCGCCGCAACCATCGGCATCGTGGACGAGATCGCCTATCAGACCAACCTGCTGGCGCTCAATGCCGCGATCGAGGCGGCGCGTGCCGGCCAGCACGGGCGCGGCTTCGCGGTGGTGGCCGCGGAAGTCCGCAAACTGGCCGAACGCAGCCAGGTCGCCGCGGGCGAAATCGGGGCGCTGGCCTCGGGCAGCGTCGCTCTCGCCGAACGGGCCGGCAAGCTGCTGGACGAGATCGTGCCGAGCATCGAGAAGACCGCACGGCTGGTGGTCGAGATTTCGGCGGCCTCCGAGCAGCAGGCCAGGGGTTCGCTGCAGATCGGCCAGGCGGTCGGCCAGGTCAGCCAGGCGGCGCAGCACAACGCCAGCGCCTCGGAGCAGCTTTCGGCGACTTCGGAAGAGATGCATGCGCAGGCCACCGACCTGCAGGCCGCCATCGCCTTCTTCAAGCTGGCCTGACAGCGGCCGTCGCGCCGTAGCGCCAGCGCCAACTCTTCTCCGCCGCAGGCGCGGCGGGCTATGCCGCGGGACCGAAGTTCTCGTCGCAGAAACGTTCGATTTCGCGTTCGATGCGCGGCCCCAGGGCCATCAGCAAGAAACCGAGCTTGACGTAGATTTCGACTTCCTTTTTGCTTACCTCGATGTGGCCGGCGACGCCCACGCGCTGAAAACGCAGGGTGTTGCCCTCCCATTCGTGGTCGAGGCCGAATTCCTCGCTGAGTTCCTCGGCAATGTGCTCGGCGCCCTTGCGGGCTTTCTTCAGCGTGGTGCCGTGTGCGCGCGTAACCCTGATTTCGCTCATCGCCGCCTTCCTCGCGTCAGAGCTTTTCGTCGCGCAGTTCGCGGCGCAGGATCTTGCCGACGTTGGTCTTCGGCAGTTCGTTGCGGAAGGCGATCTGGCGCGGCACCTTGTAGGCGGTCAGGTTGGTGCGGCAGTGTTCGAGCAGCGCGGCCTCGGTCAGTGCGGGATCCTTCTTCACCACGTAGATCTTGACCGCTTCGCCGGTCTTCGGATCGGACACGCCGACCGCGGCCGACTCCAGCACGCCGGGATGCATGGCGAGCACGTCCTCGATCTCGTTGGGATAGACGTTGAAGCCGGAGACCAGGATCATGTCCTTCTTGCGGTCCACGATCTTGACGTAGCCGCTGCTGTCCATCACCGCGATGTCGCCGGTGCGCAGGAAGCCATCCGGCATGATGACCTGGGCGGTTTCCTCGGGGCGGTTCCAGTAGCCCGTCATCACCTGCGGGCCGCGCACGCACAGTTCGCCGGATTCGCCCAGCGGCAGGTCGTTGCCGGCATCGTCGCGAATCGCGACTTCGGTCGAGGAGATCGGCAGGCCGATGGTGCCGTTGTATTCGATGATGTCGACCGGATTCATGGTCGCCGCGGGCGAGGTTTCGGTCAGTCCGTAGGCCTCGATCAGCGCGGTGCCGGTGATCTGCTTCCAGCGCTCGGCCACCGCGCGCTGCACCGCCATGCCGCCGCCCAGGGTCAGGTGCAGCCGGGAGAGGTCGATCCTGGCGAAGTCCGGGTTGTTGATCATGGCATTGAACAACGTGTTCACCCCGGTGATGGTGGTGAACGGGTACTTGCCGATCTCCTTGATGAAGCCCGGAATGTCGCGCGGATTGGTGATCAGCACGTTGGTCGCGCCGATCTTGAAGAAGGTCAGGCAGTTCGCCGTCAGGGCGAAGATGTGGTACAGCGGCAGCGCGGTGATGATGATTTCTTCCGGGCGCAGGAAGGGCTTGATCCAGGCGTGGGCCTGCTGCAGATTGGCGATGATGTTGCGATGGGTCAGCATCGCGCCCTTCGACACGCCGGTGGTGCCGCCGGTGTATTGCAGGAAGGCGATGTCGTCGTGGCCGACCTCGACCGGCCGCAGCGGCAGGCGGCCGCCCTGGCCCAGCGCAGCGCGCAAGTCGATCGCGTCGGCGATGCTCCAGGCCGGCACCATTTTCTTGACGTGCTTGACCACCAGGTTGACGATCAGGCGCTTGGGGAAATCCAGCATGTCGCCCAGTTGGGTCACCAGCACGTGCTTGACCGGAGTGCGGGCGACGATCTTCGCCAGCACATGGGCGAAGTTCTCGACGATGACGATCGCCTCGGCGCCGGAATCCTTGAGCTGGTGCTCCAGCTCGCGCTCGGTGTACAGCGGGTTGCAGTTCACCACCGTGTAGCCAGCGCGCAGCGCGCCGTAGAGGCAGACCGGGTACTGCAGCAGGTTGGGCATCATCAGCGCGATGCGGGCGCCCTTGGGCAGCTTCAGCACCGACTGGCAATAGGCGCCGAAGGCGGCCGAGAGGCGATCCAGCTCCGCGTAGGTGATGGCCTTGTCCATGTTGATGTAGGCGCGGCGCGATCCGTATTGCTTGACGCTCCTGTCGAACAGCTCGCCGATGGAACGGAATTCATCGACGTCGATCTCGGCGGGAACGCCTGCCGGGTAGTGCTTGAGCCAGATCTTTTCCATTTCGCTTCCTCCCAGGATTTCCCGCATTGTAATCACAATGGGATTCGACGCCGGCGCCGTGGCGCGGCGCCGCGACGTTCAGGAAAGCCAGCGCAGCAGTTGGGCGCAGACCGCGGGACTGTCGAGCAGGTCGAGGTGATGCAGGCCATGGACCACCACGCGTTGCGCCGCGGGAATACCCAGGTCCTGGCTGCGCTGCGCATGCCGGCCGAGCGCGCTCTGCAGCGGCACCAGCCCGTCGCCCGGCAGCGTCCTGCCGGCATTGGCGTCCGCTGCCGCCGTCGTCGCGGCGATGGCATAACACGGCACGGCCTGCGGCAGCGGCACGTTATGCCGCTGGCGCTTGCGCGCAAAGCGGTCGCCCTGCTGCCAGTCTTCGTCGACGATGCTGCCGTGGCCCAGGTCGGTGATGCCGGCGCTGCGCAGCTTCGCCAGACGCGCCAGCGCGGCGGTGTAGGGACTGAGTTCGAGCACCACATTGACCCAGTTGCCGCCGCGTTCCAGCGGCGCACCGTGGTGCGGCGTGCCGAGAAAGACCATCTGCCGCAGATGCCGCAGCCAGGCGTGACTCGCGAGCCCGCCGTAATGGCAGGCGCTGCGCGCGACCAGGCCGCCCATGCTGTGGCCGAGGATCGCCAGGCTTTCGATGGGAACGGGCCAGGCCCGCACCACTTTCTCCAGCAGTTCGGCCAGCGCGCGGCCGTTGCTCGACACGTGCTCGCCGCTGTTGTAGTGCAGATAGAGCGGCGTGTAGCCGGCCGCCACGGCCAGCGCCGCGCCGTGGTCGTGGCCACGACGCCGCCATTGCAGGTCGTTCATGCACAGTCCATGCACCAGCAGCAGTATCCTGCCGCCGGCCTGCGGCAGGCTGGCCGCCAGGGCCTGCGGGTCGAGGACCAGCGGCTGGCCCTCGACCCGCAACTGCATGGGAATCGCCAGCGGATTGGCGCTGGCCGCGAGATGGTCGCCGAGCACGCCGTTCACCGCGGCCAGCAGCGCCTCGTGCGTGTTGGAGGAGGCCGCCTGCTGCGGCTCGAGCAGCGCGGTCAGTTGCCCCAGCAGCGCGTCGAGGCCGCCGCCGACCAGCCGTGTCGTGCCTTGTATCGTGCGATAGACCAGGCCGGTGATGCCGCGCGTCGGCTCCTGCGTGTATTGGCCCAGCGGTCCGGGAGTGCGCGCGATGTTGTGGTGCATGGTCTCGACCAGGCGCGTCAGGCCCAGCGTGGCGTCGATCGCGAGCCGGCTCAGGCCGCGGATGTCGGCGGCCTTCAGATGCGATTTCTTGCTCATGGCGCGCTGCCGAGCGGGCGGCCCTGCACCTCTTTGGACGAGCCACAGCGGACCGAGCGCGATCCGCATACAATTGAACCATGTATAGCATCCGCTTTCAGCGTCGGGTAGTCGTTACTCGCCATGCAAGGGAACGCATGGCGGAGCGCGATGTCTCCGATACCATGTTGATTGAGGTCATCGACGAAGGCGAAACACGGTATCGGGACGAGACTCATCTTTGGGCCTTTAAGGAATTTCCTGAGCGGCACGACAATCTATTGTGCGCCGTGTTGATTCTCGATGACGCCGTGATCGTGAAGACCGTAATGCATCATTTTTCAGTGCTGTAAGGAGTCAGCCATGCGCACGACCTATTACGACGAAGACGATATCCTGGTGATCCATCTTTCGGACAAGCCGATCTGCCGCGAGGTCTCCCAGGATTGGAACACGCATATCAGCTATGCCGAAGACGGCAGCACCGTGGAGGTCGTACTGCTCGAAGCAAAAGCGTCCGGCGCTTTTCCGTTCAAAATCGAACACGCGCTGGCTGCATAGCGTCGCCAAATGTCGGGAGCGGACTTCGCCTGGATCGGAAACCAGTGAATCTTGACTGCCGAATTGTAGGGGGGATATAGGGCGAGGCTTCGCCCGCGCGCGGCGCGCCACCGTAGTTGCCGTAGCTTGGCAAGGTCGGTGCGGTGCAGGCCGTGGCCAGGGCAAGAATACAGGCGGCAAGATAGCAACGAATTGCCCACGACAGCGCGGGCAACCGCGCGCGCCAACGGCGTACTTTATTCATTCCGTCCTCTCCACCGCTGTCTCGGCATCATTGACTACAAGGAGGCAGCCACTTTGATCGCCGTCCCGGACTTTGTCTGCCGGGAATTCCGCTTTATGCGGCGTTGCCGATCAGGCGGTCGAGCACCTGCCAGTCCAGCGCCGCTTCGGTGGCGTCGGCCAGGCGCTCGAGGTCGGCTTCGCGGCGCAGTGCGAAGTCCGCCGTCATCGGTGCGCTGATGCCGGCCCAGGCCAGCACGCCGCTGAGCGCCTGCGGATGATCGAGCAGCCCGTGGCAATAGCTGGCGAGGATGCGCCCGTCGGTCGACTGCGCGCCGTCCGTGCGGCCGTCGGCGAAGGTCAGCGCGGCATGATCGAGGGCCGCGCCGCGCGTCGTGCCCATGTGGATTTCATAGCCGGTGAAGGCGGGCGCGCCGGGCAGCTGCAGATGGCCGCTGACATTGCGCAACTGTTTCTTCGGCTCCAGCGAGGTTTCGCAATCGAGCAGGCCGAGCCCGGCCTGGCTGCCCGGCGGGCCTTCGAGTCCGAACGGATCGTGCAACTGGCGCCCGAGCATCTGGAAGCCGCCGCAGATGCCGAGCAGCTTGCCACCGTAGCGCAGGTGGCGCTGGATTGCCGCTTCGTGCCCTTGTTCGCGCAGCCAGTGCAGGTCGGCCTGCACCGCTTTCGATCCGGGCAGCACGATCAGGTCGCAGGGCGGAATCGCCTGCCCCGGCCCGACCCAGTCGAAATCGACTTCGGGATGCAGGCGCAGCGGATCGAGGTCGTTGTGGTTGGAGCAGCGCGGATAGACCACGGCCACGACCTTGAGCCGGGTCGCGGTCTTGGCGATGACTTCGGTGGCGACGGCGTCCTCGGCGTCGAGCATCAGGCCGTGCAAATAGGGCAGCACGCCGAGCACCGGCTTGCCGGTGCGCTGTTCCAGCCAGTCGAGTCCGGATTCGAGCAGGCCGATGTCGCCGCGAAAGCGGTTGATGACGAAGCCCTTGATGCGCGCCTGTTCCGAGGCCGAGAGCAGGTCGAGGGTGCCGACCAGATGGGCGAAGACGCCGCCGCGGTCGATGTCGGCGACCAGGATCACGGGGATGTCGGCGGCCTCGGCGAAACCCATGTTGGCGATGTCGCGGTCGCGCAGATTGATCTCGGCCGGGCTGCCGGCGCCTTCCACCAGCACGCAGTCGAATTCCGCCGTCAGCCGCTGCCAGCTTTGCATCACGGCGCCCATCGCGACGCGCTTGTAGTCGTGGTAGTCGCGCGCATTCAGGGTATCCACCGCCTTGCCGTGGATGATCACCTGGGCGCGCTGGTCGGTGCTGGGTTTGAGCAGCACCGGATTGAAGTCGATGCGCGGCGCGAGGCCCGCCGCCAGCGCCTGCAGCGCCTGGGCGCGGCCGATCTCGCCGCCGTCGGCGGTAACGGCCGAATTCAGCGCCATGTTCTGCGGCTTGAAGGGCGCGACATTGACGCCGCGCCGCCTGAGGATGCGGCACAAGGCGGCGACCAGGGTGGTCTTGCCGGCGTCCGAGGTGCAGCCCTGCACCATGAGGGCGCGGGCCGGGCGGGATCGGGCTCCGCTCATCGCTAAAATGCAGGGTCTTTCATCGCCCGATTATCCCATGCCATCGTTGTCGGCCCTGCAGTTGCCGCCGCTCATGTCGCCGCTCTTGCCGCTCCTTGCTGCCGCCCTGGCGGGCGTCGTGCTCGACCGCCTGCTGGGCGAGCCGCGGCGCTGGCATCCGCTGGTCGGCTTCGGCCGCTGCGCCGATGCTGTCGAAGCTGCCTTGCGCCGCGGCGCGCCGGGCCATGCGCTGTTCAATCGCCTGCGCGGCCTGCTCGGCTGGCTGCTGCTGGTGCTGCCTGCCGTGGCGCTGGCGGCCTGGCTGGGGCGCCAGGCCTGGGGCTGGTGGGCCGACGTGGCGCTGTTCTACCTGGCGCTCGGTGCGCGCAGCCTGGGCCAGCACGGCGAACAGGTGGCGCAGGATCTGGCCGCCGGCGATCTCGCCGCCGCGCGCAGCCATGTCGGCTGGCTGGTATCGCGCGATACCTCGGCGCTGGACGAGGAGGGCGTGGCGCGCGCCGCCGTCGAATCCGTACTCGAAAACGGCAACGACGCCGTGTTCGGCACCCTGTTCTGGTTCCTGCTGGCCGGCGGTGCCGGCGCGGTGCTCTATCGGCTGGCCAATACGCTGGATGCGATGTGGGGCTACCGCGACCAGCGGCGCCTGTATTTCGGCTGGGCCGCGGCGCGCAGCGACGACCTGCTGAACCTGGTTCCGGCGCGCCTGACCGCGCTGACCTATGCCCTGCTCGGCAATACGCGCAATGCATGGTCCTGCTGGCGCCGCCAGGCTGCAAGCTGGAGCAGCCCGAACGCCGGCCCGGTGCTGGCGGCCGGCGCCGGCGCGCTGGCGGTGCGCCTGGGCGGTGCGGCGATTTATCACGGCAGGCTGGAACAGCGGCCAAAAGTTGGCGCTGGCGACACGGCGACTGGCGGGCATATCCGTGCCGCACTGGCGCTGGTGCAGCGCGGCCTGTGGTTCTGGCTGGCTTGCGCCGGCCTGCTGGCGGCGGTGACTTCCCATGCTTGAACACGGCGGCCGCCTGCTCGCCGCCGCGGCGCGTTACGGCATCGCGGCCGCGGACT
>JAXMJU010000365.1:0-9878 GCA_034376265.1 Sulfuritalea sp.
ATGTACCTGCGGGTGGCGTGCGAGCACCGGCGCGAGCTGCGCGAACAGCAGCGGAAACTGCTTGATCGGCGTCAGCCGCGAGACGATGCCCAGCGTCAGGCCGGGGCGGCGGACGAAAGGCGGATGCGGCCGCAATGCCTCGGCCAGCGGTTCGAGCGCGCCGAGCAGGCGGTCGCGTCCCTTGCGCCGGTCCCAGTCGTAGCGGCTGGTGCGGCGGATCGTGCCGGCGCCGGTGCGCGCGCCCAGTTCGGCGACACCGTAAAGCGGCTCGTGCCAGGCCGGCAGTCCGGCGGCCATGAGGCCGTCGCGCACCCAGGCCGATACCGCGTAGATCCGGTCGTGATCGGCGAAGGCTGCCGGGTCGCGGCCCTGCACCGGCATGTGGGCGATCGCCGTGCGCAGCCGGCCCGGAATTGCGCCGCGCAGCGAGGCCGCCAGCGGGCCGTGCGACAGCAGCCACAACGGACCCTGCGGCAGCTGCTGCGGCAGCTCGGCGGGATCGGCGACGGCGATGCGCACGGTGTCGGCCGGCAAGCCGAGCCGGTCCCAGAAGCCGGCGCGCGGATGCACCAGGAGGCGCGTCGGTACGCCGAGCTGCGCCAGCGCGCGGCAGAGAAAGGCCGTATACACCTCGCCGCCGCCGAAGTGCGGCTGCAGGTTGATCTGGACCAGCTTCATAGGTCCGCCGCCGGGCCGCCCCAAGGCGGACCCGCCAAGAGTCTGCGAGCGTAGCGAGCCGTAGTCACCCCTTCTCCTGGAGAAGGGGCGGGGGAAGAGCTGTTGATGTCTGTTGTGGTGAAGGTTTCATCGCCGCGATCAGCACGCCGCAGAGGAAGGCGAACAGCCCCAGGCGCCAGCCCGACAGATGGCCGTCGAGCAGGCAGCGCAGCAAGTAGCCGCCGACCAGTAAACAGAACATCAGGCCGGCCGCGTCGTCATGCTGACGGAATTGCCGCCAGCCGCCGCGCATGGCCAGCGCGGCGCTCAGCAGCAGCAGGGCGAGGCCGGGCAGGCCGGCCGCCAGCGCGAAATCCAGCCAGCCGCTGTGGCTGCTGACCATGCCCTTGTAGCCATACTTCGCCTCGATCGCGCGGCCGAAGCCGTCGCGGCCGTAGCCCAGGCCCAGCGGCTGAGCGGCGATGGCTTGCACCGCCTGGTGTGCCCAGGCGGCGCGGGCATAGGCGGACTCTTCGAGCGGCGCGCCCGAAGGCGTCGGCGGTCGGATGGCCGGGTCCCCGTTCTGCCAGTAGAGGCTCGGCGAATTCCAGCCGACCGCCAGCGATTCCTTGAGACCGCTCCAGCGCGAATCGAGTGCCAGCGAGGCGCCGCCGAGGCTTGCCACGACCAGCAGCAACAGGACGAAGCGCGACCGGTGCGGCGCCATCCAGAGTGCCGCCAGCGACAGGAGAAGGACGCTGACGAGGGTACCGTTGCGTACCCGCAGCACGACGTCGGCGAGCAGCACCAGACCCAGCCCGATCCATGCCGGCCGGGCTGCAAAAAATCCGTTGCCGCCGCTCTGGGCCGTCATCCTTTCGCCGAGCAGCAAGGCCAGGAGAAATCCGGCAAGCGTGCTGTGATAGTCGCGTTCGCCGAAGGGCACGATGCCTTTCGATCCATCTGCCACGGCGCCGGTGGCAAGCAGCAGCCAGAGTTGCCAGCCGAACATCCAGAGCAAATGCGCCAGCAGCGCCGCGACGACGGCACGGATGGCCTGTGCGGGGCCGACGCGTGCCGCAGCATAGGCCGCCAGGGCCGCCGTCAGCAGCGGCAGAATCCAGTCGCCGCGCAGGTTGTCCAGCGCAAGAGTTGGCGCTGGCGCCACGGCGATCGAATGCAGGGCCAGCCAGGCCGTGGCCGCCACCAGCGCCCATGCAGCCGGTTGCAGCGCCGGCCGCCGCAGCGAACGGCGCGCGACCCGCAGCGTGGCCAGCACTGCCAGCAGGCCGACCAACAGCAGCAGGTTGCGCAGGGCGATGGTATGCGGAATGGGAAAGACGAAAACCACGGCGGCCAGCCAGGCCTGCCAGAACCAGGTCATCGCGGCGGCCGGCATCACCTGCCGATCCCGCCCAGCCAGGCGCGCAGCCAGTGTCGCGCGATGCGGCGGCGCTGCGCGGCGTTTTGCGCATGGCACCACAGCAGCCGCAGGAAGCCCTCGCGGCGCAGGCCTTGCAGGGTCGCGGCCGCGGCGGCGCGGTCGGGCATTTTCGACAGCTTGTGGAACACCGACAGCGCACCGTCGACCAGGTGGTCGGCCAGCAGTCGGCGCAGTTCTGCATCGTCGTCAAGCCGGGCGCACATCGCCGCCAGCGCCTGGGCGTTGACCACGCTGCTGTCCACGATGGCCTGCAGGCGGCGCTGCCCCTGCTCGGGCGTGAAACGGCGCAGCGGAATCCGGTAGTGCACGGCGACGTGCCCGGTGTAGCGCACGCGCTTTGCGGCCAGCAGCGCACGAGTGGTCCAGATCACGTCTTCGTGGATCAGCCGCGGCACGAAGCGAAACCGGTTCGCTTCGATGAATTCGCGACGATAGAGGTGCATCCAGACCATGTGCAGCAAGCGCCCCGCGCGAAAGCGTCGGCGCAGCCACTCGCGTCCGGCAATGACATCGGTGGCGGGCACATCGGCGTAGATCGCGTAGTCGGCGTGGCGGCCTTCGAAATGGTAATTGGCATTCAGCAGCATCATGTCGAGGTTTTCATCCTCGGCCAAGCGCAGCGCCTCGGCATAGGCGTCGGGCGCGACGAAATCGTCGGAGTCGACGAAAGCCAGGTACGTGCCGCGTGAAGCATCGAGGCCGGTGTTGCGCGCCGCCGAAAGGCCGCCATTCTCCTGGCGGATCACGCGCATCTGCGGCAGGCGCGCGGCGAATTCGGCGAGTATGGCCGGGCAGTCGTCGGTCGAGCCGTCGTCCACGACGATGATCTCGTCGGCCGGCGGGCTCAGCGCGGCGAGGCTTTCCAGGCAGCGCGGCAGGTAGGGCGCGACGTTGTATACGGGCATGACGATGGAAAGCGTGGGCGTGCTCATTGCAATCGCCCCCGCTTGCCCTCATGCCAGGCCAAAAGAGCCTGATGCAGGGTCGCCGCGCGCTGGGCGTAGGTGTGCCGCGCCATCACATGGGCGTGGCAACGTTCGGCCAGATCGCGCGCGGCGGCGAAGTTTGCCAGCCAGTAGTCGATCTGCGCCACGGCGTCATCGAGGCCCTCGAACTCGGCCCAGTTCGCGCCGGGCGTGAAATCGTCGCGGGCGTGGCTGCGCCGGTCGCAGAGCAGGAAACCGCCGGCTGCGGGAATGCCGTAGCAGCGCTCTGGCAGGCCCGAGGCCACTGGCGCGCCGAAATCGCAGGAGGCGCCGAAATTGAGGTTGATGCGGCTGGTCTGGATCAGCGCCACCTGCTCCTCCGTACTCATGCCGGCGGATTCGTGGAACAGGAAGCGGATGCCGCGCGTCGCCAGCCGTTCACCGAGTGCGGCGAAGAACTCCTGGCGCGGCCGCATTTCCTTGTAACGCTGACCGTCCATGGCACCGAAGAAGCTGACGTCGTGAGCATAGCGGCTCGGGTCGCGTAGTTCGGTCAGTGTCGTGCCGCCCAGGTTATAGCGGGTCGTGTCGGCGGCGTTCGGCAGGTAGAGCGTGCTGTCGGCGAACTGGCGTCGCGCATCGACCAGGCTGTGGGTGGCATAGATGTCGTAGAGCCGCGCGCGGTCCAGCCAGTCCAGGCGCCATGCCGCGCGATTCAGGTAATGCGGCGCATCCTGGTTCCAGACGAAAAGCGGTATGCCCTGGCGGCGCAGGAAACGGCGCATGCCCCAGATCGTCAGCGGATGGCGCAGGCCTTCGTAGAACCAGGTGTAGGCGCCGAGAATGCGCTCGGGCTCGCTGCGATCGGCGTCCTGCCAGCGCCGATTTTCGCGCAAGCTCAGGCCGCGCGCCGCCAGTTCGCGGCGCAGCGCCGGATGCAGGCTGCCATGGGCGATCAGCAGGACGTCTCGCGTCATGCCGGCCTATGGAAGAAGAACACATTCTTGCGGATCAGCGAAAAATCCAGCGTGAAGCCCTTGGCCACGAGGCCGGCGAACATCTGCGACAGCACAAGGTCGCCGAGCACGTCGGGATGGGTTTCGACGCAGATCTTCTGCACCGTGGCTAGATCGGCGCCGGCGAAGAACTCGGCTTCGCCACCCTCGATGTCCACGATCAGGAAGCTGGGCCTGATGCGTGCCAGTTCGCTGTTGAGATCCAGCTGTTTGACGGTGATGGAGCGTCCGCCCGTGCGGTGCGCGGACGAGGCCCAGAAGTCGTCCTCGAGGTGGAATTCGCGCTCGCCCTCGCCCTTGGCCAGCAGCGCGTTGATCAGGGTCGGCGCGACGTCGTTCCTGGCATGGGTTTCGCGGATCAGCGGAATCAGTTCCGGGTTGGCTTCGTAGGCGAAGACCTTGTCCGCACCGCTGCGCTTGGCGCAGTAGGCCGAGAGGAAGCCGAGCCCGGCGCCGACCTCGAACACCACGTCGTCCGTCGCCAGGCGCTTGGAGATGATCTCGATTTCCTTCGCTTCATAGTCGCCCAGATAGATCTCGCGCGCGATGCCCGGTGACACCAGCTTGTGCTTCACCGGCAGCAGCACGCCGTGATTGTCGGCCCAGTCGGGCTGACTGAAGCGCCAGGCGAGTTTCTTCAGCTTGCGTGCGGTGCGGCCGTTCTTGCGCATGGTTTATTCCCTGTATTTTTTGATCGTGGCCGGTACGCCGGCGACCACGGCATAAGCCGGCACGTCCTCGCGCACCACGGCGCCGGCGGCGACCACGGCGCCGTCGCCGATGGTGACGCCGGCTAGGATGATGGCATTGGCGCCGAGCCAGACATCGCGGCCGATGCGTATCGGCAGGGCGATCACCGGCTGCGAATATATGGTCGCGCCGCGCGCATAGCGGTGCTGGTAGGAGATGATGCGTACGCCGGGGCCGATCAGCGTGTCTGCGCCGATATCGACGCCCCCGGTGCCATTGATGATGGCGTAATTGTTGACTTTGACCCTGTCTCCCAGGCTCACACCGCCGTTGCCGCCCTGCACATAGGCGTAGCGGTTCAGCGTCACCTTGTCGCCGAAGCGCACGCCCGGGCTGCGCGTGGCGTCCACTGAGGCGTCGCCGTCGATCTTGCAACCGCGTCCCAGTGCGATCTTCTCGTGGCCTTTGATATAGGCGGCAAAGGACACGCGGTTGCCGGCGCGGCGCTGGCGCAGGATGAACAGCAGATGGCGCAGCGGATTCATGGCGCGATTGCTTCCGCGATGGCGTCGGGCACGTCTTGCAGCGGGATGACCGCGACGTTTTCGGCCTGGCGCGATCCGATCATCACGGTGTGACGATATATTCGCAGCCGATGGCGTGGTAGCCGCAGCCATCGGCCTGCCCCTTGTCGCAAGTAAGCAGCGGCAGCCGCAGGCGCATGGCGATGGCGGCGTGCAAGGCATCCGGTGTACGCAGTCCGCATCCATGGGCTTGGCATAAGCGGGAAGCCTCCTCGAGGTCGGCACGCTCCAACTCGGCCAGGCAGAAATCTCCACGCGATAGTTTTGTGCGCAGCAGGGCCAGTGCCGCCCTGGCGGTCGTCTCGCTGGTTTGCCGGTTGCGTATCTTGAAAGACGTCGCACTGGAGAATTCGGCGACTGTCCACCGGCTCAGCCAGATATCGCGTTCTCCCGCTATGCGCGAAAGAGCCGGTTCGCTGGCAGGTTCATTGAAGAACAGCGGAACCACGGCCGATGTGTCGAGATAGACCGCCATCAGTAGCGATCCATTTCACGCATGGCAACAACGCTGTTGCCCTCGGCCATGGGCTGTGCCAGCACAAAGGCCCGCAACTCGTTGGCCAAGGCAGCGGGATCAAGCGCCGGACCGCCTCTGTCGGCGATGATTCGAGCCACGGGATGCCCCCTGCGGGTAATGACGATTTCCTCTCCGGCCTGCACCTGATCGACCACGGCCGACAGGTGGGATTTGGTTTCTGCCAAGGTCATGGTGCGCATGGCAACTCCTATTCGTGACTATATGACCATTATCGGGGCCGGTCAGGTAATTGTCAAAAACTTGGGCGTGGCGAAGGTCGTTCATCCCTGCTTTTTGTCCATCGATCCGTCAGTTTGCAAGGTTTGCACAGCTAGCTGAAGGCATTTGTCCAACATTCAGAAATCCAGCGGATGGGTCTCGAGCCAGGCCAGCAGCACGGCGAAGCTGTACATCAGGCGCACGTTGCCCTTGCCCTGGCGCGCCTCCTGCCACAGCGCGGCGATGGCGCCGGCATCGAGCCAGGGTGCGCGCGCCGCCGCCACCTGCGCATCGCACCAGTCGCGCCAGGCGCCGGCGAAGTTGGCGCGCAGCGGCACCGAGAAGCCGTGCTTCTCGCGATTCCACACCGCTTCGGGCAGGTGCTGGCGCGCCAGCGCGCGCAAGATCGCCTTGCCGCCGCCGGTGCTCTGCATGCCGGGACTAGCGCTTCGCGCGCCGGCATCGAAATGCACGCCGGCCGGCAGGCGCAGCATGCGGTCCTGCAGCGCGTTGGCCAAGAGCGGAACGCGCACTTCGAGGCCGTGCGCCATGCTGGCGCGGTCGGTCTTGGCCAGGCAGTTTTCCGAGAGATAGGTCCACAAGTCAGCGCGCAGCAGCGCGCCGCGGTCGT
This sequence comes from Sulfuritalea sp., assembly GCA_034376265.1. GTDB lineage: Bacteria > Pseudomonadota > Gammaproteobacteria > Burkholderiales > Rhodocyclaceae > Sulfuritalea. Next base: position 6,685 of record JAXMJU010000365.1, read on the forward strand.
AGTTGCCGTGGTGCGCGGCGAGTTCGCGCCAAAGTTCGAGGGTGTGCTCCGGCCGTGCGGCACGCTGGGTTTCGGGCGCGAGGTAGCGGCGCAGGTCTTTGCGGCTGCCGGGGTAATCGCCGAGTTCGACGCGACGATAGAGCAGCAGTTCGGCGCCGGCCAGCGCGCGCCGGCGCAGGCCGGCCGGCGCCAGACCGTGGCGCAGCAGCACGCGCAGCAGGCGCTTGCCGGCACTGTCGGGAAAGCAGTCGGCGCCATCGAGAAAGCGCGGATAGCCGCCGAACAGTTCGTCGCCGCCGTCGCCGGACAGGGCTACCGTCACATGCTGCCGCGTCAGGCGCGATAGCGCCCAGGTGGGAATGTAGGCCGGGTCGGCCAGCGGCTGGTCGAGATCGCGCAGTGCGTCGGCCAGCGTGTCGGCAGTCAGCTCCGGCGCATCGAGCACATGGTGTTCGGTGCCATAGCGTTCGGCCACGGCAAGCGCCGCCGGGCTTTCGTCGAAGCCGGCTTCGGCGAAGCGCACGCTGAAGGTCTTCAAGGGAGCCGCGCCGGCCTGCGCCATGTAATGCACCACCAGGCTGCTGTCGATGCCGCCGGACAGGAAGGCGCCCAGCGGCACGTCGGCGACGAGTTGGTCCTTGACGGCCTGCGCCAGCAGGGCATCGGTCTCGGCCACCAGCGCTTCGCGCCCGGGCGCCTTTTCCGTCGCGTCGGGAATGGCCCACCACTGGCGCGGCGTCGCCCGCGCGCCAGGCGTCCAGCGCAGGCAGGCGCCCGGCGGCAACGCATGGATGTCGCGCACCAGGGTGTGCGGCGCCAGCGGCGTCTGGAAGGCCAGGTAGTCGCGCAGGCCTTCGGCATCGAGTTTCTTCGGAAAGGCTTTCAGCGCGAAAAAGGGCGCCAGGGTCGAGGCCGCAACCAGGCCATTGGCATGCTCGCCCCAGAACAGCGGCTTGATGCCGAGCCGGTCGCGGGCGAGGAAGACGCTGCCGTCCTGCCGGTCGTGAATGGCGCAGGCGAACATGCCGTCGAGCTTGTGCAGCACGGCCTCGCCCCAGTGCCGGTAGCCGGTCAGCAGCACCTCGCTGTCGGAGCGCGTGGCGAAGGCGTGGCCGGCGGCTTCGAGCTCGCGTCGCAGCGCGGCGAAGTTGTAGATCTCGCCGTTGTAGACCATGGCCAGTCGGCCGTCGGCCGTGCGCATCGGCTGGCGCCCGCCGGCGATGTCGATCACCGCCAGCCGCGCATGGCCGAGCAGGGCGTCGCCGTGGGCGACAACTTCGCGTGCGTCGGGGCCGCGCGATTTCAGCGTTTCCAGTGCGGCGTCGAAATCGGCACGGAAGATTTCGCCGCTGGCGAAGAGGATGCCGCACATCAGAGACGGCCTCGGGCTGGGTGATTCAGGCGCACGATCAGATCACCGCCAGGTGCCGGGGCCTGGCCCCGGTCACGGCCTTGAGCGGCACGCCGCGATCGAGCGTGACCAGGGTGCCTCCCTGTTCCACGGCCAGCGCCAGCAGATAGACATCGGTCACCTGGCGGCTGCCGAGCACCGCAGTCCAGGCGATCCGTTGGGTATCGAGCAGGCTCACGGTATCGGGCCAGAAGGCGTGGTGCGGCGTGTCGGTGGCTTCGGCCAGGCGCGCCGCGACGGCGGCGGCGGGCAAGGGATTCGGGTAGCCGGATTGCGACATGATGCGGATGCAGCCGTTCTGGGTCAGCGGACAGGAGGCCCAGCCGGCCGCGATGTTGTCCTTGAGCCAGTCGCGGGCGCGGATGTGGTGCAGATGATCGCCGTCGAGCAGGGCGATCAGTACATTGACGTCGAGCAGGGCGCGCATCGAGGAGAGGGCTCAGATGCCTTCTGCGTCGCGCAACTGATCGACTTTCTCGTTGCTGACCACGCCGCCGCGCGACGGGAAGGGGCGGAAGCCATAGACCGCTTCGGGCTCCTGCACCGCGCTGCCGGTGGCCGGTGCCGCCTGAGTCAGGGCGCGCCGCGCGAGGTCGGAAATCACCCGCCCGGCGCTGGTATGGCCGCGCCGCGCCAGTTCCTTGGCCGCGGCCAGCACGTCGTCTTCGATGTCGAGGGTGGTGCGCATCCCAATGCTCCGCTAATTGATGCGGTGATGCTAGCGCATCAGATGCGTGCCGGCAAGCCAAACGCGGCTCAAGTCCGGTTCCGCGTCAGGGCTTCCCAGGCGTCCAGCGCCCGATCGGCGGCATAGGGCGCCAGCGCTGCGGCGACCGCTTCGGCGCCGGGCTTCGGGGCCGCCAGCGCGGCCTGCATCGCTGCTGCCAGCGCCGCGACGTCGTTGCATGGCACCAGCCCTTGCGCCAGTTCGCCGACGAGGATCTCGCGCGGGCCGGAGGGGCAGTCGGTGCTGACGACGCGCGTGCCGCAGGCCAGCGCTTCGATCAGCACATTGGGCAGGCCTTCGTGGTCGGAGCACAGTACCAGCAGTTCGGCGCCGGCCATCCAGGGGTAGGGATTGGCCTGAAAGTTGGCGATGGCGACACGGCGCTGCAGTCCATGCTGCGCGATCAGCGCGGTCAGTTCGGCGTCGGGCGGCGTCAGCAGCACCAGCAGTTGCGGCAGTTTGGCCTGGGCGTAGGCGGCGAGCAGCAGGTCGTGGCGTTTCTGTGCGGCGTAGCGGCCGACGTGGATGACATAGGGTTCGCGCGGCCGATCCGGGCAGGGCTCGGCGGCCAGGGCGCGGATCGCGGCGAAATCGAAGGGGTTGGCGATCACGCTGACCCGTTTTGCGTCGATGCCGAAGGCCGCCTGCAGGTCGGCGGCCACCCCCTGCGAGACGGCGACCAGCGGCCGCGTGCCGTAAAGCCCGCGATAGCGCGCGGCGCGGCGTTGCGCCTTGGCCGCCGGCAGGCGTGCGATTTCGGCGGAAAGCGTGTTGGCGATGCGGCAGACATGGCGCGGCGCCTTGGCCAGCGTCGCGACCTCGTCGGCAAAGGGCAGGGTCGACACCAGCAGGTCGGGCCGGCTCGATGCCCGCAACCGATTCAGGCGCCAGGCCAGCCGCCGCTTGCCCAGCCAGCCGTGGCCGGCGCGCGCGGCCAGCGCCTGGAAGCGGCAGCCGGCGGGCGGCGGGTATTGGCCGGCATCCTCGCAGACGATGAAATCCACCTCCTGGCCACGCGCCGCGAGGCCGCTGCCGATCTTGGCCAGCGCCTTTTCT
>JAXMJU010000366.1:0-6870 GCA_034376265.1 Sulfuritalea sp.
CCTGCGCCTTGCCAGCACGCCGGGGGCCGGCACCGAAGCCCAGCTGCACCTGCCGCGCTGTGCACCGGCCGCGCAAGTCGACGCCGACGGCATCGGCGCCCTGCCCGCCGTTCCCGGACGCGGCCTGGTGCTGCTGGTGGAGGACGACGCCGAGGTGCGCCGCGTGGTGCGCATGCAGCTCACCGGGCTCGGCTATCCGGTGATCGAGGCCGCCAACGGCGCCGAGGGACTGGCCCTGCTCGACCAGATCGACGACATCGCGCTGGTGGTCAGCGACGTGGTGATGCCCGGCGGAGTCGACGGCCTGAGCCTGGCGCGCGAAGTGCGCGCACGGCGGCCGCAGGTCGGCGTCCTGCTCATGAGCGGTTACGCCGGCGGCCCCGACGTCGCCGCCGGCGACGTGGCGCTGCTGGCCAAACCCTTCGCCAGCCACCAACTCGCGGCGGCGCTGGAATCCTGCCGGCCATGAGCGCCGCGCGCGAGGAAATCCACATCCTCGAAGACGATCCGCTGGTCGCCGCCACGGTCGCCCGCACGCTGGAGGAATACGGCTTCGCCACGCGCTGGTTCCGCACCGCCGGCGAACTGCTGGCCGCCGCCGCGCGGCAGGCGCCGGCGCTGGTGGTGGTCGACCTCGGCCTGCCCGACCGGGATGGCATGGACGTGGTGCGCGAACTGCGCCAGACCGCCGATTGCGGCGTGCTGATCCTGACCGGGCGCGACGTGCTGTCCGACCGCGTGCTGGGCCTCGAACTCGGCGCCGACGATTACGTCGTCAAACCCTTCGAGCCGCGCGAACTGGTGGCGCGCATCCGCAGCATCCTGCGCCGCCGCAGTCAGCCGGTCGCCGGCAAGGCCCGGCGCCTGGCCCGCTTCGAGGCCTGGCGCTACAACCCGGCCAGCCTTGTACTGGCCGCCGCCGGCGGCGCCGAGGAAATCCTCGGCGCCGCCGAGGCGCGGCTGCTGCTGTGCTTCCTGGAACATCCCAATCGCGTACTGAGCCGCGAACAACTGGCCGGCAATTCCGACCTGTCGCCGCTCGACCGCAGCATCGACGTGCGCGTCTCGCGCCTGCGCAAACGCCTCAACGACGACACCCAGTCGCCGCGCCTGATCAAGACCGTCTACGGCGCCGGCTACGTCCTGACCGCCGGCGTGCAGTGGGAAATCGCCTAGCGCAAACGACGCGGCGCGACCCAATGCACGGGCGACGCCATGCCTGCCGGAAGCCATCTACCCCGCGCGGGGCGCCGTGTCGCCGGCGCCGACTCTTGCCGGGAAGCCTAGAACGGGCGGCGCAGGACTTTCAGGAAAACATTGGCATTTTCCTGAAAACTCTTTATTCTTGTGTTCATGCAAGCCTTTGAACAAAAGATACTTTCAAGGATTTACGGGCGCGGCAGGGGTTGGGCCTTCACCAAGACGGATTTCGTCGCCGGTTTTGGCGAGGCCAACATCCACCAGGCCCTGTCTACCCTTGCCCGCGCGGGCAAGATTCGCCGCGTCTGCCATGGGGCGTATGACTATCCGCGCCACAGCGAACTGCTCGGTCAGGCCCTGAGCCCGGACATCGACCAGGTGGCCCAGGCCCTGGCGCGCAAGTTCAACTGGCGCATCCAGCCCTCGGGGGAGGCGGCCTTGAATCTGCTGGGCCTGTCCACCCAGGTGCCGGGACGCTGGATCTATCTTTCCGACGGACCGAGCCGCGAGTATTCCATCGGCGAGGACGGCCGCCAGATCCTGGCTTTCCGCAAAGCATCGCTGAAGGACACGGGCTTCAAGTACCGCGAGAGCGGACTGCTGGTGCAGGCCTTGAAGGCTTTGGGCAAGGAGCGGGTGGACGCGGTGGTGATCGAGGCCCTGCGCCGCCGGCTGGAGCCGAAGCTGTGCCGTCGCATCCTGACCGATACGCGGGCCGTCGCCGGCTGGATACTGCAGATCATCAAGCAGGTGTGCGAGGCGCCGGGCTGATGGACCAGGTGGCCCGCCTTTCCGCTGCGCAGCGCCGCGAACTGTTCTCCGAAGCGGCGGCCCGGCAGGGCATGACGCCGGCAGTGGTGGAAAAGGATTTCTGGGTCACCTGGGTGCTCGACCGACTGTTCGCCACGCCGGCACTGGCGCGACTGTTGATGTTCAAGGGCGGCACCAGCCTGTCCAAGGCCTTTGGCCTGATCGAGCGCTTTTCGGAAGACATCGACCTGATCCTCGACTGGCGGGTGCTGGGTGGCGACGATCCGCTGGCCGAACGTTCGCGCACGCAGCAGAACCGCCTGAACCAGGAGATCGACCAGCAGGCGCTGGCGTATATCGCCGGGACTTTGCTGGCGCAGATCGTTGCCGTTCTTGGCGACGTGTGCCAATGCAGCATCGGCGCAGACGACCCGCATGTAATCGACGTACGTTATCCGGCGGCTTTTGCCGACACCTACCTGCGCCCGGAAGTGCGGCTGGAGATCGGCCCGCTGGCCGCCTGGCTGCCCCATGAGGCGCGAACGATCACCTCTTATGCCGCTCAGGCGTTTCCGCAGATTTTCGAGCGGCAGGAATTTCCGGTACGCGTGATCCGCGCCGAACGGACCTTCTGGGAAAAGGCGACCATCCTGCACCACGAGGCCTGTCGCCCGGAGGGCAATCCGCTGCCATCGCGCTATTCCCGACACTACTATGACCTGACACGGATGGCCCGGTCACCGGTCAAGGCCGCCGCATTGGCGGACACCGACCTGCTGGCTGATGTGGTCGCCTTCAAGCAGCGCTTCTATCCGCGCAACTGGGCGCGCTACGACCTGGCCGTTCCGGGCAGCCTGCGCCTGGTGCCGCAGGACACAGTGCTGGCAGCGTTGGCGGCCGACTACCGGGCCATGGCCGGCATGATCTTCGGCCGAATTCCCGACTTTGCCGACATCATGGCGCAACTGCACGAACTGGAAATCGACATCAACGGGAGTCGCCATGCCTGAATTCAGCCACCCGAACGCGCCCCGCAGACGTTTCGGAAATGCACATCAGTGCAGCGACCCGCCTGGTTCAGGAGCACGCAAATGACATCCGCAACGCTTGGCACAAGCACTTCCCAGGTTGAGGTCACCAACATTTCTCAGCATGGCTTCTGGCTATTGCTGGGCGATGAAGAACTGTTTTTGCCGTTCGCCGAATTTCCGTGGTTTCGCGATGTCGCGGTCGGCAAGATTTTGCACGTCGAACTCCCCTCCGCCAACCACCTCTATTGGCCCGAGCTCGACGTCGACCTGGCCGTTGAATCGATTCGTCATCCCGAACGGTTTCCGCTTGTCAGTCGAATTGGCGCTTAGGCTCAATCTGAAGCACACCAGCGCGCAAAAAATGCGGCGCTGACCCGGTAAGGCCCCTGCAATGGATAGACAGCTTGATAAGTCCCCAAGAGGGACCTATCATTCCCTTTTTGGGACTTATCGATAACACCATGCAAACCCTGCCGCTAGGCGATGCTCTGTTTACAGCGACCCAGCAGAAGGTGCTGGGCCTGCTGTATGGCAAGCCGGATCAGAGTTTCTACGCCAACGAAATTGCCCGCTGGGCGCAGGTCGGCAAGGGCAGCCTGATGCGCGAGCTGGATCGACTGCAAAGGGCCGGCGTGCTGACCCTGAATCGCCAGGGCAACCAGACCCATTACCAGGCCAACCCGGCATGCCCGATTTACGCCGAGCTGCTGGGCATCGTGCGCAAGACTTTCGGCATCGGCGAGCAACTGCAAGCCGCCCTGGCGCCCCTGGCGGATCGGCTGGTATGGGCCTTTGTCTACGGTTCCATCGCCAAGGGCTCGGATCATGCCGGCAGCGATATCGACTTGATGTTGATCGGCGAAAGCCTCGGCTACGGCGACGTGGTGGAGCGCCTGTTGCCCGTGGAAGAGCGCTTGGGCCGCCGCATCAACCCGACGATCTACACCCCCGCCGACTGGCTGGCGAAGACGGCCGCCGGCAACAGCTTTGTCCTGCGGGTGTCGGAGCAGGACAAGATCAAGCTGATCGGCGGCCCGCCGCCGGAAGAGCCCGCGCATGAGCAGTAAGGACAATCTGGAAAACCTGGCGCGCAGCGGCGGCCTCAAGGCAGAGCCGCCCGACCACAAGGAATGCGAAGGATTGCTGCGTTCCGCCATTGACCGCCTGAAGGATGCCCACAACCCGGCGCTGTCTTTCGCCAGCCGCTTCGATCTGGCCTACAACGCCGCCCACGCCCTGGCGCCGACGGCCTTGCGCCGGCACGGTTACCGCTCGGACAAGCGCTACCTGGTGTTTCAGTGCCTGGTGCATACCCTCGATGTGGGCAAGGCGCAGGTTCGCCTGTTCGCGCTCTGCCATGAACGCAGGAATATGGCCGAGTACGAAGGCTATATGGACGTGGACGAGGCCTTGCTGGCCGACCTGATCGCCGCGACCGATGCCCTTCTGCCGAAGGTGCGGCAGGCGATGTCCAACGGGGAATAATCAGACGCGGCGGCAAGCCAGAAGTCGGCGCTGGTGGTACGGCGACGGAGCCCCCGTCGCGACTCCGAAAGACCCTGCAGGTGTCCGGCCTTGATGGTCGGTTGGTCGGCCAGAGCCAACCTTGGGCGTGTAGCCAGACTCCGTCGGCAATGTGCCGGTTACCTGCCGCTCAGGAAGAAATGACTCCGAACGGCAGCTTCCCCATCCGGCGAACTGGCGCTGCGTGCCCGGACCAGTCACTGATCGCTTGCTGCTCCAGCGACCGCGCTTTCTGGCTTTGCGGCCGAGTACGAGCACGCGCCGAAACGTTTGGGATAGGAGTTCAGCCAGGGAATGCCGTCTATCGTTGCCCGCCGGGTCAGTTTGTGGGTGGGATCGTTCGGATCGGGCCGCGGATCGGCAGCACCTGCCGAGTTGCGCATGTAGCGCTTGTCATAGTTGCCCCAGTAGGTAAGCGGGATCATAATTTCGGGCGGGACGGCCGGGGAGGCGCGACTTTCGGGCTCAGGCTGAATTGATGGTGAGGTCTGGATGCGAAGCACCGGATGGTCGGGACTCGGTTGGTTGTCAAACGATAACTGGATTCGCGAATCGCGGAATCGAAGAATCGCGTTCCACTACACGAGCGCGCACGCGGCCGCTGAAATCGTCGCCGCCGGTTCGATTCGGACGAGTCGGCCTTTCGATAATCGCCGGGGACCAGCGAGACCTTCCGGTGTCTATGCCACCTTTCTGCATCCCTTCTCCGCCGACAACGACCTAGGCAGTGTCAAGGAAAGGATATTCGTCAAACCCGCGGCGAAGCATGTTGACGCGCTAGTCATTGTAGGGCTCAGCCATCACTGGACCCAGCTATCGGAGTTCGAGCTTGTTCTTTTTCGGCCGATGGTCGATGACGCCTATGTAATTCTGGGTGCTGGATTCTGGCGGCTTCCAGATTGAGGCGCTCAATCAATGCTTGGATCCCACATGATGCGCATGTCCTCCGTCCACTTGAGTACCTCGTAGTACTCGAACAGCGGTTCGATGATGTTCTTTTGTTCGCCGCCGAAGCTCTTGACGGAGAGGCGGAATGAATCGATCTGCTTGGGGCACATGTTGACCAGATGCTTTGACTTAGATGTCATGCAAAGCACGGCAGAAACGGTCACGCCATAGGAGGAGCGATCAAGGACCGGAGTGGCAAGTACCCAGACAAGGGACTCGTGGCTCAGCCCGCACCGGACGTCCTCATACTGTTCGAGTTTGGTAAATGCCGCCTTCGCGACGAGCGATTGTGACTTGCCCAGGGCGTGGAAGCCACTCCTTGCCAAGGACTGGTGATTATTGCGCCGGACCGAGAATCGAATGTCATTGTCCAGAGGTATCAGGTCGCGCAGAACGCCGGTCACCAGCGTTCCGTCCTTCGCGACGCGCTTCGCTTTCCAGTAAACTTGGATGTTGACCTCCTCCTTGTGCACGGCCCTCATGATGTTGGCGAACGCGTTGAAGACATGGAGCGTCGTCCGGTTCAGCTCCTGTAGGCGAAGGCGGCGTCTTGAGTGCCAGTGCTCCGCCTTCGTCATTCGCGCCACGTCGAACTTGTGCATGACGAAGCTCCAAAACGTGGCCGCCGCCCTGGACGCGGCCAGCGCTTGAAAGTCGTCGGACTTGCGCGAATCCCCGAAATCGGAGATGCCGCGAAACACGATCCAGGGTGTATCGGTCGCTTCGCAGGCCGTCGCCAAGCCCGCCGACTCCATATCCCCGCCCTCGACGCCGTACGTCTCTTTGGCAAGTTCCTTGAGCAGCCCCGGATCGCGGATAAGGACGTTGGATGATGCGATGTGTCCATCTTTGATTTCGAGGACAGCGGAATTGACGTGCTCGGAAATGAACGCGCTCGCTTCCTCCTGAGTCAGACCAGCTATCGTTCCAAGGGGCGTCGGGTAGATGTCACTGAGGATTTCGTTCGCCGTTTTGCAAATGACTTGACGCCGTTCGGGCGTTGCGGGAAGGACGTGCTGGCCGCCGAGCACGATGTCGGGCAAGGAACGCGTCCTGGTGTGATTACGGAAAATCGTCTTCCACGCGGCAGCCGTGGCATCGGCATCGGGCAAACCCTGTTCGTTCACAGGCACCGCCGGTACCCGAACTTGCCGCGTGACGGTGAAGTCCACGATGAGTCTGGGAACATAGACGTCGCCGATCTTGTTGACGTCTTCCATCCCGGCGGCAATACCCACCAGCGCCACCAGCTTCGGGTGCAGTTCGTGAATGATCGCGGCGGTGAGCAAGGCCATATGGGTGTTGCCTTGATCGCCGGCACTGAAGAACGCGAGTTTGACGTGCGATCCATGACCGGTTCGCAGGATCTTCTCGCGATAGCTCGCATGCTTGATCGACTTCAGGGATCCCACGTACT
>JAXMJU010000367.1:0-13816 GCA_034376265.1 Sulfuritalea sp.
AAATTCGTCTCCGTGCGTCAGGTAACGCATGTAAGTAATTGTTTTTATTGTCAGGGGTGGACCTACACCCAATGATTTCGTCCTCGGTTTCCGCGAAGGGGCGGTGCAGGCGGTCGCCGTAGGTCGATTCGATGAACAGCACGTCGGCTTCGGCCACGACCTTTTCGGGGTCGTGCAGCACCGGCCGGCCGGACATGCCGAGGTCGCCGGAAAAAACCATCCGGCGCGGCTTGCCCTCGCCGCTGACCGTCACCTCCAGCCAGGAGGAACCGAGGATGTGGCCGGCGTCGTGGAAGTTAACGGCTACGGTTTCCGCCGGGTTAATCAACTCCCGATAGGGTGCCGGACGCAGCAGCTTGAGCGACACCTCGGCCTGGGCCACGGTGTACAACGGCGGCTGCAGGCTGCTGCTCTGGCCGCGGCGCCGCTGATGGCGCAGTTGCCATTCCGATTCCTTTTCCTGGATATGCGCACTGTCGCGCAGCAGCACATGGAGCAGATCGATGGTCGCCGGTGTGGCATGGACGGGCCCGCGATAGCCGAGCACCGACAGCAGCGGCAGCAGGCCGGAATGGTCGATGTGGGCATGCGTCAGCAAAACGAAATCGATGGAGCGAACGTCGAAGCCGAACTTCAGGGCATTCAGGTTTTTGCTGCGCGCCTCGCGCCCGCCCTGGAACATGCCGCAATCGACCAGGAAACGGCAGCCCGCCGTTTCGACCAGTGTGCAGGAGCCAGTGACCTCGCCTGCTGCTCCGAAAAAACCGATGCGCATTTTTTATGCTCCTCCCGTTGGGGCTCGTCATCGGCTGGAATCGGGGGGATTTCAATCCTGATGTAAAGTCGGCGCTGGTGGGACGGCGATTGCGGGAATGACAGAGTGGTTTTCTTGCCCCATCCCATCCCATCCCCTCCCCAGCCCTCCCCTTGAAGGGGAGGGAGTGTCCCTTCATGCGATCGCCCTGTGTTTCGCTTCCACGCGGGATCTTCAATGGCAGAATGCATGATTCACGGAGGCCCGATCATGACCATCTCGATGTACCAAGCCAGCGCACCGCGCCTGGCCAACATGCTGCGCAACCTCGATGCCATCCTCGCCAAGGCGCAGGCCCATGCGACGGCGAAGAAGATCGATCCGGCCGTTCTGCTGGGGGCCCGGCTGTTCCCCGACATGCTGCCGCTGGTAAAACAGGTTCAGATCGCCACCGACCACGCCAAGGGCTGCGTCGCCCGGCTGGCCGGCGTCGAGGTGCCCAAATTCGAGGATACCGAGCAGAGCTTCGATGAACTCCGGGACCGAATCGCCAGGATCATCGCCTTCGTGGAATCGATTTCCGCGGCAGAGATCGACGGTTCCGAGGAGCGGGAGGTCGCGCTCAAGGCGGGCGGGCAGGAAATGAGCTTCAAGGGCCTGACCTACCTGCTCGGCTATGCCCTGCCGAATTTCTATTTCCATCTGGTGACGGCTTACAACATCCTGCGTCACAACGGCGTGGACATCGGCAAGCGCGACTAAGTCGGCACGCCCTAGGGTTTCCTTCAGGAGAAGTCGATGCAAACGAGACAACTGGGCCGCAACGGCCCGCAGGTATCCGCCCTCGGCCTGGGCTGCATGGGCATGAGCGATTTCTATTCGGGCCGTGATGACGCCGAGTCGATCGCCACCATCCACCACGCGCTGGACCTCGGCATCAACTTTCTCGACACCTCGGACATCTACGGCCCGCACACCAACGAGGAGCTCGTCGGGCGCGCGATCAAGGGCCGCCGTGACGACGTGTTCCTCGCCACCAAGTTCGGCATTCTGCGCGACCCGAATGACGTTTCGGTGCGCGGTTTCGACAGCAGTCCGGCGTATGTGCGCAGCGCCATCGAAGCCAGCCTGCGGCGCCTGGGCGTGACGACGATAGACCTCTACTACCAGCATCGCGTCGACCCGAAGGTGCCGATCGAGGATACCGTCGGCGCACTCGCTGATCTGGTGCAGGCGGGCAAGCTGCGCTACATCGGGCTGTCGGAGGCGTCCGCCGCCACGCTGGAGCGCGCTTGCAAGGTGCACCCGGTCACGGCGCTACAAAGCGAGTACTCGCTATGGACGCGCGACCCCGAACACGAAGTGCTCGCCGCCTGCCGCCGGCTGGGTGTCGGCTTCGTGCCCTACAGCCCGCTCGGCCGGGGTTTCCTCACCGGCGCCATCAAGCGGCCGGAGGATTTCGCCGAAGACGATTACCGCCGCATGAGCCCGCGCTTTCAGGGCGGGAACTTCGCCAGGAATCTCGCCTTGGTCGACAAAGTCAAAACCCTGGCCGCCGAGATCGGCTGCACGCCGGGACAGCTGGCGCTGGCGTGGGTGCTGGCGCAGGGTGACGACATCGTGCCCATCCCTGGGACCAAGCGGCGCCGCTATCTGGACGAGAACGCGGGCGCGCTCGCGGTCCGACTCGGCCCGGCGCAGCTCGCGGCGCTCGACGCGGCGTTTCCGTTCAACGCCGCGGCCGGGGATCGCTACCCCGCCAACATGATGGGCGCGCTCAATCGCTGAGCCGCGAAATCGCTCTCGTCATGAAGGCGCAGGGTGCCGGCGCAAAGCCGATGCCACGGCGTCGAGTCCGATGTCCCCAGGCCGGCGAAAGGCCGAGGCCACTTTGTCGCAGTCGACAGCCGAGACCCCGATATCTTCAAAGAATATTCGCCACTCGCGTGTGACGCGGGCAATGCGATCGATGATGGCCGCGGCATCCTTGCGCAATAATCCGAAGCTGCCATGCGCCTCAAGCAGGTTGTCCAGGGTGGCCAGCCTTCCCTGCGGTCCCGCCGACAGGTGCAGATACCGCTCATAGGCCAACTGCGGCCGCGGTACCACGTCGTACATTGGCGAAAGCCGCCAACCTTTGCCTTCCGGATTCCAAACGAACGCGTGGTTGCGCAAATGGTCGTCGTCGTTGGAGACCAGTATGTTGAAGGCAATGCGGCCATAGAGCTCGCCGCGGTCCGCCTTGACACCGGCATCGACGCCAAGCTCTCCAATTTTTGCGGCGATGTCTTCATAGCGGGCGCCGAGCGACTCGGCTTCATGCCTGCCCAATAGCGTCAGCGCGCTCACGCAATGTCGTCGCAGAAAGGCATCACCGACTGCCCGTCTGTCGAAGCGCTCGATGAGCATGACCTGCCGGCCGTCTGCCAGTGTCTTTATGTCGGTCGGAGGCACATCCAGACCGGCTTTTCGGGCGAGTTCCAGGCAGGCACGCTCCACGGCGGGCACGTTGAAACCGTCCTTCATGGCCGGAAACTTCGCCAGGTATTGCTCGTTATGGATCACCAGTGCCTTGGGGCGCGCACCGCCCATGGACCCGGCAAGAAAGATCTGCTCCAGTTGTGCCGGAATGGGCGCGCCGGCCTGGATGCGGTCCGCCGCCTCCAGAAGTCCGGTGCAGCATCCCGCACGGCGCGGAACAAATTGATCACTGCCGCCAGGGGCGAGGCACGCGTCGAGGGTCGCTGGCGCGACACTCGCCTTACTTGCGGGACGCCCTCAGCCGCCGATACAGCGTGGCCCGCCCAACGCCGAGCATGCGTGCGGCGCGCGGAACGTTGCCGCCAGCCTGGGTCAGCGCCTGCTCGATCGCGTCCTGTTCCATGGATTGAAGCATGCCTGCGCGTTTCGCGGGTTCGACGTTTTCCGCCACGGATGCCGGGAAATGGGCCGGTTGCAGCGGACCGTCGCCGTCGGCCAGGCAGTGGGCGTAGCTCAGCGCGTGCTTCAGCTCGCGCGCGTTGCCCGGCCAGTCGTGGCTTTCGAGCAGTGCGACGGCGGCGGCGGATAACTGGCGCTTGCCCTGGGACACCTCGCCGAGGATGGACCTTGCCAGGGCCGGCAGGTCGGGCCGCACTTTCAAGGGACAGAGGGGAAACACGAAGCCGTTGATGCGGTAGTACAAGTCCTGGCGGAAACGCCCGTCGCGCATGGCTTGCGGCAGGTTCTGGTGGGTGGCGCAGACGAGCTGGAATTCGACCTTGCGCCTGACCGTTTCGCCGAGGCGGCTGACTTCCCGGCTTTCCAGCACGCGCAGCAGCCGGGCCTGGAGCTGCAGCGGCATGTCGCCGATCTCGTCGAGGAACAGGGTGCCGCCGTGCGCCAGTTCGATCTGGCCGACCGCGCCGCCGCGGCGAGCCCCGGTATAGGCGCCATCGACGTAACCGAACAGCAGGCCTTCGATCAGGTTCTCGGGGATTGCCGCGCAATTGATCGCAACGAATGGACCAGTGGCCCGCTCGCTGCGGGCATGCAGGGTCTGGGCGACGAGTTCCTTGCCGGTTCCGGTCTCGCCGACGATGAGCAGGGGCAGTTCATTGCGCAAGGCGCGCAGGGCGGCATCGATGTTGCGGGCCACGCCCGGGTCGCCGAATTCGGCAAGCGACGGTCCGCCTGCCGCGGCTGCCGCATCGCGGCCTGGCGCCGATCGCCCCGCCCGCGCCGATCCCGGCCCGTCGTTCAAGCCCTCGCCGGTGGCAAACAGGCAGAGGCCGGAACGCAGGCGCAGGGGCGACGGGGCGCCACGACTCAGCAGCGAACGGGCATTGACGCTGAATTGCCCGTCGAAGATGTCCTCGTAGTGCAGCCTGTCGATGCCGTTCAAATCGCCGATGACGCGGCGCGCGGCTTCGTTCAGCGCAATGATCTGCCCCTCGTCGCCGAAGGAAAGAATCAGATCCTGGGTATCGTCATAGGACGCGGCCTGCCAGGAGAGCTTCAGGGTCAGATGGGCGGGCAGTTGGCGAAACATCTGCCGCTCTATCGCCTGCGCGCACTGGTTGACCAGCGACAATGCACCGTAATCCGGCAAGGGGGTGTCGCGCGTGATGTCGACGGCGCCGACCACCTCGCCCGTAGGATCGATGATCGGCGCGGCCGCGCAGTGGAACAACTGGTTCGCGGAGAAGAAATGCTCGGGGCCGAAGACGCGCACGGCCTTGCGTTCGGCCAGCGCGCAGGACATGGCCGAGGTGCCGATGGCGCGCTCGGAGAGGTCCACCCCGCGCCGAAACGCCATGCGCACCGCCTGCTCGCTCTGGTCGAGGACGCCGCCGACGGAAAGCGCGAAGCCGCGGCTGTCGGTGAGCAGCACCGCATATCCGGCGCCGGAGACGGCCTTGGCCAGGTTTTCGATGGGCTCCCTGGCGGCGGCCAGCAGGCTGCTGTTTCTCTCCATCAGTTCGCTCAGGCGGGAGCGGCCCACCGGATCGAAGGCAACCGACTCCTGTTCCCGCCGGCGGGCGGCGACGCAACGGTTCCAGGAGCGGAAAATCGCCTGGTCGATGATTCCGTCATCGGGCTCGACGCCCTGCTCGAAATAAGCGCGGCGGGCGCAAGCGACTTTCTGCAAGGCAGCATGGATCGGCGAGTTCATCGCTTGCCTCCTCCTTAAAGCGTCCGACGCGCGCGGACTATTTTTCCATTGTAGCGACACGGGCCGCCCCGTGCAGGGCAGCCCGCGCGCCCAAGCCATGGGCGTCAGAACGGGTACTGTATGCCCCGCTCCATGACGCTGATCCACTGACTCTGGGTGAATTCCTCGAAGCTTGCCGGTCCGCCGAAGCGGCCGCCGTTGCCGGATGCGCCCATGCCGCCGAAGGGCACCTGGAATTCGTTGTTCACGGTCTGGTCATTGACGTGCACCATCCCCGACTTCAGCCGCGACGCCAGCGCCAGGGCGCGCGCCACCGAGCCGCTGTGCACCGCGGCGGCCAGACCATACGGCGAACTGTTCACCAGGGCGATCGCCTCCTCGTCGCTATCGAAGACGGTGACGGGCGCGACCGGGCCAAATATCTCGTCGGTGAAGGCCGGCATGTCCGGCGTCACGCCGGAGAGGACCGTCGCCGGATAGAAGCGCCCCTGGCGGTTGCCGCCGACCACGGCCTTGGCGCCCATTGCCACAGAGCGCTGCACGATGGCGTCGACTTTATCGGCCTGGCGATCGTTGATCAGCGGCCCGAGATGAACCGGGCCGGCCGCCGGATTGCCGACCACCAGGCGCGCGGCACGCTCCGCCAGCAGTTCGATGTAGCGCCCGGCGACCTTGCGTTGGACCAGATGGCGTCCGGCCTGCATGCAGATCTGTCCCTGGTGCAGGAAGGCGCCCCAGGCGGCGCAGGAACTCGCGCTGTCGAGGTCGGCATCGTCGAGGATCACCATGGCATTGTTGCCGCCCAGCTCCAGTACCACCTTCTTCAGCATGCGGCCGCAGGTCTCGCCGATCTGGCGGCCCACCGCCGTGGAACCGGTAAAGGAAATCATGCCGACGCCGGGGTGCTTGACCAGCGCGTCGCCGGTGGCAGCACCGCCGGGCAGAACATGGAGCACGCCCCGCGGCAGGCCGGCGTCGGCGAACAGTTCAGCCAGCAACAGGCCGCCGCAGATCGCGCTCTGCGCATCCGGCTTGAGGATCACGGCATTGCCCATCGCCAGCGCCGGCAACACGGAGCGCAGCCCCAGCAGGATGGGGAAATTCCATGGTGCGATGACGCCGACGACGCCGATCGGAACATGCTGCCAGTAATTGCTGCGCCCCGGCATCGATGAAGGAAACACCTGCCCGATCGGCTGCATCGGCATCGCTGCCGCCATGTGGGCCTGCTCATAGGTGGCCTGCAGTTCCCATTCCGCCTTGGGCGGGATCGACCCGCATTCGCGGATATTCCAGTCGTTGAGTTCGGCGGCGCGTTCCTTCAGCAGGCGGGCGACCTCGCGCAGGATTTCGGCGCGCCGGTCGAAGGGCGTGGCCGCCCAGCCGGGCTGGACCTCGGTGGCGATGCGCACGGCCTCATCCACATCCTCGGCATCGGCGATGCCGAGCATGCCCAGTGTGGCGCCGGTGGCCGGCTCGACGACGGGAACGGTGCTGCCGTGTCCGGCCGCCCAGTCGCCAATAAAAATCTTTCCTTCCCAGCGGGAAGTCGCGGGTGCGTTCATGTCTTTGTCTCCGTTTGTGGTTTCAGGAATGTGCGGCAATGATCTGGTCGCTGATGTAGTTGGCCAGCGCGTACACGGTTTCCGACGGGTTGTAGCCGATCGAGGTGGGCAGCAGGCTGGCATCGGCGATGTAGAGGTTTTTCACGTCGTGCGTCTCGCCCTTCGGGTTGACCACGCTGCGCCCCGGATCGGCCCCCATGCGGCAGCTGCCCTGGGGGTGGAAGGAGGTGTAGCGGTAGCGCCCCGCTTCGTTCTTGAGGCCGTCGATCACGGCATCGATACGGCTCGCGTCCTCGATCGCCAGGCGCTGGGAAGTGGGGATATAGACACGCCTGGCACCGGCGGCGAACAGCACCCGGGCATTGGTCTTGAGCCCCTGCTTCATGGCCTTGAAGTCTTCGTCGTCGACCGAATAGTTGATCTGCTTGACGCCGTCCTTCCATGTCACCTCGCCGACGTTCTTGTCGTGGATCAGGGTGATCAGCCGGATCGTGTTGCGATAGCGGCTCATGTAGGCCATGTAGGGCTTGCCGGTGCCCGGCTCGACCTGGAAACTGGCTTCCACCGGGTCCTGCACGGCGTTGAGCAGGAGGTAGCCGCCCTCTTCGGGCAGGGTGAATTTGTCCATGTACAGGGAGTGCGTGGCGCCATGGAAATCGTCCACCGCCTCGTCGAATTCGGCGGTGAGCGACATCGTCGGATGGCAGGCGAAGTTCTTCCCCACCTGGCCGCTGGAATTGCACAGCCCGCTCTTCATCAGCAGCACCGGCGTCTGCACCGGCCCGGCGGCGAGCACCACGATGGGTGCATCGACCCGCAGCTCGGCCTTCTTCTTGCCGCTGGCCGGATCGACCACCTCGGCGAGCACGCCGCTGGCCTTGCCCTTGTCGGCGAGAACCTTGACCACGCGGGTATCGGCATAAATCGTCGCGCCTTTCTCGACCGCCCAGGGCAGGTAGGTCACCAGCATCGACTGCTTGCGATCCGAAACGCAACCGGCGAAGCAGAAGCCGGAAAGCCCGCAATCCTTGACGTTGCGCCTGGCGATTCCGGGCGGCAGACCGAGCTTCTTCAGCCCCTTGTTGATCAGTTCGGCGCCGACGCTGGTTTCCTGCTTCTTGTTGGGACGTATCTGGAGGTTCTTCTCGATTTTCTCGAAATAGGGTTTCATGACTTTGGACGTCAGGTTGGTGAGCCCGAATTCCTTGCCCCAGAGCTTCAGGTAATAGTCCGGCGTGCGAAAGCACAGTGCCGCATTCACCACCGTCGAACCGCCGACGCAGGCGCCCTGCAGGACGGTGATGTCGCCGTTGGCATTGGCTTGCCCGCCGTGATCCTGGTAGAGGGTGCCCATGGAAATGGCCATCATTTCCGTGAACTTTTCGGAAGGTACGTAAGGCCCGGCTTCGAGCACGACGACCTTCTTGCCCTTGGAGGCCAGTTCGTAGGCGGCAATGGCGCCGCCGGCCCCGGAACCGACAATCACGACATCGGCCTTGAGCTGGATGCTGCTGTCCTTGACGTCGCCGGACTGGATAACTTTCAGGCCGTGCGCAGCCGCTTTCACCGCAATTTTCTTGCTCATTGTGGATCTCCGCGAAATCAGTGCTTGGGAATGGGTGCGTTGCCGTAGGACTTGAGTCCCCAGCGCTTCGTTACCGGGCCGTCATAGCCCAGCGGCGCCCAGGTCGGCGGATTGGCCCAGTAGGCCAGCCCGACGAGCTTCTTCAGGCCCATCGCCAGGGCGCGCTGCGGAACTTCCGCGGAATCAGCCCAGGTATCGCAAAAGCGGATCGCGTCGGCCTCCGCGAGATCGACGAAACGCTTGCCGAAAACGCCCATGGGACCGTCGTTGAAATAGGCGATGCCGCCTTTGAGCCCCTTGAGAATGTGCGGCTCCATGGTCGCCAGCAGCGCGCCGTCGAGCGTCTGCAGGACCGGGATTTTGTCGACGGGCAGCAGGGCGGTACCCTGCGTCGGCAGCATGACCTCCATGAGCCTGTGCAATACCGCGTACTCGCCTTCGCTCATGTGCTTGATGCCTGCGGGCAGCGCGGCCAGCGCGGCCACGGGTTGCAGCAGGCTGCCGCAGGCGAACAGGCTGGCCGCCGCCGCCGAGAACCGCAGGAAATCCCGCCTGCCCAGACTTTCCACATACTCCATTGCCCGCAAAGCGTCGGGCCTCAACGTAGTCATCTGATACTCCTCCTTGTCGTGGTTGTGGATTCGGTGTTGCGCTCATCAACGAGCGTGGCGGAAAGCAGGTGCGCCGGTCTGCGCGGCTTGCCCTGACCACCCGGTCTCCTCGTTGTTGTTTTCGGCTGATGCTCGCCCCATAGGTGCAACAAGCATTCCCGCTTCGAGGCGGGCCGCCGGACGCAGGCTCAGTCATTGATAATCAATGGCTTGCGAAATCATCACGGAATTGTTTCGGCCGGCCCGCGTCTCAATCCGAGACTGCCGGCGACATTGCGAGACGCGGCGGGCTTGCGTTGCGCCCGGCCATTGCGAAAGTTGGCGCTGACGGGACGGCGACGCAGCTTGTCACCGGGCTCCCACCGCCCAGTCCGGTCGGCCTGATCCAGAACTCGTTCTCGCCTTCCGCTGCCAGCCTTGCGGGGGAATCAAGCGAACCAGCCGTGTGCCTAGTTCCACCCACCCTTGCCTCTTTCCTCGAACTTCTCGCGGTCGCGGCTGAACAGTTCCTCCAGTTCCTCGCGGCCGGCCTTGGCCACGGTCAGCATGCGGTTCTCGTCGTGGAAATGCGGAATCAGGCTTTCCATGGTGGCGACATTGTGATGGCGGAAGGCGTCGGCCATTTCGCGCGCGCGGTAGGGATCGACGCCCAGCGCTTCGAGCACCTGGCGACCGGTCTTGAGT
Source organism: Sulfuritalea sp. (assembly GCA_034376265.1). Lineage (GTDB taxonomy): Bacteria > Pseudomonadota > Gammaproteobacteria > Burkholderiales > Rhodocyclaceae > Sulfuritalea. Next base: position 9,854 of record JAXMJU010000367.1, read on the forward strand.
GCGGCTTCGAAGGTCTCGCGCTCGATCACCTCGACCCGGCGCGCGCGCAGCTCGACGTAGTGGCGCACGTTGCGGGCGCGGGCGACGATCTTGAGTTGCGGAAAATGGGCGCGCACCAGGTCGACCAGGGCCAGGCTGTCGTCGACGTCGTCGATCGCGTTCACCAGCAGCCGGGCCTTGCCGGCATCGGTGGCGGTCAGAAGATCTGGGGCAGTGCCTCCAGCTTCGGCAAAATTCGGCGCTTGCCGGCCCGCGCAGCGGTTTCCCCGTCCGACAAAGTCCGCGATGCCGATTGCATGCCCTGGCTGGCGATGCCGGTGTGGCGGCCGCTATGCCCGCCGACCGGGCCGCCGAACGAAGCCGGCCGGCAGCGCGCTTCCTGCCTGGCTGCGCGCAGATAAGCGATCAGGTCGCGGCGTTCGCGTTCATCCTTGATCCCGTCGTATCCCATGGCGGTGCCCGGCACCATCGCCAGCGGCGCCTTGAGGAAGCGATCGAGGTTCGCCGCGCTCCAGATGATTTTCGACTGGCGCATCGTCGGCGAATAGGCAAAGCCCGGAATGCTGCCGGCGCGGCGGCCGATGAGGCCGCAATGGCGGGGACCGGTTCGATCGGTTTCGAGCGCGTGGCATGCCGCACAGCGTTCGTAGACCATCGCGCCGCGGGCATAGGCGCCCGCGTCCGCCGCCGCGCCGCCGCCGGCGAGGGCCTGATGGCAGGCCAGCGACAGCATCACGGCCAGCGCCGCATGCCGTCGCTTGCAGGACTTCATGGCCGGTGTCCGCCGGGTCAGGCAACGAATGCGTCGGGAACCGGTACGTCGCCCACGGCATTGCGCAGAATTGCCCAGTGCATGGCTTCATCGCCGAGGATGCTGCCGGCGGCTTTCGACAGATCGCGGTGGCCGAATACCGGAATGGCGCCGAGGTAGGCGCTGACGGCACCCTTTTCGAGTGCGGCGGCAAAGCGCAGGACGTCCGTCTGGTTCTTCAGCGTCTCGACCGGAAAGACGTACTTGGCCTTGGCCGCAACCGGCTTGCCGCCGAGCTTGATGATGGTTTTCGACAGCAGTTCCGCATGCTGCTTGTGGTGGCCCTGAAAGGTCACGGCAAGATCGAGCACCGGCTTTTGCAGCAAGCCGCTTTCGGCGCCGACCTGGTACGCGGCAATGGCCTCGAGTTCCGCGCCCAGCGCGGTATTGAGGATGCGCAAGTCCGACTCGGCGCCCTTGCCCGACTTCGCGGCCAGCGCATCCCTGCCGGACAGCAGCAGGCCGGAGCGGGTGAGGAAGGCACGACGGGGAACGGCGTTCGCAATTTCTTCAAGCTTGATCAGTGTTGTCATGGTGTTTCTTCTGTGGGTGAGCATGGTTGCTCAAAACTTTGTTGTTGCAGGCGGTCGAACACACCGGCGACGATGCGATCGCAGCGCTCGCCGGCGAAGGAAAACGCGTCGCCGAGGGCGAAGTCGATATCCGTGGCCAGGCCTTCGCGCAGAAAATGCCTGGCGCGGAAAAAGCGTGTGCGCACGGTGCCTTCGGGAATGCCGAGAACCTCGGCCGTCTCTTCCACACTGAGTTCCTCGACACCGCGCAGGACGAATACTTCGCGGTACAGGTCGGGCAGTCCGTCGATGCGGGCCTCCAGCAATTGGCGCAGTTCGCTGTTCGACGCCGCGTCTTCGGGGCTGCGTGATTGACTCTTGCCCATGTCCTGAGCCTCCTCGTCCGGCGCGGCGGAATTGTCCGCGAATATCGCGTGATCGCGACTCTGGCGCTGCTTGCGTCGGATCGCCAGATCGACCACGATCCTGATCAGTCAGGTCGATAGCTTCGCGTCGCCGCGGAAGTCCTGTATCGAGCGATAGGCGAGGATGTAAGCTTCCTGGACCACGTCCTCGGCCTCGCCGTCGTTGCGCAGGATGCTTCGAGCCGTGCGATAGAGCGCCTGGTTATGCTGCCGCATCAGGGTACGGAAGGCATCGTGATCGCCCGCCGCCACGCTTTGCGCCAGATCGATGTCGATCGATTGCTGGTGGGTGGCCAGATTGCTGCTGGAATTCTTTGCCTGCCTCCATCCATGTTGTTGTTACACCATTGGATGCAGCGGCGCGCGCTTGCGTTTCAATTTCCGGAAACTATTTCCCAAGCCGCCCCTCTGCACGGCCACCGGCAGGGCCTCGCGTCGAGTTTCCCGATGGCCCGGCGCTTCCGATGCCAAAGGTAGAATGCCTCATGATCTGCCTTGTGAAGCCGCGCAACGCCCGATGACATCGCCGAAAATCCTGCTGACCAGGGCCTGGGCCCGCCTCACTGTGCTGTTCGGGCGCGGCCTGGTGATTTCGGTCGGTTCGATCCTGATCGTCTGCCTCGCCGTCAGCGCCGGCGCCTTCCTGTTCATCAACACCGCGGCGCCGCGCAGCCTGACGATCAGCAGCGGCCCGGCCGGCAGCACCTTCCAGCGCACGGCGGAGAAATACCAGAAGATCCTCGCCCGCGAAGGCGTCAGGCTGAAGATCCTGCCTTCCGACGGCTCGACGGAAAACCTGCGGCGGCTGGCGGACGCCAAGGCCGGCGTCGATATCGGTTTCGTGCTCGGCGGCGCGGCCGGCGACAAGGAGTTCGACCAGTTGATGTCGCTTGGCAGCGTGTCCTACCAGCCGCTGATGATCTTTTATCGCGGCGACAAGCGCGAGCTGCTGTCGCAGTTCAAGGGCATGCGCCTCAACGTCGGCCCCGCCGGCAGCGGCCCGCACGCCCTGGCGCTGCGGCTGCTCAAGGCCAACGGCATCGTTGCCGGCGCCGACACGATCCTCGACGAGACCGATTTCGACGACCCGGGCAAGGAGCTACGCGAAGGGCGCGTCGATGCGGTGTTCCTGATGGGCGATTCAACCGCCAGCAGCGTGTTGCGCAAGCTGATGCGCGACGGCGGCGTGCGTCTGTTCAGCTTCGTCCAGACCGACGCCTATGTGCGCCGCATCAGGGTTCTCAACAAGCTCCTGCTGCCGCGCGGCGGTCTCGACCTGGGGCAGGACCTGCCGCCCGAGGACGTGTACCTGGTCGGCCCGACGGTGCAACTGGTGGCGCGAGAATCGCTGCACCCGGCGCTGTCGGATCTGCTGCTGGAAGCGGCGCGCGAGGTCCATGGCGCGGCCAGCCTGTTCCGCAAGCGGGGCGAATTTCCCGCGGCGCAGGAGGGCGACTTTCGCATCAGTGCCGACGCCACGCGCTACTACGCCTCGGGCAAAAGCTTCCTTTACGGCACCTTCCCCTTCTGGCTGGCAAGCCTGATCGCGCGCGTGCTGGCCTTCCTGGTGCCGGTCGTGCTGCTGCTCCTGCCGGCCCTCAAGTTCGCGCCCATGGTCTATCGCTGGCGCATCGAGTCGCGCATCTATCGCTGGTACCAGGTGCTGCTGGAACTGGAGCGCGAGGCCTTCAAGCCGCCGGTGGATGCCGCGCGGCGCGGGGAACTGCTGCGCCAGCTCGACCACATCGAGACCGCGGTCAACCGCATCGTGATTCCCGCCTCCTTCGGCGACCTGTTCTACGGATTGCGCGGCCACATCAACTTCGTGCGCCAGGGCCTGCTGGCGCATCCCCCGCCCGACCAGGCCGGCACGCCGGCCTGAGGCTGGCGGCCAGGTCGGCCGGCCCCGACTACAAACTTAGCGTGATGCGGGCGGTAACGAAGCGCGCTTCGATGCGCGGGAAATGGTCGGCGAAGCAGCGCCAGTCGATGCCCATGCGCGCGCAGGAGAGGACCGACAGATTCGGCACCCTGGCGTCGCCAAAGTCCCCTAGGTCGAGCGCGTAACTGAGCACCTCGGCCACATGCACGGCATCGGCCAGTTCGCTTTCCGGCTCGTTCTGGTCCGAGACATGATGGGCGGCAATCGCATCGGCGACCGCTTCGGGCAATTTCCAAAGCCGCGCCAGCTCGCCGCCGACATGGGCGTGATCGA
>JAXMJU010000368.1:0-45129 GCA_034376265.1 Sulfuritalea sp.
GATGTCCGCAGTCAGGCCGACGGGGTCGCTCACGGCGTAGTTGCCCGCGTCGATGCCTGCGAGGCCGGTGCCGGTGACGGTCACCGCCTTGCCGGTACCGACGTTCTTGTCAACGAACGTACCCGTGCCGCTGCTCAGGGTGACCGTGTCGTCGCCGACCACGCCGACGAGCGCCCCGCCGACCAGCGTCGCCGTGGTGAGGGCGTCATAGATCTTGTTCGCCGCCGTCTGCCCCGACACATTGAGCGCCTTGGGATCGATGATGGCGCTGACCGTGCCGCCGGCGAGGGTGTAGTTGGCGTTGGACAGTGCCAGCGTGCTGCTGGCGAAGCTGTTGTAGGTGGCCGCGTTGGCACTGCTCACGGTAGCCGTGCCGCTGCTGACCGTCGGCGCTGCCTCGATGCCCACCATACCGGTGAAGTTGAAGCCCGAGGTGAAATCGGCGCTGGCGTCGTAGGTCTTGCTCACGCTGACATTGAGCGCCTTGGGATCGATGGTGGCGCTGACCGTGCCGCCGGCGAGGGTGTAGTTGGCATTGGACAGTGCCAGCGTGCTGCTGGTGAAGCTGTTGTAGGTGGCCGCGTTGGCACTACTCACGGTAGCGGTGCCGCTGTTGACCGTCGGCGCTGCCTCGATGCCCACCATGCCGGTGAAGTTGAAGCCCGAGGTGAAATCGGCGCTGGCGTCGTAGGTCTTCGTCACGCTGACATTGAGCGCCTTGGGATCGATGGTGGCGCTGACCGTGCCGCCGCTGAGGGTGTAGTTGGCGTTGGACAGCGAAAGGCTGTTGGTCACGAAACTGTTGTAGGTTCCCGCATTCGCGCTGGCTACCGTGGCCGTGCCCGAGACCACGGTGGGTGCCGGATCGCTGTTGACCATGCCGGTCAGCACGTAGCTGTGGCTGTTGTTGAAGATATTGGTGCCGTCGTAGGTCTTGCTGGCAGTCGTGTCGAGGCTGAGGAGAGCCGGATTGATGGTCAGCGCGGTGCTGTTGCCGGGCGCCTGCAAGAAGAGGTAATTGCCGTTGTTCGCCGTCAGTCCGGAACCGTCGATGGCATAGCTGCCCACGATGCTGGAGGTATCGGCTGCAGTGGAGAAAATCAGGGTGCCGGTAGTGGCCGTGCCCTGGGTTTCACTGTTCACGAAGCCGGTGACCGTGCCGGTCAATGCCGGGTTGGCCGCGCCGAAGGTGCGGCTCTTGGCATCCGCCACATAGGTGAGCGTGGCCGGATCAATGGTCAGCGTGGCGTTGACGGTTTCGATGCGGTAGCCGGTCTGGCTGCCCGGATTGGTCAGCGTCAGGCCGGATGCCGCCAGGGTGTAGGTGCCGGTGTTGATGGCGGTGGCGGTGGGCGCCGAGATGGCCGTGCCACTGAAATCCCCGCCGGTGGCGGTGCCGGGTGCGACGGTGGCGCCGGCACTGGTCACCGCCAGGCCGCTGTAAGTGGTTGTGGTGTTGCTGGCATGGACAAAGATGGGCTGCAGCAGTTGCTTGAGCAGCGGGTACTGGCCGTCACGCAGTTCCCAGGCGAAGGTAGTGTCCCAGCCAGCGCCGGTGAAGTTCGACGGCGTCTGCATTTGCGCAGTGGTCAGGCCCGTCACGAAGTCGTCCACCGTGCCGCCACCTGCCACTTGTCCGCTTGTCGTGGTGTCCCAGAAGCTGCCGAAGATGAACGGAAACCCGGCGCCATAGTCCACTCCCCCGACAAGGCCGCCGACGTTCGCCGTGCCGGTGACGGCACCGGTTGAGTAGCTGTTGGTGATGGCAGCTGCCGAATAGCCCGCGAGGCCGCCCACGGATCTTCCTCCGGTGACACTGCCCTTGGCGTAGCTGTCGAGCACCGAGGTGCCGACGACGCCAGCAAGGCCGCCGATGCCGCCCCTGCCGTCTGTCAGCGGATTCCCGGTTTGATTGCCGGTGGTCGCGGTCACGGTCACATCGGCATAGCTGCCCTGAATGGGCCCCATGCTGAAACCCACCAGGCCGCCGATGCGGCCCACATCGCCGGCGCCACTGCCGGTAACGGTGCCCGTGGCATAACTGTTCACCACGAAACCGTTATTGATCCCGACCAGCGCGCCCACGTTCTGTGAGCCGGCGATATTTACCCCGGTCACCCCCACGTTCTGGATGAGGCCGACGCTGCCGCCGAACAGACCGACATCGACATCGCTGCCTGCATTGGTGTGCATGAGGCCCGTGATCTTGTGCCCGAGTCCGTCGAAATTGCCGGTGAACGGCGTGCCCGTGTTGCCCAGTGGTGCCCAGGAACTGCCGGGGGCGGCCACATCGCTGCCGAGCACATAGCTGCCCGCCAGATTCCCGGAAATAGCCGCCAGTGCCGCGGCGTCGTTGATCACGGTGTAGTTGATCAGCGCGCCATCGCTTGCTGCCTTGGTGCTGAAGCCGGTGCCGGTTGCCAGGTTGACGGGCGCATTGATCTGGTACACGCCCGCGGGAAAATCGAGTTCGGTGCCGGACTGCGCGAACTCCAGCGCCAGGCTGCCGCCCGCGCCGTTGACGTTGACCGGCGCATTGATGGCGACGTTGCGCCAGGCCGAGAGCGTGAGCTTTTGGCTGCTGCCCCAGGTCACCGCATCGTTGACGAAGATGTCGCCATTGCCGCTGGCGTTGCCCGCAGCGCAGGTGGCGCCGGTGCAGCCCGCGCTGGCATCGAGAGTCTGGATGATGACATCGTTCGAGCCCAGCGCCGTGGACAGCGCGCTGCCGGTGATGTCCCCGCCGACGGCGGCGACGGTGAAGTCGAACGGATCGAGCAGCCATTGGCCGGTCCTGGCATTGACCGCGCGGGTATCGATGCGCGCGCGGTCGCCGATGCTCAGACGGCTGGCGCTGGTCTCGATGAAGCCGCCGTCGCCCGACTCGCTGCCGCCCCGGGCGCTGATGTCACCGCTTACGATCGTGCTGCTCTGCGGATTGGCAAGGTCGGCGAGCAGGATGACTTCGCCGCCCTTGCCGTTGGTGCCGGCGTCGGCCTGGATGCTGCCGCTGTGTTCGATGGCGCTGCTGGCCACCAGGCGGATGGTGCCGCCGTCAGAGACGATGCCACCGGCCCCGATGATGCCGGTGTTGACCACCTTGCCCACCAGACCATGTGCGGACTGTGCCGAGAGGACGACCAGGCCGCCATCAGCCTGGACGAGGCGCCGGTTCTCCACCAGGGTGTCGATGCTGGCCTTGTCCACCTGCACGCTCACGAGATTGCTGCCGGCGATGTTCAGAGTGACGACTTCGCCCGCCGCGAGGGCGGCCGTGCCCTGCCTGGCGAGGATCACCCCTTCGTTCCTCACTTCGGGGGCGAGCAGGGCCACGTATTTGCCGAGCAGCTCGCCCTCATTGATCAGGCTGGCTGCGGCAAAATCGCGGCTGAAGCGATAGTTGCCAAGCAGGAAGTCCTCGTCGCGGATATTGAGCGTGGAAGCGACCATGCCCGCCACATCGACCCGCGCACTCGGACCGAAAACCACGCCGCTGGGATTGACCAGGAACACCTGGCCGTTGGCCGTCAGCGAGCCGTAGATGGCTGAAGGATTGCTGCCCAGCACCCGGTTGAGCGCCACGGCACTGGCGGAAGGCTGCTGAAAATTCACGCTGGCCTGGCTGCCGATGCTGAAACTGTTCCAGTTGAGGATGGCGCGGGCGCTATCCTGCTGGATGGTCATGGCGTTGCCCGCCTGGCGGATGGCGGCCTGGCCGGCCACCACCTGCCCCCCCGTGGGCAGGGTGCCGGGCGCCGGCGCTTGGGCGCCGGCGTAGAAACAGGCAAGCGAGGTGAGTGCCCCCGCCACTTTCGTGGTGATGGTTAGTCGCCGGGAAGGCTTGCCCCGGGCAACGGCGGCTTCGTGTGCAACCAGCCAGGTTTGGCGTGCGTCGCTCCAGATCAGGCGAAAGGACTTGTTCATGCGGATCCTTCAGTCAACCGATTCGTTCAGAACTGCGCGTTCAGGCTGAGCCAGACGCGAGCCTCGTTTTTGCGGCCGTCGGCATTCAGATTGTTGGCATCGCGCCCCGGATTGCTGCCCACGGGCACCGCGAGGATGGCCGAGAGCAGTGTCGCAGGCGTGAGGCGCCAGTCCAACGCCGCCCCCAGGCCCGACAGCGTGTAGCGGTTCGGAAGGTTCGGGTTGCCCGCGTTCCAGTTCGCCCAGGTGGAATGGTTGAGGGTGATGCCGCCTACGTCATAGAAGAATGTGGCCGCCACCGTGTTGCCGAAGCTGCGGCGCAGATTGAAGTTGACCAGCCAGCCTTCGTCGCCGGTGGCTTCGCCAGTCGGATAGGCGCGTAGCGCCGTCGGCCCGCCCAGGCTCATGCGCTCGGTGGAATCCAGGTTGTTGCCGGCGAACTGGCCGCTCAGGGCGACGTTATAGCTCCATCGCGCATTGAGATCGGCCAGGTTCGACAGGCTGTAGTTGAGCTTCGAGAAGCTGCCGTTTGACTGGCGCGTTACATTGTCGACGGCCAGTGCGCCGGCGTCGCGCTGGTCGCTGTCGCCAAAGTTGACCGAGGCGCCGAACCGGGTGATGGCGGGCAGGCGGCCGAGCTGGTGCTGCACATACCCTCCGATTCCCAGACTGGTGACTTTCACCCTGCGGTTGCCGGTTTCCGCCGCGCCGAACTGGTCGATGAGTTCCTTGACGTCGTGGCTGCCGACCAGACTCAGGGTCAAGCCGCGCGTGCGCGCCAGCGGATAGCTGGCCGCCAGGCCATAGGTGGTGGCCGTGCCTTTCAGATCCAGGGCCTTCAGGCTGTCTTCAATGATGCGGTAATCGAGATGAGCAGCGTTGACCCCGAGACGCAATCCACTGGCGCCCACGGCCAGGCTGTAATCGCCGCGCACAAAGGTGTTGCCCTCCGAGACATTGACCAGGGCGGTGGCCGCGTCGAAATGGCCGGTGGGGTTGTTGAGGGTGAGCGAACCCTGCGCCTGCATTCTGCCGCTGGCTCGGCCACCATTGCCGTTGATCTCGGTCGTGCCGGTGAGCAGCGGCTTGTCGGCGAGGCTGACCACCACGCCCACGTCACCCTCGCGTGCGCCGGTTTTGAGCGAGGTGCCCGCCTCAACGCCCGGTTGCTCATTGAGGATGGCGATGGCCTCGTCAAGGCGCGTGATGCTCATGGGCGCGCCCTGGGGCAGGCGCCGGTCGATGAATGCCGTGGCCCGGGCGCTATCGATGCGCTGGCCGCGGTTGTCCAGGTCCAGGCTGCCGCGCACACCCTCGATGATGCGCATCGCGACGATGCCGTCCTTGACGTCCTGCTCGGGCACGATCACGCGCGCGAGGTAGCCTTGCTCCAGGTAATAGCCGGTCAACTGCTGGGCGATAATTTCAAGTATCGCGAAATTGACCTTGCTATTGAGGTAGACCTTCACATAGGCCTGAAGCCGGGACTCCGGAATCAGCACCGCACCGGTGAAGCGGAATCCCTTGAGTTGGAAGACGGGCCCCTGGGCTCGCGCTGGGACGGTGGGCGCGGGAGCCACTTTGGGGGCTGGCGCTGGCGCCGCGGCCGGCGGAGTGGGCTGCTGCCGCAGGATGGTTCCGGCATCGGGTACCTGCTGCGCCTGCGCCGCGACGGCCGCGAGGGCCAACACGACACTGCTCCAGTAGCGCGGAGTAATCGGATTCATAGCTTCGCAGGCCTCCCAAGGCGAGTTCATGTCAACAGCATGACTTGATCAGTGTATCATAGTACCTACTCAGGTAGGCCGGAATAGCATCGCTATTCAGGGCAATCGCATGAACCTTATACAAGACCGAGGACTTGAGCGCGATAGTCATCGGAGGTTGCAGCGATAAGGCGCCTGACCTTGAGGCCGCCCTTGCACGGAGCGGGGGCATGGCGGATCGCATTGAGGGCGAGTTGCTTCAAGGTGGCGAAGTTATGAGCGGCATCATCGGTGCGAACCCGCATCTGATCATCGCCGAACACGACATCCATGCACCAATGCAAGGAGTTCTCCACGCACCAATGCTGACGCACCACCCGGTTGATCTGATGGGCGTGGGCCGGTAGGCTGGAGATGTAGCAACGCTGCTCACGGGTGGTTATTCCCTTGAGGGTGCGTTCGGAGATGATGACCGCAAACGATTTCAGGTCCGACCAGCGCTCCGGGGCATGTAGGCAATCGAGTTGATCAAAGGCATAGCAGCGCCGGGTTTCCAGTCGGCCGTGATCCTTTTCTACCATCTCATCGACCTGGTGCGGCGTTTTGTCTGGCGCGGCCAGGAAGGCCGCGACGAAATCCTGTATCGATTCGGCCAACTTGGGCTGATTGTCTTTGACCGACAGCACATAGTCTGCGCCGCGATGGCGAATTGCCTGGGCAATGTTGGGCTGGGTGCCCATGGCATCGATGGTGACAATGCAGCCTTCCAGCGCCAGTGTGGCCAGGAGTTCCGGAATGGCCGTCTTCTCATTCGACTTCTGGGCCGTGGCACGCTGGCCGAGTACCAGCGCCGCTCCAGCGGCAAAGGCACTGACCAGATGCAAGGGTGTTGCATCGACCTTGCCCGAACGGCGACTGGTCTTGCCATCAATGGCGACGACTTCGCCGTGGCTCAAGACGGGCAAGACGGCGCTGACCCAGCGCCCAAAGGCCGCCCCGAACTGCTCCGCGTCAATGGCGGCAAACACCCGGCAAAACGTGTCGTGGGAGGGGATGCCGTGTTCCAGTGTCCGGTACGGTGCCAGTTGGCGTCGTTACAAGAAATTCAAACTGAGCGTTGAGAAGATCGGTGCGAAACACTATCAGACTGACACGGGAGACTTTCGGCATGCCTAGATCCCGAAAAGGCTGAGAAGCATTGGGCAGAGTGTCTTAAGAAGGGCGGTAAGCCAAGCCAGTCTGTCGCGCATCTGGTCGAGGCAAGCCTGCCGCTTTCCGCCGGAATCGCGCAAGCCGCTGCGCGACTGAGAAAGCGATTCCCGCGCGCGTCGTCGCCCAAGGTCGTGAGTCCGGGACTTCCGTTGCCCGTTGATGTGGAGTAATTGCTTGCGACCACGTACTTGGTGTACTCGCGCGGCTTGCTGGTTGAGCCGGGCGGTTCGGTGCTAGGCTTGAGGCACTCGCGGATGCCGGGAAAGGATGAGCCAGAACGCTCAAAGCGCGGTTACAAAGCCCGACGATAGTTGACGATTGATGCGGTGGAGTAGCCGCCGCGCAAACCGAGTGCATCTCCCGCGCCAGCAAAAGCTGTCGTTTTTTGACGGTATAAACGACGGTAAAATTGAACCTAAAAACCGCAGTTGAAGCAGTAAATCCAATGAAAACCCTTGTGGCACAAGGATCTTCGCGATTTAAGCCCAACTGCTCTGCATTTGGACCTATCTTGCCGAAACTATTGCGGCACAAGGCTTTCCGCGTGCCCGTTCGTTTTAACTGCGGTTTTTAGGTTGAATGATCACTACAAATAAAGCCAGCATTCATGCTGGTTTCAATGCCTCGGAAACAATAGAGTGGGAATAGCGTGTCTTGGATTGAGGGTGGCCTATCGCCCCCGATCGCTGGAACTCGACACATCAGGGCGCAGGGCAGGGCGATTCGTGAAACTTGCCGAACGGCCCGCCGACACTGCTCAGGTCTCGCACCAGGTCGTCGGCGGAGTGGCGGTTCGCGAGCCACCGACAGCGATGCCAATCGACGGGCCGACCACCGTGCTTGCTTCAGGTGGTCGGTATCGTACTGCTTTGATCAGTCGCTGCTGTTCATGAAGCCCAGCAAATGCAGGAGACTGGTGAAGAGATTGAAGATGGAAACGAACAGCGTCACGGTCGCCATGACGTAGTTGGTTTCGCCGCCATGAATGATGTTCGAGGTTTCATACAGGATCAGGCCAGACGTCAGCAGGACGAAGGCGGCCGAGACGGTCAGCGACAGCGCCGGAATCTCGAAAAATATCGCGGCCAGGCCGGCGAGGAAGGCCAGCAGGATGCCGACCATCAGGAAGCCGCCCATGAAGCTGAAATCCTTGCGCGTGGTCAGCGCGTAAGCGGAAAGGCCGAGGAAGATCGCGGCGGTGCCGGTCATGGCCATCATCACCGTCTGGCCGCCATTGGGCAGGCCCAGATAGTGGCTGACGATCGGCCCCAGGGTGTAGCCCATGAAACCGGTCAGGGCGAATACCGATACCAGGCCCCAGGCGCTGTTGCGCAGTTTGGTCGTGGCGAACAGCAGGCCGAAGTAGCCAACCAGGGTTACTACCAGCCCGGGATGCGGGAGCTTCAACGCCACCGCAGCGGCTGCGGTGGCTGCGGCGAACAGCAGCGTCATCGACAGCAGCATGTAGGTATTGCGAATCATCTTGTTGGTCGCCAGCACCGACTCGGCGCCACTATGCGGAATGGCAATTGCTCGCAGGTTGCTCATTTGCTTCTCCTTGTCATCTTGGTTTGTAGATGGATACGGGCTCATTGTATGGGCTTTAAATAAATCGATCCATTCGAATAGTACTTAGTTACACTTCGATATATTCGAAGTAATGAGTCGACTATGCCATGGATTCCACGATCGTTTGCGACTATCGTGTTTGAATTGCCCCCTCGAGCAGGATTGAACCGGAGCACCAAAATGGAAAATTCGTCATGCAGCTCACATTGATTGTCGGCATCGTCTTTGCCATTGGAGCGGTGTTGTTCGCTCTGCAGAACAATACGCCGGTCGTGGTGACGCTTGCCGTTTGGCGTTTCGAGGGTTCGCTGGCGCTGGTATTGCTGCTCTCGCTTGGCCTCGGCGCGCTGATTGCGGGCTTGCTTTCCTCTCCGACCGTTATCCGTGGGCAGTGGGCAGCGGCACGGCTCGGTCGCCAGGTCGCAGACCTAGAGCGCAAATTGGCCGAGCAACAGCGCCGCAGCGAGGAACTCGCGGCCGAACTCGCCAAAGCGCCGCCCACGCCCGCGATTGCGGAAACCGAAAAGCCCTATGTCGGGCTGCGCACCTTGCTCGCCGGGGCCGAGAGCAGCAAGCCGCCACCGGACTGAAAGTTGGTGCTGGCGGGACGGTGAATCCGGCGATCGAAAGCCGGCTGGCGCCGGACGTGCTTGAATAAAGGGAGCCCATGGCAGCGAGCCTCAACCTCATTCTTGGCGAGATCGCCTGGCCGGTTGCGCTGGCGCTGGCCTGGGTGGCAGGCGAATTCGGGCGTCGCTGGCTCGGTTTGCCGCGGATCAGCAGTTACGCCATCGCCGGATTCCTGATGGCTTCGAGCCAGGGCGGCTTTCTGTCCCAGCCGTCAGGCGAAGCAATGGCGTCGCTGACCAATGTCGCTCTCGCACTGATCCTGTTCGAGCTGGGCTACCGCATCAACCTCGGCTGGCTGCGTGCCAATCCGTGGCTGGGCGCTACCAGCGTGGTCGAAGCCACGGCTACCTTCGCCGTGGTATTTTTTATCGCCCGGATATTCGGCCAGGCGCCGATACCCGCGCTGTTGCTGGCTGCGCTCGCGGTGCCGACCTCGCCGGCCGCCGTGCTGCGGGTGGTCAATGAATTGCGCGGGTCGGGGCAGGTGACCGAGCGCACGCTGCATCTGTCTGCATTCAACTGCGTGTTCGCCGTGGTCGCCTTCAAGGCTGTCGTCGGTTATGCGATGCTGACCGGCAACGGCGGCGTATTCACGGCGGTATGGAACAGCGTCGTCGTGGTTCTGGTGTCCGCCGGCCTGGGCACCCTGTTCGGCGTCGCAGTTCCCGGCCTGCTGCGCATCACCGGGGGGCTCACGCACCACACCACGGTGGCATTTGCCCTGGCCGTGCTGCTGCTCACGGCGCTGACCGATGCCTTCAAGTTCTCGCCGATCCTCGCCGCACTGGCTTTCGGGCTGCCCGTCATCGTCGCGTGCTGCTGTCGCAGGCCCAGCGCAATTTCGGCGCCCTGGGCGACCTGCTGACGGTATTGTTGTTCGTGTTCATCGCGTCCACGCTCGATTGGCGCCAGGTTGTCGCCGGCATCGAGCTGGGCGCGGCGGTGCTGATGGCGCGCCTGCTGGTCAAGACCGGTGCCACCACTCTGTTCGCACGGGTCAGCGGACTGAGCTGGCGCAAGGGAGCCTTGACTGGCGTCGCGCTGATGCCGCTGTCGGTGTTCTCCATGATGCTTCTGGAACAGACTCGGCATCTCGATGCGAAACTCGTCGAGCACCTGCCCGGTGTGGCCGCCGTGATGCTGTTGCTCAACGTGCTGGGCCCGCTGGCAACTCAATGGGCGCTGCGCCGTGCCGGTGAAGCGCAACCGGGACGGGAGGGCTGAGCATGGCGCTCGAAACTTTCAAGACCAGCAGCCCGCTGACCATGGGCGTCGAACTCGAACTGCAATTGGTCAATCCCACCGATTTCGATCTCGCTGCCGCAGCAGCCGACATGCTGCATCTGCTTGCCCGCAAACCCTTCCCCGGCGACGTCAAGCCGGAAATCACCGAGAGCATGATCGAGATCGCCACCGACGTGCATACCCGCCATGACGATCTGCTGGAACAGTTGCGACAGATGCGCGACGCGCTGGTGGCGGCCGGCGACCGGCTCAATGTCGCGATCTGCGGCGGCGGAACCCATCCCTTCCAGCGCTGGTTCGACCAGCGCATCTTCGCCAAGCCGCGCTTCAAGGAACTTTCCGAACTTTACGGCTATCTCGCCAAGCAGTTCACCGTGTTCGGCCAGCATGTGCATATCGGCTGTGGCTCCGCCGACGAAGGACTCTACCTGTTGCACGCGCTGAATCGCTATCTGCCGCATTTCATCGCGCTGTCGGCGTCGTCGCCGTTTTCGCAGGGAGTCGACACCCTGTTCGACTCGGCGCGCCTGAATTCGGTGTTTGCGTTTCCGCTTTCGGGTCGTGCGCCCTTCCTGCTAAAGTGGAACGACTTCGAACGCAATTACTTCGCCAAGATGGAGGCGACCGGCGTGGTGAAGAGCATGAAGGATTTCTACTGGGACATCCGCCCCAAGCCCGAGTACGGCACCATCGAACTGCGCGTCTGCGATACGCCGCTGAGCGTCGAACGAGCCGCAGCCCTGGCCAGCTACCTGCAGGCGCTATGCCGCATGCTGCTCCAGCACCAGGAACCGCCGCCGACCGAGGACGACTACCTGGTCTACAACTACAACCGCTTTCAAGCCTGCCGGTTCGGTCTTGACGGTGTCATCGTGCATCCGAAGACCAACGAGAACCGTTCGTTGCGCGAAGACATTCTGGCCACGCTACGCCACCTCACTCCCCATGCCGCAGCGCTGGGCAGTCAGCCAGCCCTCGACGATCTTTATGCGGTTACGGTTCACGCGGGCAATCACGCCAGTTTCCTGCGCAGGCAATATGGCGAGCAGGGGGGCGTCGCGGGCATGGTCGATGCAGCCGTTCGCAGCTTCCGCAACGGGAGAGCGACATGATCGGGCGGCGGCGGCCGATCCGCGTCGGCCTTTCGGCCCGCATCTTTCATCCCGAGCTGGGCGGCGCCGGCATTCGCAGCAGGACGCTGCAGGTGCTCGAGCAAAGCGTCGCGCAGTGGGCTATGTCGCGGGATGTGCTGGTGCTGATGGTGCCCTCGGTGGTGGCCGATGGCACATTGCTGCGCAGCAATATCCGCCTGCGCGACTATGCCGAATATCTCGATGGATTGATCCTGCAGGGCGGCGCCGATGTCAGCCCGCAGGCCTATGGCGAAGAGCCGCTGCGGCCGGAATGGAACGGGGATGCGGTGCGCGACGCCTATGAACTGGAACTGGTGCATGAATTCATGGAAGCCCGCAAGCCGGTCCTCGGCATCTGTCGTGGCATGCAACTGATCAATGTCGCACTGGGCGGCTCGCTGTTCCAGGATCTGCCGACGCAATTCCCGGCAGCCTCAGGGCACGAGACGCCCGCTTACGATCGCAACAGCCATACGGTGAAATTCGTCGCCGGCGGCAAGTTCGCCAACTGGTTCGGCGGCCGTACCGAAGCCAAGGTCGTCTCGATCCATCACCAGGCGATCAACCGGCTCGGTCGTGGCGTGGTAGTGGAAGCCGAAGGTGCCGACGGCGTGGTGGAGGCGATACGCTGGGACGGTCGCAGCTTCGTCTGCGGCGTGCAATGGCACCCGGAGTTTCACGCCCAGTCCGCCGCCGACGACTTGCTCGACTGCGCGCCGCTGCTGGAAGCCTTTCTCGCCGCCGCGCGCTGAAGGTCGCCACCGGCACCAAAACGATAAAACCGGCCTGACCGGTGTCGAATCAGTCGGAATCGTTAAGTGCCCGGCCTTGAGCGCCGCGATGCGCTCTTCCAGCGGCGGATGGGTCATGAAGAGCAGTTTGATGCCGCCACCGCCACCGCCGGCAATGCCGAAGGCGGCCATTTTGTCGGGCAGCGGCTGCGGATGCAGCGAATTCAGGCAGCGCCAGGGTCACCATGTCGCCGTTGGCCGCGTGGGCGACTTCATGGCCGAGCACCGCTTCAGCTTCCTGTCTGGTCATGTTTTGCAGCAGGCCGGAAACTGCTATGAGGGAACTGTTCTTGCTCATGCCAGTGGCAAAGGCATTGACGTCCGGCGATTCGTAGATTCCCACTTCGGGCGTCTCAATGCCGGCTTCCGCCGCCTATTTGCGGATAGTTTCGAACAGCCAGAATTCGGTCGACGCCGATGGCGCCTCGATCACCCGCACGCCCATCGATTTTTTCAGTGAGCGTCAGGCGCTTCGGATAGCCGCCTCGGGTTCACCGACTGCGCGATGATAGATTCGATAGAAGACTCGTACAAATCGAATATAATTAACAAATTGATCGCATAAATGGATGTGACGATCTGCGCACCCAAGACGGGTCAAGGCACCTGTCGGCGCTGCGGTGTACAGCGCATAAATCATCGACGAGACATCATGGCCGCCCTCAACTTCAAGCACTTGCGCTATTTCTGGATGGTCGCCAAATCGGGCAGCATCGCCCGTGCCAGCGAGCAACTGCATCTCACGCCTCAGTCGATCAGCGGCCAGTTGAGCGAACTCGAAGCCACGCTCGGGGTCGACCTGTTTCGCCGTGTCGGACGCGGCCTGGAACTCACCGAAACCGGGCAACGCCTGCTCGGCTACGCCGAACAGATATTCGCGCTGGGTGATGAAATGCTGGATTCACTGCGCGACGGCGCGCTACCGCACGGTGCGCCGTTCCGCGTAGGCATCGCCGACTCGGTCCCGAAAATGGTGGCTTATCGCCTGGTCGAGCCGTCCCTAGCGTTCGAGGAACCCATCAAACTGATTTGCCGCGAAGGGCGCCTGACGACGCTGCTGGCGGACCTGGCGATACATCGCCTCGACATGGTGATCGCCGATCGTCCCATGCCCGACAACCTGAACGTGCGCGGTTACGACCATTTCCTGGGCGAGAGCGGTGTCAGCGTGTTCGGCGCGCAAGCACTGGTTCAGCAGGTGTCGCGGCCATTTCCGCTGCTGCTTGACGGCGCAGCTTTTCTGCTTCCGGGAGTCGATGTGGCCTTGCAGCCGCGCCTGATGCGCTGGTTCGAGGCCGAGCGGCTGCGGCCGCGCATTGTCGGTGAGTTCGATGACAGCGCGCTGTTGCAGGCCTTCGGCCAGGCCGGGGCCGGTTTCTTTGTGGCGCCGACGGCGATCGAGTCCTACATCGTCAGTCAGCACGACGTACAGGTCGTCGGCAGAATCGATACCGTACGCGAACAGATCTTTGCCATTACCAATGAACGCAAGCTGACGCATCCCATCATCGCCGCCATCTGCCGGTTCGCCCAGCATGATATTTTTGGCGGAACCATCACAGCGAGAAAGAAATGAGACTTGCAGCAAGCCTATTGATCGCGGCGACTTCGCTATGCCTGGGAGCATGCGCAGCCCCGCCAAAGAGCGCCGCGCAATCGGCTGCCCCCCAAGCGACGGACTACAACGCCGAGTCAGTCGCTGTCCGGCAACTCAAGCGATCTCCTGCCGATAGCGATCAAGCTAGACGAAAGTCTGCGACCAAGCCGGCTCCACCGCTTGTTCCACAGAGGGAAGCGCGCCACGAGCCAGAGCCCGATGTGGTCATCAAGATTAACCCGGGTAGCGGGGGATTTTCCAAGGAGATGGAAGGCCGCCTGGCGAAAATAGCCAATGAGGCAAAGCGGGATGAGCGGATTCTTCTGCGCCTCGAAAGCCATGTTCCGGACCGCGGCAGTCCGGCATTGAATATCGGACTCGCGGAGAAAGTCCTGCAAAAAGTCAAGGAACGCCTGCAAGAACTTGGCGTGCTCTCGCGGCGGATCCTCCTGGCCAGTTTCGGTGGCGAGCACGAAAAGGAGAGAGATTCGCGGCGGCACTGGGTGGAAATCTATCTGCTGCGGCCCGGATACTAGTCGTGTGCTGTGAAGCCGGTTGCAGCGAACGTGTCTAATGGCAAGAGAACTGAAATTAGCGCGACTCATTCAGCCGCGAAATCCACTTTTCTGGGGGCTTATCGTGCTCAACGGCCTGTCGTCGGCCATCTCTTTCGTGCTGCACGCCTATCAACTGTCCCTTGGCACCATGCTGCTCCTTGCAGCATTTGCATTGGGCAACGTGATCGCGGGAATCGTCATTGCCCTCCACCTGATGGCCGGCGAGCCGCTACCGAATACGCGAGACGCCCACGACGACGCCGGGACGGGAAGTCAGACTCATTGAATCAAGACGCTGGCTGAGTCAAGCAACGACTGCCGCATCTCCCCGAGGCTGCTTTGCGGACCGCCGCGAGGCTTCCGCGGTCTGAACTTCTTCGACCTTCTTCAAGTATTCAGCAACCGACGAAAAGTTGTTCTTCTGCGCCAGATCCGACGCCTTGCCGGCAGCCCCGACCACCAATGGCGAGGCGCTCCGCTTGATCAGCAACTGGACTATCTTGAACTCGCCGCGCTGGGCGGCGCGCATCAACGGCGTCGTGCCGTCGGTGCCAGGCTCGTCGAGGTCGAAATCCATGGCCAACAGAGTCTTGATATAGGAAAGATTGCGGCGCTCGATGGCATCCAGCAACACCTGGGTGGCTTCGAGGTTCGGTTTGCGCTTTTTCGGTTCCAGCCCCGTGGGCAGCGTCTTGGCGCCATAGTTGAGCAGGGACAGCGCAACCATTGCTATCAGGGCGATCAGCAACGGTGTCTGGCTGATACCCAGCGAATAGGCCCATTGTTCCGGCAGATTGGCGCCGACCGCCAGCATTGCGTAAAGAAGAAAGAAGAAAAACCGAACATACAGGAACAGGGCAAACACGACCATCAGACCCAGGACCGCCATCAGCAGGCCCGGATCCAGGCCGATGCTGTCGAGCGCGTGCCGCGGAAGATTGGCAACCAATGCCATGCTCCCGACCAACCCAAGCAGGGTCCATTCCCTGATTTGCTTTTGTCTGACGATGTCCATATCAGTTGGTCGCCTATTTGTGGATCGTTGATTTCACGAGTGAAAAACAATTGCCGGACGCATAGTAATTTATTTTATGGCTGAATCAATACCCTACGTTCGTCCTCGATGCGATTTGATGAATTTTGGATAATTTAGCGCATCTTGCGTCAGGATGGAATGCTCTTATGGTGAGTAAACTGATTTTCTTTGTGAAATTCCCCTACCAGTAACGATAAAATAATTGTGCATAGCGGCAATCCAATCAACAAGGAGAAGCATTGATGAAACGGCAATGGGTGTTTGCCTTCGAGGAAGGTGATGGCAAGAACAAGATGTTGCTCGGCGGCAAAGGCGCGAACTTGTGCGAGATGACGCAGATTGGCCTCAACGTGCCACCTGGCTTCGTCATCACCACGGACGCCTGCCTCGCGTTCCTCGAAAAGGACCGCCTGCCCGAAGGCGCGCTGGAGCAAACGCTGGCGCACATGAAAGCGCTGGAGCAGAAGACCGGAAAAACCTTTGGCGGCGCTGACAACCCGCTGCTGGTTTCGGTGCGCTCTGGTTCGTCCATGTCGATGCCGGGCATGATGGACACCGTCCTCAATCTCGGCCTCAATCAGACCACCCTTAAGGGCCTGATCGCCCAGACCGGCAACCCGCGTTTCGGCTATGACGCGTGGCGCCGCTTCATCCAGCTTTTCGGCAAGATCGCGCTGGGCATCGGCGACGAGCACTTCGACGCGGCGATGGCGTCGATCAAGGCCCGCTACGGCGCCAGCCAAGACGTCGATCTGAAGGCCGAACACCTGGCTGAACTGGCCAAGGAGTTTCTCGCTATCGTCGCCCGGCATACTGGCAAACCCTTCCCGGAAGATCCCTACCAGCAACTGGAAATCGCCATCGGCGCGGTGTTCCGTTCCTGGAACGGCAAGCGCGCGATCGACTATCGCCGTCAGTTCAAGATTACCAAGGAGATGGCCAGCGGCACCGCGGTCAACGTGGTAACCATGGTATTCGGCAATATGGGCTCCGATTCCGGTACCGGCGTCGGCTTTACGCGCAATCCCGGCACCGGCGAAAACCTTATCTATGGCGAATACCTGGTGAATGCCCAGGGTGAGGACGTGGTGGCGGGCATACGCACGCCGAAGGCGATTGGCGAAATGGAGCAGGAAATGCCGGAAATCTACCGGCAGTTGCAGGAACTCCACGCACGGCTCGAGGCGCACTACGCCGAAGTCCAGGACTTCGAGTTCACGATCGAAAAAGGCCGGCTCTACTGCCTGCAGACACGCAACGGCAAGATGAATGCGCGGGCGATGCTGCGCACTTCGGTCGAGATGTACCGGGAAGGCCTGATCACGCGCGAGAAGGCCCTGACGCGGATCGACCCGACCCTGCTCGAACAAATGCTGGCGCCGCAGCTCGCGGCCGACTTCAAGGGCAAGCCGCTGGCGACCGGCCTGCCGGCCTCCCCTGGCGCGGCCTCGGGCAAGATCGTGTTCGACGCCGATTCGGCGGAGGAACGCGGCCAGGCGGGCGAGCGCATCATCCTGGTGCGTGAAGAAACCAAGCCGGAAGACATCCATGGCTTCTTCCAGGCGCAAGGTATCCTCACCAGCCGCGGCGGCAAGACTTCGCATGCTGCTGTAGTTGCCCGCGGCATGGGCAAGCCCTGCGTCTCCGGCTGCGAAGCGATCGTCATCGACGACCTGGCACGGCGCGCCGTAATCGGCGAGACCACCTTGCACGAAGGCGACGTGATCACCATCGACGGCAGCAGCGGCAAGGTCTACGCTGGCGAAGTGCCTACGGTGGAAGCCGAATTTTCCGAGGACATGGCGACCCTGCTGGGCTGGGCCGACGAAGTGGCGCGACTCAAGGTGATGGCCAATGCCGATACCCCGGACGACGCCGCGCGCGCGCGCAAGTATGGCGCCATGGGCATCGGCCTGTGCCGTACCGAGCGCATGTTCAACAGCTCCGATCGTTTGCCTATCGTGCAGGAGATGATCCTTGCCGAAACCGTCGAGGAACGTCAGGCGGCACTGGATAGGCTGTTGCCGATTCAGCGCGCCGACTTCAAGGGCATTTTCAAGGCCATGAAGGGCCTGCCGGTCACGGTGCGCCTGCTCGATCCGCCGATGCACGAATTCCTGCCGACAACGGCACAATTGGAACTGGAAATCGCCCACCTGCACCACATGCGCGATTCGATCAAGGCCATGGAAGAACTGCCGGAAACCCTCAAGCTGCTCAGTCCGCGCCTGTATCAGCAATACTCCGACGGTCTGGGCAAGTTGTCGGTGAGCATGAAGCAGTTCAAGGACGGCCATCTTGAAGATGACGCGATCCACAAGAAGGAAAAGATCCTCAAGAAGGTCCGTGCGCTGTCCGAGGTCAACCCGATGCTCGGCCACCGCGGCGTCCGCCTTGGGATCACCTATCCCGAGATCTACATGATGCAGATCCAGGCGATTCTGGAAGCCGCCGCGCTCTGCGCCAAGGAGGGAACCGAGGTCCATCCGGAAATCATGGTGCCGCAGGTGGCCACGGTCGAGGAATTGTGTCGCATACACAGCTACGTGAAGCGCCTGCACAAGGTCGTCGAACTGACCCACGGCATCAAGGTGGACGTCAAGTTCGGCAGCATGCTGGAAGTCGTGCGCGCCTGTCTGCGCGCCGGACGCATGGCGGAGGATGCCGAGTTCTTCTCCTTCGGCACCAACGACCTGACGCAAGCCACCTTCTCCTTCAGCCGCGAGGATGCCGAGAACAAGTTCCTGCCGAGCTATATCTCGGAAGAAATCCTGCAGGACAATCCCTTCGAGGTGCTGGATCAGAAGGGTGTCGGCGAACTGATGAAACTGGCCGTGACTGAAGGACGCAAGACGCGCCCCGACCTCAAAGTCGGTATCTGCGGCGAGCATGGCGGTCATCCGGGGTCGATCCAGTTCTGCCACAGCATCGGCCTCACCTACGTCTCCTGCTCGGGACCGCGCGTGCCGATCGCGCGTCTGGCTGCAGCGCAGGCGCAACTGCTGGAGGCGGGCGGCGCAGTCACCAAGAACGCCTAGCGCTCATGGCTTCGATGAACCACCCCGCATCATGAAATACTGTGGCGTCGTAGCGTCTCAAGCTGGCAAGTGGGCCCGCCCCCTCCCGTCCTCCCCCTCGCGGGGGAGGCTATCAATTGGCTCGCTGCGCTCGAACCCGCCACAGCGCGCTTGGCACCGTGTTTCACGCTAACCCGGAAGCCCCGCAGCGCATGGCAGCGATGCCATAATCAGCCCCATGGACGATGAGCATTTCATGGGGCTGGCGCTGGATCTGGCGCGCGAGGCAGGCGCCGCCGGCGAGGTGCCGGTGGGCGCCTTGATCGTGCTGCAAGGTGAGGTGGTCGGCCGCGGCTTCAACCAGCCAATCGGCCGCCACGATCCCACCGCCCATGCCGAAATCGTGGCGCTGCGCGATGCCGCCACGCGTCTGGGCAATTACCGCCTGCCGGGCTGCAACCTGTATGTGACGCTGGAACCCTGCGCCATGTGCGCCGGCGCCATCATGCATGCGCGCATTGAGCGCGTCGTCTTCGGCGCCCGCGATCCGAAAACCGGCGCCGCCGGCAGCGTGATCGACCTGTTCGCCGAATCCCGCCTCAATCACCACACGACGATTGTCGGCGGCGTGCTGGGCGATGCTTGCGGCAGCCTGCTGTCGGGCTTTTTCGCGGCGCGCCGCGGACGTACGCTGCTCGCCTGATGCCGCCCGCAATGCATATCCGCATCAGCCTGCCGCAGCAAAGCCTGGAACTGCATGACGAGCGCGGCATGCTGCTGCGTCGCTACTTAGTATCCACCGCAAAAAACGGGGCCGGCGAGCAGAACGGCAGCTTTTGCACGCCGCGCGGTCGGCATATCGTGCGCGCAAAAGTTGGCGCTGGCGCCCCGGCGAATACCGTATTCAGGCGTCGGCGTCCGACCGGCGAGGTATGGACGCCGCAACTCGCGAACGAATTTCCCGGCCGCGACTGGATCCTGACGCGCATCCTGTGGCTGTCCGGCAAGGAACCGGGACGCAACCGGCTCGGCGAAGTCGACACCATGCATCGCTACATCTATCTGCACGGCTCGCCCGATCCTGTAGCGATGGGCAGTCCGGGCTCGATCGGCTGCATACGCATGAGAAACGCCGACATCATCGAGCTGTTCGACCGGGTGCCGGCCTATACGCAAGTCGATATCGTCGAATTCGGTGTCGAGGCGGGTTCGTGGAACGAACTCGGCGAGCAGGCGCGACCGGTGCGCGAAGCGGTGTTTGTCGAGGAGCAACGCGTTCCGCGCGATCTCGAAATGGACGAGCACGACGCCGTCAGCCGCCACGCCGTCGCCCGCGACGCCGATGGCGGTGTGATCGGTACCGGGCGTTTGCTGCCGGATGGCCACATCGGCCGCATGGCGGTGCTGGCCGACTGGCGCGGCAAGGGCGTCGGCCGCGCCCTGCTGGAGCGACTGCTGGAAGAAGCTGCACTACAGCACCAAGGGCTCCTGGCGCTGCACGCACAGACCTGGGCCTGCGGCTTCTACCGGCGTTTCGGCTTCGTCGAGGTAGGGCCCGAATTCATGGAAGCCGGGATTCCGCACCGGACCATGGTGCGCTCGCTCTAAAGCGAAAGCGTTGCCGCTGTCCGCGCTGCGCGCCGGGCAGCCAGGTCTGCTCGTCAAAGCTCGCCCAGCCATCCTGCCCAACGCACAACACGGTGGAACTGCGCGTACCGTAATCCGGAGATTTGACGAAGGCCGAGGAAAGCAGGCGCTCCCAGTCGAGTGGGATCCCGGTCTGCGGCAATTCTTCGTCGGGATGGATGCCGTCGTCCTGCAACAGTGCAAATAACGCCTCGTCGTCGGGCAGCCGGTCGAGCGCCAGTGCCAGCGCCGTCTTGCCAGCGCCAACTTTCGGCCATGGCGTATCCAGCAGGTGATTCGACACCCCATACACGCCGGGCTGCAGCGCACGCGCGGCATCGCCCATGTTGGACGACCACCACAACGTTGCGCCGTCGCTGACCAGCAGGTTGTAACCGTTGCATGCCCGGCCGTGAGCGGCGACGCGTTCGAGATAATCCTGCGGATCCTCGTCGCCGCACAAAAAATCCTTCACCAGTCCGCCACGCGAAGGTGCGCCGCTGCGGTTCTGCGCCGGATCGCGGAAATTGGTCAGCGCCGCGAAGCGCCCGCTGCGGGTGACGCCCATCCAGGTGCCGTCGGCATCGAGGTCGCGCCCGGCCAGTACTTGCGGTGCGTCCTGCCAGAAGGCTGCGGGCGCGGTTGGCCGGGCGAAGAACTCATCGCGGTTGGCGGCCACCACCAGGGGGTAGCCGGGATGCACCCGCCAGGCGACGAGGATCAGGCACATGGGGTGAATCAGGCCAGTTCGTCCCCCGCGGGGGCTTCTTGCAGGGCGTAGGGCAGGGGCAGGAATTCCAGACGCTCGCCGGCCGGGGCGCCGACATGTACCTCACCGGCTTCCACGGCGCCGCTCTGGACGCAGACCAGGCATTCGAAACCGCCGGCCGGGGAGGGCGCCAGGCTGACCACCGCGCCGCAGTGCTGGTCACCGGTTTCGGGGGCATACACAGGGGTGCCGGGAGCAACCGACGTGCCGAGTCTGGCGTGGTAGGTGCGCCGCTTGATCTTGCCCAGATACTGCGTCCGGGCAACGATTTCCTGACCCGGATAACAGCCCTTGCTGAAGCTGACGCCGGCGACCGCAGGCAATTCCATGTTCAGCATCTGCGGCACGAAGGCTTCCTGCGTCGCCGCGACCACACGCGGCTGGCCGGCGGCGATTTCCAACCATTGCCAGGCGGCCAGGCCCACTGGCCGGGCTGTCACCGTCAATTGCCGCCAGCGCGAGCCGATCATGGCGGTATCCAGCGCCAGCATCCAGCGCCTGTCATCGAGCCGGATCGCCTGTCCGCCATCGATAGCGGCGACGCCGAAGCGCGCCAGAGCGGTCGTCGCAGCGCCAAGAGTTGGCGCTGGCGACACGCCGATTGCGGCCGCGTAGCCGAGCAGGATCCGTTCGGCGCTGGCATCGGTGAGTTTTACCTTGGCGCGCAGCACATACATCGACAGCTTCTTCAAAATCACGGGCAGCACATCGCGCGGCAGCATCAGCAAAAAGTCGTCGCCGTCGCGCCAGATCAGCAGCAGCGCCAGCAGGCGTCCCTTGGCGGTGCAGAAACCGGCAAAGCGGCCGCCGTCGGCGGTGATGCCCTTGATGTCATTGGTCAGCAGATTGTGCAGAAAATCTGCAGTATCGGCGCCACTGGCGCGAATCAGGCCGAGGTCTAAGAGTGGGGCGAGGACGGCGCCACCTTGCGCCTCGGCGAGCTCTTCTACGGCAGCGCCGAAGCTGCTGCCATCCGTCGCCAGGCCTTGGCTGGCAAAGAAGGAAATTGTTTCTTCGGTCATGGAATTGGTCCGGGTTGATCAGCAGGTTGACAGTGCTATTATCGCGGCAACGTTGCAGATTGCGCCCATCCGGCCCCTATTCAAGTCCTGCCAGGTCTTCATGCGTACATTCAAGCTAATCCTGCTATTGGTGATTCTCGGATTTGTCGCGGTCATCATGGGATCGAGCTGGTTTACGGTACGCCATTTGCCGATGCGCAACGATCCGACGGCTTTTTCGATACCACCGGGCTCCAGCCTGCGATCCGCGGCGCAGATCATCGAAACGGCCGGCGTCGAACTGCCCGCCTGGCAACTTGAACTGCTGGGACGCGTTCTCGGCCGATCGTCCAAGATCAAGACCGGCAGCTATGAAGTCGAAGGCGGCCTGACCGCGCTGGCACTGCTCGACAAGCTGACGCGCGGCGACGTGAGCCAAGGCGAAATCGTGCTGGTCGAAGGCAAGACCTTTCTCCAGTTCCGTGCCGCGCTGAATGAACATCCGGGCCTTGCACACGACTCGCTGAAATTGAGCGATACCCAGATACTCACCCATGTAGGCGCCAAGGAGCGCCATCCGGAAGGGCTGTTCTTTCCCGATACCTACCTGTTCGACAAGGGCAGCAGCGATCTTGACGTCTACCGTCGCGCCTACCGGGCGATGCAGTCCAGGCTGGCCACCGCATGGGGCGGGCGCGAAAGCGACCTTCCCTTGAAGTCCCCGTACGAGTTGTTGATTCTGGCCTCGATCGTGGAGAAGGAAACCGGGACACCGGCGGATCGTCCGCAAATCGCCGCGGTATTCGTCAATCGGTTGCGGCGCGGCATGCTGCTGCAAACCGATCCCACGGTGATCTACGGTCTGGGTCCGGCCTTCGACGGCAATTTGCGCAAGAACGATCTGCTGACCGATACGCCATGGAATACCTATACGCGTCCAGGTTTGCCATCGACGCCAATCGCCATGCCGGGACTTGCCTCGCTGCAGGCGGCGGCAAAGCCGCCTCCGAGCGACATGCTGTATTTCGTTGCCCGCGGCGACGGATCGAGCGAATTCTCGGCCTCGCTCGACGAACACAACAGCGCCGTCGCGAAATACCAGAAACAATAAGTGGGAACCTCGCGCGGTCGCTTCATCAGCTTCGAAGGCATTGACGGTGCCGGGAAAAGCACCCAGCACGCCTGGATGATCGAGCATCTGCGTCTGCAGGGGCGGACGGTGGTCGCCACCCGCGAACCGGGCGGAACCCCCTTGGGCGAGAAGCTTCGCGCCCTGCTGCTGGCGGATTCGATGCATCTGGAAACCGAAGCGCTGCTGATGTTCGCAGCACGCCGCGAACATATTGCGCAAGTCATCGAACCGGCGCTGGCCCGCGGCGAATGGGTCGTATGCGACCGTTTCGCCGATGCCTCGTTTGCCTATCAGGGAGGAGGGCGCGGACTCAGCTGGAAGAAACTGGAAGAACTCGCGCATTGGGTGATGGGCGATCTGCAGCCGGATCTGACGCTGATTTTCGACGCGCCGGTGGCCGTTGCCCAGCAACGCTTGCATGCGGCGACCGCCGAGCCGGATCGCTTCGAGCAGGAACAAGCCGCGTTTTTCGAGCGCGTGCGTTCAGCCTATCTGCGCATCGCCAGCGAAAACCCTGCCCGCGTGCGGATAATTGACGCTACGCAGACGCCGATTGTAATTAATAAAGTACTTGAGAATATAATTGTATCACTCTGATTTAACAAATATAAACTTTAACGAAAGAGTAAAGGAGCAACTGCTCATGCAGGGCCTCGACCGGCTTCCCCACGCCATGCTGCTGGTCGGTCCCGCAGGAGTCGGCAAGACCGCCTTCTCGGAACAAATTGCCGCGCTGCTGTTGTGCGAGTCGCTTGCACCAGGCCCCACGGCCTGCGGCGAATGCCACGCCTGCCGCTGGCTGGAAGCCGGCAATCACCCGGACTTTCGCCGGGTTGCGCCGGACGGCGATGACGAAGCCGAGGATGCCGGCAGCGACAAGGCCAAGAAGCGTGGCTCGAGCGTTATCCGCATCGACCAGATTCGCGAACTTGAGGCCTTCGTTTTCGTCGGAAGTCATCGGGAAGGCAACCGTGTGGTACTCATCACCGAAGCCGAGGCGATGCATGGTCCGGCGGCGAACGCGCTTCTCAAAATACTTGAAGAACCTCCTGCAAGCGTTTATTTCATATTGGTTTCAACTCGATCAAAATCGCTCTTACCGACCATTCGGAGCCGCTGCCGGGTGATCCCGTTTGGCGCACCGGCTGCCGCCGCGGCAGCAGCCTGGCTGGCCGCTGCCGGACTCGAAAAGCAGGCCAGGCGCTACCTCGATCTGGCCGGCGGGGCGCCGATGCGTGTCGCGCAATGGAAGGATCAGGGGCAGTTGGCGCCGATCGACGCACTGGTCGATTCCCTGATTGCACCGCCGGCCGATCCGATCGCGCTCGCTGCACGCTGGGACGGACTGCTCAAAGGTGACGGCATGTTTCGCATGGAAAACCTGGTCGAAGGCGTACAGCGCTGGCTGTTCGATCTGGCGCAGGAGCGCATTGCCGGCGAGGTTCGCTATCACGGTGGCTGGCCGCGGCCGAAAGAGGTGCAAACCCTCAATCCGCGTGCCCTGCTGGCCGCCTGGCGTGAGATCGGCCAGTTTCGCCGCAGCGCGCGCCATCCCCTGAATCAATTGCTTTTTCTTGAAAGTCTCGCCGCCCATTTCCTGCGCGGCCTGCGGCCCGCAGATCGATGAGCGCCTTGCTGGTCGATTCGCACTGCCACCTCGATTTTCCTGAATTTCAGGGACGCGAGGATGAACTGGTGACCGCCATGCAGGCCAATGGCGTTGGCTGGGCTCTGGTTGCCGGGGTCACCCTGGAGCGTTTCCCCGCGGTGCTGGCGCTGGTGGAGCGCTTTCCCAGGCTGTTTGCCGCGGTCGGCGTTCATCCCGATACCCAGGAAGGCCAGGAAGCCGACGAAGAAACCCTGCTGCGCCTCGCCAATCACCCCAAAGTTTTCGCCATAGGCGAGACAGGACTGGATTACTACCGTCTGGAAGGTGACCTGGAGTGGCAGCGCGAGCGTTTTCGCACTCATATCCGGGCTGCACGCAAGTGCCGCAAGCCATTGATTATCCATACGAGAGAGGCGGCGGCCGATACCTTACGCATCCTCGAAGAGGAGGCTGCCGGCGAGGTCGGCGGGGTCTTCCATTGCTTCACGGAAAACCGTGCGGTTGCCGAAGCGGCCCTCGCGCTGGGTTTTCACATCTCCTTCTCCGGCATCGTCACCTTCAAGAATGCGCTGCAAATCAAGGAAGTGGCCGCGATGATACCGCTCGATAGGCTGCTCGTGGAAACCGATGCCCCGTATCTGGCACCTGTGCCGCACCGAGGAAAACTCAATCACCCGGCACTGGTGCGCCACGTCGCCGAGGAAGTCGCAAAGCTCCGGGGCATCCGTGTCGAGGAGTTGGCTGACGCCACAACAAGCAACTTCTTTCGCCTGTTTGGCATCGAGAAAAATGCGTAACTTACTGATAATAATAAGCATATTATTCTTCGCCGGGTTGGCCCGTGGCGGCGCCTACGATGACATCCTCGCCGCGGCCAACGACAGCGACACGGCAACCGTGGTGGACCTGCTCAAGCGCGGCATGGACGTCAACACCTCCGACCGCGCAGGATCAACCTTGCTGATGATCGCCGCCCGTACCGGCAACTTGCCGTTGCTGCAAACCCTGCTGACCAACCGGGCCAACGTCAATCGGCGCAATCAATACGGCGATTCGGCCGTGATGGTGGCAGCACTCAACGGCAAGCTGGAAGCGGTCAAGACATTGCTCGAACACGGCGCCGAACTCAATACCAGTGGCTGGACAACGCTGCATTACGCGGTTTTCGGCGGCGATACGGACGTGCTTGCCGTGGTGATCGCCAAGGGCGGAAAGCTGGATGCCCGGGCGCCAAACGGACAAACCGCCCTGATGCTCGCCATCAAGAACGGCAAGCTGGAACTGGTACGGCAATTGATCGATGCCGATGCGGATATCGATATCGCGGACTTTGAAGGCGTCACGGCGATCAAGCTTGCGCGCAAGCTCGGCCAGGACGAAATCGTCAGCTATCTGCGGTCGGTGGGCGCGGTCGAATAGTCTGGCTGCTTTCCTGGCGCGCTTTCGCGCTCGGGGACCCGAGCGCCGTGCTATTCGCGTTCTATACTTCGCATAATTGGCATTATGTCAAATTACGTCGACGTGGATCAAGGAAACAGCCGACTTTGTGCGCGATACGTTCTCAGGCGGTCGGCTGCGTTTCGGTTTCGGGTGTTCGTAAGGTATCGACACACCAGGTGCAGCTCGATGTATTCGACGCCTTCGCTTAGAAGGCGTTTTTTTTCGACTGCGATTTTGCGCCAGGCTCGACGTCGACAGGCATGGTCAGGTGCACGGCAATAGCGTTTGTGCCAGTACAGGTTTGCCAATGGTTGCGACCATTCAGGGAGCATGGTTGATTTTAATTCGGGCATCGGCTTCGCCGCCCCGGCTCTGCCAGGGTTTCGCTAGTCGCTCATCCCACGATGAAGCCGTGGGAGCTGCGCCCCTTCTGATCCGGGAAGCCTGCGCGCTCCGCTTGCTGACTGCATCGAACGCGCTGCGATCGACCCGGCCAGGCGCGACGAATCGCCGACTTGAACCCGGAGCGCCGGCGATACCTCGCAAGGCGGATCAGTTGAACGACACGGCCAGGTCAAAGGCGATCCAGTTGAACGAAAAGGCCACGGCCACGGCGTGATGGAAGCGCCGCCCTTCGGGCGCAGTTAGACGCGCTGCGCGCTATTGGTTTCCGAAAAACCGCCGCCGTGGTCCCGCACCTTTTGCCGGTCATCCCGAGGTTTGCAGTACCCGTAGGCGCCGACAAGTAACACAGGGCGAGCCAAAAGCAAGGGGTATCCATAACCCTGCCAGTCAGGCAACACCTAAACGAGTGCGCCTTACGGCGCTGCTGCGCAATTGGTGTTGAAACAGGAAAAGCGCTTCGCGCCAAGGCAGCGTTACAGACGCCCTCCCCTTGCTTTCGGCAGACCTGCCCTGTGTTCCATGACGGCACGGGTACTGCAAACCTCTCAGGACTGATGACCACCAAAAGGAGCCAGGCGCATGGACACACGACCGCAATTCGAAAACCAAAAACAACAGCAAAACCTACGGACGGGATGCAACATCAGGCCCGATGTTAATAACATGTTTCCCGTGAAACATCAATCACTTACAGGATCCAACACCATGGCCACCGCCGGCGCCAAGCCCTACCGCGGCAAGTATCCGAACCGCATCAAGGAAATGGGCACGGCGACCGATTCACGCGGCCGAGAGTTCTACATTGTGACCAATGCCGGCGCGCGCTTTGTGTTCAGCCTGCTGCACCCGGCCGCGCCGATGCCGACGATCGGCGCCGAAGTTGAGGACTGGCTTTTGTTTGTCACGCCGACGAACGACGGCGGCAAAGCGCTCGCAAAAATGTTGCTTGACGCATAACATAACATAACGTAACATATACCATAACGTAACGCATAACATAACGTAACGCACAGGAGATAACAGCATGGCACGCGAAACCACCTTGACTCAAGAACAGATCAACGCCGCCGCCGACGCGATCCGCGCCGATGGCGGGAAGCCTACCGCACGGGCCGTGCGGGAACGGATAGGGTCGGGCAGCATGGCGACCATTCTTAAATTCCTGCAAGCCTGGCAGGGCGGGCAGATCAAGCCCGCCGAGCAGGGCGTTACCCTGCCCCCGGCGCTGCAGCGCGCCCTTGTCGATTTCATCGGGCAGGAAGTCGCCAGCGCTCGGGCCGGCATCGAGGCCGAGCTAGTCACGGCGCAGACGGCCTTGGCCGACCTGATTAACGAGTCCGAGCGCCAGGCTTCCACCATCGAGCTCCAGGCGCAGGCCCTGGAGGCGTCCAGCGCTGCCCAGGCCGAGCAGGCCGGCCGCATGGGACAGCTTGAAAGCGACCTGGCACGAGCGACCGACGACGCGCAGCAAGAACGGCTTGCCGCGGAGGCGGCGCGCACCGAACTGGCAAAGGCTTTACTGCGCCTCGAGGCGATGCCGCGGCTCGAGCGCGAACTGGACACCTTGCGCGCCGACCTGGCCGACGAGCGCCAGGCCCGCACCCACGCCGAGCAGGCGGCCGCCGTGGCCATTGCCGAGCACAAGGCGAGCGAGCGACGCGCGATCGAGCTCCAGGAGCGGGCCGCGCGATCGGAGGCGCTGGTGCACGAGCTGCGGCAGGATGGCAAGGCGCTGGCGATCGAGAGCAAGGCGCACGGCAAGGAGGTCGCCACCCTGACCGGGGAACTCGCCACGACGCGGGAACGCCTGGAGACCATGACGCGCGAACTTGCGAAAACGAAAAAGCCGACCCCTACGGAAAAGGCGAAGAAGCCCGCCACGACAGCGAAGGCCAGATCATGAACGCAACCTTAACGCCGGCGACCGTCGCAAAGACCACGGCGATCACCGCCGCGATCCGTCCGGCCATGGAGGAAGCCGCCCCAGGCGTCTATGCCCGCCGCGTGGCCTTGTTGCTGGCCCGTCTCACCAGCGCCAACAAGGACGAACGGGAACAGGCAAAGAGCGAAGTGCGCGAGCTGGTCAAGGTCGGCAGCGAGATCCTCGAGGCCGAGCGGGCCGCCCAGGATCTGGCGAACTTCGCCAACCGGAACGAGCCTTGAGGTTTTAAGCTACACTTTACGCAAAGGAGACCGCACCATGGCTGAAACTGTCGAAAATCTGATGCTCGAACACCTGAAGCGATTTCAGGCCGGACAGGACCGCATCGAAACCAAACTTGAGGAAGTCATTTACCGACTTGGACAGCTTGAAGTCGGTATTGCCGCCGTGCGCCGCGACGTCGCCCACGGCGACGAATTCGACGCCGGCCTCAGCGTCCGCTTCGACAACATCGCCAAACGCATGGAGCGCATCGAAAAGCGCCTCGAGCTCGCCGGCTAGTTATCCACCGTTTTTGTGGACAAAAGCCCGCGATTGCGGGCTTTTTGCTTTGGTGGATCAAGGGCCGCGCGGCCCTGGTTAAAACTTACCCGCCAGCCGAGCGAACAATCTGCCGACATCCCTCAATGCCGTCCGGTGTCTGAATATATTGAGCGAGGTTTTTTTCTGCGCGATCGGTTGCCGCGCCCCACCCTGCCCACATCCCCAGCATGGCCGATACCCCGACGATTAAAAACGTTTTCATGACATCCCCTTAAATGCGTTCGACTTCGATAAAGACCAGAATTTCAGAGCGCTTCTCCTGGCGCTCTTGTCCCAACATCCAACCGAGCCAGGGCATGCGATTCTGTGTTTCATCCTGCTGATCATCCTGCAGGCCGGCGAGCACTACCACTTCGCCAGGCACAAGGCCGAGCTTCGTGTTCACCGCGCGCTTGATCAACGTAGGCGAACCGTTCACGCCCGTTTTGGTGACGACAAAATTGGATAGCTCCTGCTGCAATGACAATTCTATAACGTCCTCCCGAATTTCAGGCGTGGCGGTCAGAATCACGCCCGATTGCTTATATTCGACCGATTGCAGCGGATTGCCGTTTTTGTCGAGCTGCGACCCGGCCAGGACTGGCACATCCTGCCCAACGCTAAAACGGGCCTGCGCGCCGTTCCTGACCCTCACCCGAGGCCGAGACACCGACCGAAACCTTACATCCGCGTCCAGGGCCGATAACACGGCCTCAATGCCTCCATTTGCGAACTTGACCGACACCCCGCCAAGGATGTTGCCGGCGATCGAGCCCGAGAGCTTGCCCGCCATCAGGCTGGCCGCGATCTGCACGGCCGAGCCTTCGCGCCGATCGAAGCCAACTTCATAAACGGCCGCTTTGAGCACGACTTCACCGCTCGCCGTGTCCAGGTCCTGCAGCAGCTTGCGCACCTTCGCCACATCCTTCGCCGCCACGTTGAACGCGATCTGATCGACCTCGCTGCGGTCTATCTGGCCCTCAACGCTGGTCGAACTGGAGCGCGCCGGCTGTACGCCTGGCTGCATTTCCTTGCTCGGTTGAACCTCGCGCACTTCCGCACCCTTGATCGAACGCGCAAGCACTGAGCGCGCCCCGGTTACGCTTTGCACCACGTCGGCGAGGTAACGACTCGACCGGTAGCGCGGACGGTACACCAACAGCTCGTCCACTGCTTCCGCCGCCTTGCCGATCCAGACCACGCCGCCGCGCCTGGCAACCTCGAAGCCCGCCGATTGCGCCAGTTCAGCCACGGCCGACACCGCACGAGCGCGCGGCACCTCGCGAAGATCAACCGTAAACAGGTCTTTTAACTCCAACAGCTCGTGAGACAGTACAAACGGCTCCTTAGCCAACTCGCCATAAGCCACGCGCACCAAATCAACCAGGCGCGCGTCAGACAACACCAGCGAAACCCGATCGTCAGCCAGCCCCGACCCGGCCAGCAGCAGCCCGACCAGGAACGCCGCCAGGCGTTTCATTTCGCACCCCCTGGCAACATACCCGACGACCTGCCCCCGGTCCAGTCGGTAGCCGCTTCGCCAGTCGGCAAAATCACTTCCATCGATAGGCCGGCGATCTTGCCGGATGCGCCGCGCAACGATCGATTGTGCCGGCCATCGCTCAACAGCACGACCACATCCCCGCCGGTCTGGTAATAGCCGACAACGCGCCAATCTTCCGCCAGGTCTGGACCCGCTTTCGCATGCGAAACATTGGCCGGCTGTGTCGCGCCTGGCTTCACTTGCGCTGTGTTCACCTTGTCGGCTTTCGGCTTTGGATTGAAAAATGAATAGACGGTGTACACCGCGAAGCCGGCGACGATCAGGCCGACCGGAAGCACCACCTTGAAAAGCGCGCCCTTCAAGATGTTGCCGCGCTGGTCAATGTTTTCTTCTACGGCATCAGCATCGCCGGCTTTTTTCTGGCTGTGCGAGCTATAGAGCGGGAAGAAACGCGCGTCATAGCTGCGCTGCAATTGGCGTAGCGGCCGGCCGCTAGTCTTGCCGCCCTGGAAGATGTCGACGCGATAGCGCTTGGTGCTCCCGATCGCGGTCAACTTTTCCATGTAGTAGGTCTCTTCGATTACGGCACGGACAGAGCGCGACAAGTCCATCACATCCTGCGTGATCAGCGCCACGTCGCAGGAGACCCCGGTTTGTGGGTGCGTGAAGTGCCGATGCATGCGAAAAAAATTCATCACCGTGGCCGGCCGCTTATTGCCCTCGCCGTCCTTGGTCGCGAAGCCACCCCAAAAGCGCCAAATTTCGTCCAGGGCCACCAAGTCACCCGGTTGAATGAAGTAGTCCACCGGGACTGCAGCGCCCTGCCCTGCTGCCGGCGTGGCCTCGACCGGGACACGCTGACGACCCTTGCCCCACGCCCAGGACTTGACCGGCTCAGGTGCTGCGGCTTCTATCGGTTTGTCCGAGCGCCAAAAGTATTCGTCAAGAACACGCTCGTGATCGATTTGCACCAGTTCGCCGATTTGCGACTCAGGAACGCCGCTGTCGACAAGCAGCCCCTTGATTGCCTCGATGTCGAGCCCCGCGATATTCGAGACTACACGCCGGCCACGTGACAAGGCTTTGACAATGATTTCAGAAACAACCTCGTAAGTCTTGCCAGACCCCATACGGCCGACATAGGCTTTAATTGACACGTGACCCCCGCCCCAGACCGGCCAAAAAGTACACCGCTACACTCACCAGCACGCCGAGCACGAAACCGAGATTAAACGCCACCTGAACCAGATGGTCCACGACCGCCGCCAGTTCCTCAAATTCGCCCGCGCTCACCCTACGGAACCCATGCGGCCGACATAAGCCTTAATCGACATGGCTAGACCTTCGACTCCGGCACTTTGAACCAACCAGGACCGAACCGCTTCAAGCTCACATCATCACGCGTGTCCACCAATTTTCCGCGAACATCCCACCGTCCGCCGCGTTCCTCGCGCGCATGATTCTGCGCAGTGCCAAGATTGTCGGAAGAAAACACCGGCAACGAACCGACGAAGACGACAAACGCTTCACCACACTGGTCCGCCACATCCCGCGCCTTCACCATCCACGACCGCGCCGCCCGATCCCTCACCGGATCATCCGACCAGCGCTCAGCGATTATTTTGATTTGATGCTTCTTAGCCATGACATCACCCTATGAACGGTAAGCGACGAATGAGGAAGCGCGCGACATACGCGGAAATAACCAGCGGCACACCATAGCCGAGCTGAAAGAAATCGAGGAAGAACCACACGCCGGGACCGATCGCGCTAAACGCACCCGTCAGCCCGCCCGGATTAATGAAGTTACCCAGGTAGGCCACCGCTTTCGGCACCAGGAAGGCCACCAAGGCGAACAGCGCCGCGAAGACAAGGAACTTAACCACCACATCACGGAATACCCACGTCAACAACGGCGCGAGCAATAACGGCATCGCCATATCAAGCCCTCAAAAGAATGAACAAGCCAAGCAGGGTCCACACCGCCGTCATGACAAGCGCCAGCGCGCCGAAATGATCGGCGACCAATTGGCAATGACTATCCATAGTGAATGTCTGGCCCTCCCAGTCGAATGAACTCGTCGGGCACTGGCTACTGTGCGCCGGCAGCTGCCACGCCAGCAGGCTAGTAAACGTGCCTTGAAAAAACGCTTGGTCGAATTGAGAACCTTCCGGCTGTGTCGGGTCCGCTGGGTCTGCCCCGGTCTCCGTGATCTTGTCGAGCTTAGGGCCCAATGTGTCGTTGATCGAGTTCGCGGCCGTCGCCGCTTCACCTTGCCGCGCATAGTCCGATGGAAATTGAATATCACCGAGCTTCGCCGGCTCTGGTTCTTTTTTTGTGGTGGGTGCAGGTGCCGCCTCGGTCTGCCCAGGAACAGCCCCCGCGTCAACGTCATACTGATCAATGCGAACATTTAGGGGATCAGTAGGTAACGGATCAGGACTCAACCGCGTTAACTCTTTTTTCTGCCGGCCGCTCAATGGGTCTAAAAATGGCGTGCCAAACGAATCGACCGGACCGGGAGCCAATACCGGAGCCTCCACCGGTATCGGCACATCCTTACGCGCCAATTCTTGCGCCGCCGCGTCGGGCAAGGGATGAGAACCGACGCCCGAGAAGTCAGATTCTTGCGCGGGAACCGACGACTGCCCAACGCAAACGCCATTCGACATCGAATAGCCATCAAAACAATTATCACGTCTCACCGTATGAGAACCCTGATAACCGTTCCATTGGTAATCTATCTCCCGCCCCTCATACGTACCGCCGTACACATAGACGGACGTCGGCGTTACACAATCGCCATTCGGATACGCCGCCCGGCAATGTTGTTGTGCCGCTTCTAACGACGTGGAAGCCCTATAAACCGAAACATTCCCCCACCACTCATAGCCGCTCCATCCTTCCTGTTGCCCGCCGCCCCCACTCTGCACATTCTTATTCCAACTGTTATTGGCATACTGCAACCCTTCAGCCAGCAACCACGACGCAACCGCAGTACCAATCAGCATAGTCGGGTTGAGACGCACCGCCCCCATCGCGAAACTCGCCGCATTCGCAGCAAATCGAGCGGACGCCGGCATAGTTACAGCCTTCCCCGCCGCATTGACCGACGCCGATCCGAAAAATGCCCCATTCGCCGCCGTCGCACCTGCGCTCTTGAAACTGTAGGACGAACCCGACTTCGATAAACCCGCCCAGGCCGCTGATGCAGCACCAGCAAACGCCCCGCCTGACCACAGCGCACAACACGCCAGCGCGAACAACACCTTAATCATGAGCCATTCCCTTCACCATCGCCCAGGCGGTCAACATGCCATGCAGCGCAAACACGAGATACCAGGCGTCGACGGCGTTCATTTAGTCCGCCGTGTAACGAGAGCGCCAATCCTCGTACGACTTGACGCCATAGAACTTTTTCGCATCGTCGTCGAAACCATCCCACCACTCACGATATTGCGCCTCAGAGTAGCCGCTCACGCCAACCGACACCGCCGCATCGTTACCACCCCTTACAGCGCGCAAAACCTGTTTAACACCGAACCAAGCGACATAAACCCACATCGCCGCCGCCGCCACGCCGACCACCGCCGCGACAACGCTTTCATAATCGATTACCGCCACCAGCAACGACAGATCAGGACCGGCCATGATTTACCCCTTGTGAGTTTTTCGCATGCGAAACGCGGGAAGGCGTGCACACCCCCCCGCTGTTCGCGTCAGGCTTGGTTAGGCGCCACGGACAGCGGCAATCACCATCTTGGCGCCCTTCCAGGCGAGGTACACGACCGCCACAGCAGCGGCAACGCCGAGGATTGCCGTGGTGACAGTGCTGAAGTCCACGGCCGTGGTGACGGCGGTCAGATCGGGACCCACCGCGAAGGCCGGCAAACCAAACATCGAGAACGACAGGGCCAGCAGGCTTGCAAAAAACAGTTTCATGGTCTTCATGTAAATCTCCCACAAGTGCCGGGATACCGCCCGGCCGGTTTGGCGAATCCGCCAGAAATCGTTACCACTTCTTGATGGCCTCGAGGATCAGGCCAACGTTTTGCGACACAACCCAGGTTCCGGCCACGCCCAGGAAGAAGAAGGCGAAAATCCCGCCCG
This sequence comes from Sulfuritalea sp., assembly GCA_034376265.1. Lineage (GTDB taxonomy): Bacteria > Pseudomonadota > Gammaproteobacteria > Burkholderiales > Rhodocyclaceae > Sulfuritalea. The sequence goes on from JAXMJU010000368.1 coordinate 34,479, forward strand.
CTGCGACAGGATCGAAGACCGGCGCATCGGGCGTGCTGCAGGGTGCGAGCTGAATCGTGCCGCTGCGCGCCGTGACGTTGTTGGCCGTGGTCGGCTTTGTGACCACGTTGTAAGACACTACGCCGGCCGCATCGATGCTGGACCCGGTGAGCCATACCCAAGCGGTATCACCAAGAATCGGGAATGACTTGCTGAAGGCTTCCAGCGCTTCCGCGCTCGAGCTATAGCAATGGCCGGCGTAACCGAACGGCATTTAGGCAGCTTTCTTATCTTGCTTAATGACGATGTCGACCAGATCGACAGGACACAAATACTCGATGCCGACGACCACCAGCTTTTCGACATCGCGCGAGGTTTCGCGGCCTTCGTAGGTCTTTTTCTCGACGGCGGCCACGCGCTTGTAACTGATGTAGCAGCGCGCCGGGAATTGCTTGCCGGCCATCGATTCGCCGACGCTAGCATCTGCCAGCGACTGCTCAACCGTGGTGTAACCGATCCACGTTTTATTAGCCGACTCGGAGACAATGACCAGCTTGGTCGACTCCATGTCTTCCTGCTTCGAGCCTTTCTCGCCGCGCCAGCCGCCCGAGCAACCGAGCACAAGTTCTTCGCTTTTCAATACCGATACGTGTTTGTCAAGTAAGCCCATGATTTAATCCTCTGTCATTGGTTAAAAAAGACTGCAACTCCCGATCCAACCCGGCGAGACCCCCCGCCCTTGCCCCCTCGAGCAGCGCACCTAGCCCGCCCGACTTCACCACCTTGTAAAAACTGTCCCCGCTGACCGTGCCGATTAGTTCGCCTTCGCCTGCGTCGTTGGCGTCTTTCCAATCGTCATAGCTTGTTGGCAGGTTGTGCGCCATCAGCAAATCACGCGCACCGCGCAGGCTCACGCATTGGAAGCCTTTGGTGCCGCGTAGATACTTAATCCACAGATCAGCGGCCGGACTTTGGACGCCGTGGACGATGGCGTCTTCGAGGATGCCCCAGGGCGTGAGGGAATTTGCTTTGCCGGTTTTCATGCGGCCGGCCGTGACTTCGGCCGCAAGGGACCATTCACGCTCGCGGCCCCACTTGGTCAAGTACTCCGACGCATCCCAGGCGCGGCGCACGTCGACGCCGACGCGACGGCCGCGGATTTCCTCGACGGTGCGCAGGCCGACCTTTTCGCAGGCTTTTTGCCAATACGGGAACAGACCGGCGGCGAGCTGTTCGCAATTCGGAATCATGCCGGCCGGCCAGAACCAAGCCTGATGGCTATGAGGATGCCAGCCCGAGTCCTGGCTATAGGTGACTTCGGTGGCGGTGACTTGGCCGGAGCGGTCGCCGACCAGATCACGGAACGCGCGCATATCCCCAAGAATGCGAAGCGCCCGCTTTAACTTCTTGAGCAGTTCGCCCAGGTCGTCGCCGACCTTGTGCGCGGCTGTAAAGGTGACCATCACCGCCGCGCCCCCTGACTTGTGGACCGCATCGAACAGCGCGGCGATTTGATCGCCTCGACGGCGCAACACTTTACTTGCGCAAATGACGCAGCCCCAGACGTTGCCGCAGCGCATGAGGCCGCTGTATCCGATCGAGCGACCATTGCGGTAGACCTTGACCGATCCGTCGACCACTTCCCGGCCACAGATCGCCAGCCGGAATTCAGAGCCTTGTTTGATTTCGCCGGTCTCGCCGTTGATACGTTCGACCCAGTACGGATAGCACAGCTCTTGTGCACCGCTGACCAGCAGGTAGCGACGAACCCGCCGCGAGGCTTCCGAAGGGGATGGGACCGCGAAGCCGTCGCCAATGTGCCGAACCCCAACAGGTTCAGAACGGACAAAATCAAGGTCGCGCACGGATTAGGCACCGTTCCCACCATCGACCTCAGGCGTTGACCGCAAAGTCCGTATAGTTTTACCAAGGGCGGGCGCGCGTGCGCGCGTAGCAGCTACCGTGCCAACGGCGGGAACCGCGACGGCGCAAGCGGTCCGGTCCTCGCTTCGCTGCGGTCCGGCCGCTTGAAACGCCGCCGCGCGGTCCCCGTTGAGGGACGCCCCTTTTCTGGCGGCTGACAGCTTCGAGGTGTACAGGTCGACCGGGAACAGGTCTTTTTGCTGTTCGAGGAATTGCGCCTGGGCAGACTTGCGGCCGAGTTTGCGTTTGGCGCGTTTGACGCCGAACTGGATCGGGGAACCGGGTAGGCCGTACATCAGATCGCCACCGGCCAGGACAGGGCAAACGAGCGCTTCCAATACCTCATGCCCGAGCACCCACGACACCCACCATGCGCACAATGGCGCAATTCGTCGCGCACCTGGTGAAGATAGATCGAGACCGATTCCGTGTAGCCCATCGCTTCGAGCCGGCGCGAAACCTGCGACATCGGCACGATCGAACGAATCGACGCATCAAACGTGCTCACATGCCCGAATTCCTTTTTCCACTGCACGACCGTGAACCGCAGCAGGATGTCGAGGACTTCCATCGGCTTGGGTTTCAATGGCTGGAATTGACCGAGCTGCAGGCCGATGCGCGCCCATCGGATTACGCCACCACTGCGGCAACGTTCGAGAACTGGACCGGATTCCATCATTCCCCCTTGATTGGCTGCAATGGGTGGGGCGGCATGCCCTTGGTATACTGCGATTTCCACATCAACAACATGCCCAGGAGCCGCCCCGTGAAAGAACGATTAATTGCTGTGCTGGTTTGGCTGATCGATCTATTGCCCACATCGAGCCGAACACCACGGCAGGCACAATCAAGCGCGCCCAAAGTCCTAAAAGCCGTCGCGGGCCTCGTGATGATCGGCATCGCCTTCATTGCTTCATGCTCATTGACAAAGTGACCACAAGCTGCTCGCCTTCAGCGCCCACAAGCCAACCAGGATCAAGTCGACCGGAATCATCACCAGACAGAAATACGCCCACGGCGTCAAAAACTGCTTCACGACCGCCAGGCGCACCGATGGGTCTACCGATTCAAGGTCAATCGCTGGTGTCGTCATGAGCAAATCCGGAGCTGAATGACCATCAAAACGCCTGCCCCACAGCAATTCCAATCGGGAACCCGATAGAACACCCCACTACCGAGCCGACCAGCACATAAATCAAAATGCTCGGCACCATGCTTAGCTGTCGGAAAACGGCCAGGGTGTAACGGCGGCGCATCTATTGCCCCTTTGCTCTCAGCTGACTTCAATAAAGATGGGCGGCATGCCCTTGGTATGATGTGAGTTCCACGTCATCAACACACCTTGGGAGCCGCCCGTGAACTCTTTGTCCGACCTCACCGCCTTTGCCATCAAAGGCCTATTGATCATGGTTGTTGCCGCAATTGCGGTATTCGCCGCTTACGTATTTGTCGTGAGCCGAGGCAAGAACGCGAAACAAGGCCACACAAAAACAACCCGCCCCCAACAGCGCAAACGACGCCACTAGCCAATCATCGGCACTTGCAGCAGCAAAAATTTCCAGTACGGTCATTGAAAACTGCCCCTTTGCTCTTGGTTGACTTGACCCGCCTGGAGATTTATAAGGGCGGGGAACCGACAATTTCGTCATCCGACAATTTTGTCAAAACGGAACATATCCGACAAAGTTGTCGGAAGTCAATACCCCAGGAGCAGAACAATGGAATTACGCGAAATGATCGAGACAGCCGCGAAAATGCAAGGCTCTCAGAACAATCTAGCGAAAGTAATAGGCGTCGCGCCCGACTACCTGACACACGCCAAAGCCGGAAGGCGCGGCCTGCCTGAAGTTGCCTGCGGGAAGCTGGCCGAGATTCTCGGCATCGATCGGTGGACGGTGATCGCGGCAAGCGCCCTGATTACAGAGCGCGATCCAGAGAAAAGGGCCTACTTAACCCCTTTTGTCCTGGAGCTGCCCCGGAAGGCAGCGCAATGGATTATTGCGATTGCGACGAGTGCGACCATCGGGACTCTTGCCCCGAACGACGCCCATGCATTTGACACATTAAATGTGTCAACGCCTACCCTGAAAGCCGCGCCCAGCACGGAACAGCACAGCATGCTTTTGGCATTATGTCAAATCGTCGTGGATCAAGAAAACAGCGGCAGCTCACCAAGAAGTATTGGGTACGGCTTCCCTCGCGCCAATGACCCGTGGCTCTGGATCGTACGCGAGACGCGACAACAGGAATGCTTTGGCATCCGCCCATTCGTCGTCGAGCATCGCAAAATAGACGCTGTCGCGGTTGCGGCCGTCCGGATAGATCATGTGCTTTCGGAACAGACCTTCTTCCTTGGCGCCGAGGCGAAGAATTGCCGCACGCGACTTGAAGTTTTCCGCATCCGCCTTGAACTCCACGCGACGGCATCCCAGCACCTCGAATGCGTACCACAACTGCAGGAACTTGGCCTCCGTATTTACATGGGAACGCTGAAACAGCGACGACACCCAGGTGAAGCCGATCTCGAGCCGCAGTTGCTCGGGCTCTATGAAGTGATAGCGCGTGGACCCGACTGCAGATGAACTGGCCGCATCGATCGTGGCAAAAGGAACGGCCTTGCGCAGCGCCTGCTGGGCCAACGCGGCCCGAATGAACGTCTCCATGGTGCCTGGAGCGTCATGGGCGGTCGGCAGCCACTGCCAGATTGCGGCATCGGCACCGGCCTGCGCAAGGTCGTCGACGTGCCTCAGGGTCAGCGGCTCCAGGCGCACACGCTTCCCCTGTAGCGCGACACGGGCAAAGAAGTCGGTTGTCCTGTGCATATCGGCGAGGCTCAAGGCGGCCCGCTGCGGAAGCGGAAGTGACCCACAGGTTTCATCGCGGCATGCCGTCCCGTCGTGATTCGAATTCGGCGATGGCCGGCTCGACCAGGTCCCGAAGTATCGCGGCGGCAGATTCCACGTCGATCCTCAGGGACCGCGACACGTGGCCCACCGACACCGGAAAGCCTTGGTAGGAAGTCGTCAGACGCGCCATGCGTCCGCGCAACGTCGCCGGGTGATCGCGGCATACATCGATCCACTCGGGATATCCCATGGCGATGGAGAGCGCCCGGTAGATCCGGGTCAGGCGTCGCCTGCTGCCTGCAAACTCACGGCCTCGGATGGCCTGTCCGATCTCTCTCAGAGTCTTCACTTCGGCAGAATCCGTGGTTTCCATGGTGCCCTCCCGGCCCGTGCGCGTCCGCGACTTGTGCTCAATCGCCGGCACGCCCCGGCGCAGGCGCGGATCGTCTGGTCAGTTCCTAAGCTTCCGCACTGGCCAGACCCAGATTGCGTTTAAGTACGACCGGCAAGCCGCCGAGCCGCCTCTTGACCATCCATTGCGCCACGGCGGAATCTAGATATTGCGCGTGGGCGGGGAACCATTTCTTCAGTTCGGTCGCGAATCGGCGAGCCACCGCAATGTCTCCCTGGTCTACGAGAACCCTGACTTCACGCAGCGATTTCAACACCGCATTGTGCTCATCGAGGTGACACTGCCTGCCCGGGAACTCGGTTTCCTCCATCCACCGGGCTTCCTGATCGAAGTGCGCAGATGTGTGACGTTCGAACAGGGCGAGCACTTCCGCCATCGCGCTTCCCTCCGCCGTCAGCATCGAATTGACGATTTCGACGAATTCCTGGTGCGTCTCGTCCATCGGCCCGAAACCCAGCAAATAGGCGTCGCTCCAAACCCAATCCACATGCGCCTGCATCGACATTACCTCCCTGTTTGCGGGCCGAACGGGCGGCTCGCACCCGTCAACCGCCCTGCTCGAACCCAAGAATTAGGGCTCGCCCGTTTGTTCCCACCGCACCACCGCCCTCTCCCGCCGCGCGGTTCCCACGAACCCCGATGGCCTCGTGCCAACCTCCTCAAGCAAATCGAATGCCCAGCGACCAGTTCCAGTGTTTTGGCTTTCTCGCGGGTCCGGAGACCGAGGGAGGCGGCGATAGCGTTTCCAAAAGAAACAAACGGCCGAACCAACTGAAACAGATTCGGCGCCCTACCTGCCGACGCGACATCCTGCGCCGCCCTGCGCGCCTGACCGGAGCAGGCCCGGCACCGCGTTCCCGCCAAAGGCATGCCTTTTGCGTTGCATTCGTTCGAACACGGACGGCAGCGTTCATCAAAGTTCATCGAATGACAACTGGAACGCCTTGCCGCACCGCCCCGAAACCAATCAAGGTCGGCACGACCGATAAGACATGACAGAGTCAGCAGCCACCCGATGGCGCCCCATATGATCGAGAAGAAATACCGCTACCTGATCGCGCTGGCCAATGAGAAGCACTTCGGGCGCGCCGCATCTGCGTGCTGCATTTCGGCATCGACACTTTCCTTCGCCATCAAATCCCTGGAGAGCGAACTCGGCGTCGCCATTGTCGAGCGCGGCCGGCAGTTCATGGGCCTCACTCGCGAGGGACAACGGGTCGTGGACTACGCCCAGCGCACCGCAGCAACCGCGGCCGGGCTTTCCCAGGAACTGGCCCAGTTCAGACACGGCCTCGAGGGCCGGCTGCGCATCGGCGTGATTCCCACCGCCGCTACGACCGTTGCCTACGTGACCACAGCCTTCGCCCGCCGCCATCCATTGGTGACCGTGGAGGTGCTTGTCCACAATACCAACGATATCGTCGCCCGGCTGCGGGAATTCCAGCTCGACGCCGGCATCGTCTACGTCGAATCGGGGGGCGATTCGGATTTACAAATCACGCCGCTCTGGCATGAGCATCACGTGCTGCTCACCGGCACACGGAACGGCTTCGAGGATCGCACCACGGCCACGTGGAAGGAAGCGGCGCAGCTGCCTCTGTGCCTTTTGACGCAGGACATGCAGAACCGCAAAACCATCGACGCCGTCTTCGCCAGCATCGGCTGTGCGCCCGCCCCGACCCTGGAGACGAACTCCATCATCAGCATGATGGCCCACGTCTGCGGCGGCCTGTGGTCGTCGATCGCGCCGCGCGCAATCCTCGACTGGATGGGCGTTCCCAAGGGCATGCAGGTGCTGGAACTGGTGGAACCGTCGGTGGCGTGGGCAACCGGACTGATCACGCCGTCGCGGATGCCGCGCCAGCCGATCGTCGAGGCCCTGATCACGGAAGCCAGGGCCCTGGGGACATCGTTCAGGAAATACGAATGACCATTGCGAATTTCTCGATTTATTTCCGTATCGAAAGACATTACTGTCTAGTGAACCTTGTTAGCGATAGATGTGGTGATGCGGGCGTCGGATCACGGCCGATGCGTGACTGACAACCGTGAATACGATCAGGAGAGGGAGATGGGCCAGAGGATGACTGAGATAAATCGAATCGACACGCTTCGCCGCATCGTCGATGGCAAGAGGTCGCTACCAGGCGGCGTGCTGCCGGTACTTCATGAGATTCAGGATGCCTGCGGCCACATTCCCGATGAGGCCGTGCCGTTGATTTCGGCGGCATTCAACCTCTCGCGCGCCGAAGTGCATGGCGTGATCAGCTTCTACCATTGGTTCCGCGAGCACCCGGCGGGGCGACACACGGTGCGCCTATGCCGCGCCGAGGCCTGCCAGGCACGCGGAGCGGAGGCGCTGGCGGCTCATGCCAAGGCCGTGCTCGGCTGCGACTTCCACGAGACCAGCGGCGATGGCGGGATCACCCTCGAGCCGGTCTATTGCCTGGGCCAGTGCGCCTGCGGTCCGGCCCTGATGGTGGACGACGAGCGCCTCGAAGTGCGGGTGACGGCGGAGAGCTTCAACGATCTGGTCGAGGGTCTGCGGGAGGTGGCGCCATGAGCCCGACGCTCTTGCTCTATATCCCGCGCGATTCGACCGCCCTGGCGCTGGGCGCCGACCAGGTCGCGGCGGCCGTTACCGCCGAGGCGGCGAAACGCGGCATCGATCTGCACCTGATCCGCAACGGCAGCCGCGGGATGTTTTGGCTCGAACCTCTACTGGAAGTGGCGACCCCTACCGGCCGCGTCGCCTTCGGCCCGGTCGGCGTCGCCGACGTGGCCGGGCTGTTCGACGCCGACTTTGGTACCGGGCACCCGCTTTGCCACGGCGCGACCGACGCAATTCCCTATTTGCAGAAGCAGCAGCGCGTCACCTTCGCCCGCATCGGCATCACCGATCCCCTGTCCCTCGACGACTACCTCGCCCACGAAGGCTATGCCGGCCTGCGCCGGGCCCTGGCGCTGGATGGCGCCGGCATCGTCGCCGAGGTCACCCGGTCCGGCCTGCGCGGTCGCGGTGGCGCCGGCTTCCCCACCGGCATCAAGTGGCAGACCGTGCTCGACACGCCCTCGGCACAGAAGTACGTGGTCTGCAATGCCGACGAAGGCGACTCGGGGACGTTCTCCGACCGCATGGTCATGGAGGACGATCCCTTCATGCTGATCGAGGGCATGACCATCGCCGCCCTGGCGGTGGCCGCCAGCCGCGGCTACATCTACGTCCGCGCCGAGTATCCGCACGCGATCCGGGCCCTGGAACAGGCGATCGCCACCGCCGAGGCGGCCGGCTATCTCGGCGCCGATATCCTCGGCAGCGGCCGCGGCTTTACGCTGGAGGTGCGCAAGGCGGCCGGCGCCTATATCTGTGGCGAAGAGACGGCGATGCTCGAGAGCCTCGAGGGCAAGCGCGGCATCGTCCGTGCCAAGCCACCGCTGCCGGCCGTGGTCGGCCTGTTCGGGCAGCCGACGGTGATCAACAACGTCATCTCCTTCGCCTCCGTACCGTTGATTCTGGCCCGCGGCGCGACCTTCTACCGCGACTATGGCGTCGGCCGCTCGCGCGGCACGCTGCCCTTCCAGCTGGCCGGCAACATCAGGCACGGTGGCCTGGTCGAGACAGCCTTCGGCCTCACCCTGCGCGAACTGCTCTACGACTTCGGCGGCGGTTCCGAGAGCGGGCGGCCGATCCGCGCCGTCCAGGTGGGCGGACCGCTCGGGGCCTACCTGCCCGAGAGCCGCTTCGACACACCGCTCGACTACGAGGCCTTTGCCGCGATCGACGCCGTGCTGGGCCACGGCGGCATAGTTGCCTTTGACGACACGGTGGATATGGCGCGCCAGGCCCGCTACGCAATGGAGTTCTGCGCCATCGAGTCCTGCGGCAAATGCACTCCGTGCCGGATCGGCTCGACCCGCGGCGTCGAGGTTATCGACCGCATTCTCACCGGCCGCGAACGGGCGAAGAACACCGCCCTGCTGCACGACCTGTGCGACACCATGGTCAGCGGCTCCCTGTGCGCCATGGGCGGCATGACGCCCTATCCGGTGCTCTCTGCCCTCAACCATTTCCCAGAAGACTTCGGCGTCGTCAAGACTGCCCAAGCCGCCTGATTTCAGGAGCTCCATCATGTATTCGATCAGCGAACTCGACCGGGGCACCCCGCCCAGCCCGTCCGAACATCTCGTCAGCCTGGAGATCGACGGCGTCGAAGTCAGCGTGCCGGCAGGCACGATGCTCATGCGCGCGGCAGTAGACGCCGGCGTCATGATTCCCAAGCTGTGCGCCACCGATAGCCTCGAGCCCTTCGGCTCCTGTCGTCTGTGTCTGGTGGAAATCGAAGGCCGCAAAGGCTATCCGGCATCGTGCACGACACCGGCCGAAGCCGGCATGAAGGTGCGCACCCAGTCGTCAAAGCTCGCCGACCTGCGGCGCAACGTGATGGAGCTCTACATCTCCGACCATCCGCTGGACTGCCTGACCTGCCCGACCAACGGCAACTGCGAGCTGCAGACCATGGCCGGCGTGGTCGGCCTGCGCGAAGTGCGCTACGGCTTCGAAGGCGCCAACCATTTCCAGGACGCCAAGGACGACTCCAACCCCTACTTCAGCTACGATCCGAGCAAGTGCATAGTCTGCAACCGCTGCGTGCGCGCCTGCGAGCAGGTCCAGGGCACGTTTGCCCTGACCATCTCAGGCCGTGGCTTCGACTCCCGCGTGTCGCCCGGCCAGAGCCAGCCCTTCATGGAGTCCGAGTGCGTTTCCTGCGGCGCCTGCGTCGTGGCCTGCCCGACGGCGACCCTGACCGAGAAGAGCGTGATCGCCATGGGTCAGCCCGACCACAGCGTCATCACCACCTGCGCCTACTGCGGCGTCGGCTGCGCCTTCAAGGCGGAGATGAAGGGGGCCGAGGTGGTGCGTATGGTGCCCTGGAAAGACGGCCAGGCCAACGAAGGCCACGCCTGCGTCAAGGGCCGCTTCGCCTGGGGCTACGCGACCCACAAGGACCGCATCACCAAACCGATGATCCGGGCGAAGATCAGCGATCCCTGGCGCGAAGTCTCCTGGGATGAAGCGATCCAGCACGCGGCAAGCGAGTTCCGCCGCATTCAGGCCAAGTATGGCCGCGACGCGATCGGCGGCATCACCAGTTCCCGCTGCACCAACGAGGAGACCTACCTGGTGCAGAAGCTGGTGCGGGCGGCCTTCGGCAACAACAACGTCGACACCTGCGCCCGCGTCTGCCATTCGCCCACCGGCTATGGACTGGGCCAAACCCTGGGGACGTCGGCTGGCACCCAGACCTTCAAGTCCGTCGAGAAAGCCGACGTGATCCTGGTGATCGGCGCCAATCCCAGCGACGCCCACCCGGTCTTCGCCTCGCGCCTGAAGAAGCGGGTGCGCCAAGGGGCCAAGCTGATCGTGGTCGATCCGCGCGCCATCGAACTGGTCAGTACCGCCCATGTCAAGGCCGACTATCACCTTAAGCTG
>JAXMJU010000369.1:0-5244 GCA_034376265.1 Sulfuritalea sp.
GTGATCAGCGTGCGCGGCCCGCAAGCCGCCCAGGGCAACGACGGCGATTACGTGCCGACCGCCACCGCCTTGCCCTACACGCTGTCCTTCAGCAATCCCAGCGAACAGCCCGCCGGGCAATTGCGCATCGTCACCGAACTCGATGCCGACCTCGACATCCGCAGCCTGCGTCTGGGCGACCTCAAGATCGGCGACATCAACGTCCATGTGCCGGTCGATCGGGCGAATTTCCAGGGCGACTTCGACTTCACCGGCAGCAAAGGTTTCGTGCTGCGCGTCAGCGCCGGCATCGACGCCTCCACCCGGATTGCCACCTGGCTGCTGCAAGCCATCGACCCGGATACCGGCGAAGTCCTGCACGACGCCACGCGCGGTCTGTTGGCTCCGGCCACCGATCCGAATGCCGCCAATGCCGACCAGCTCAAGCGCGGCTTCGTCAGCTACACCGTGATGGCCGCGGACACTGCCGTCTCCCGAGCGGAAATCGCCGCCTCGGCGCGCATCCTGATCGACGACGCGCCGCCGGTCGAAAGCGAGCGCGTTGCGGTCAAGCTCGACGCCGCCGCCCCGACCACCACGCTGGCGGTCACCGCGCTTGGAAATGACAGCCAAGGTGCGCCCAACTTCGACGTGCGCTGGACCGCCACCGACGATGCCAGTGGCGTCAAGTCCGTCACGGTTTACGTCAGTGAAGACGGTGGCGACTTCAAGATCTGGCTGCGCCAGGTCGCGCCCACGCAAACCCAGGCCGTCTATACCGGCAGCAGTGGACAAAGCAGCGGCAAGCACTACGAGTTCTTGGCGGTGGCCACCGACAAGGCCGGCAACGGCGAAGCCGCCAGCGTAGCCAATGCCGTGCTGCCTGACGACGGCAGCCGCCAGGAAATCCTCGACGCCCTTGGCGTCAATACCAGCCTGAGCCAGACCGCCGAACTGCCCTTGGCCGCCGCCGACCGCAGCTACGCCGCCAATCCGTTGTTCGCGCAAGCCATCGCGCAACTGCCGGGGCAGGTTGCCAGCAACCAGACCGGCGACCTGAGCAGCGTCCTCGCCCCGTTCAGCTTGCGCGGCTTTGCCGATGGCTTCAATGCCAGCGCCGCCGACATCGGCGCACTGGCCATGGTCGAACTGCCCGACCACCGCATCCTCGCCAGCGCCGGCAGCCTGCGCAACGAGGTGTTCGCCTACGACAAGGACGGTGGCTCAGTTACCCAAAGTCGCACCACACCCTTGTTTACCCTCGATGAACCCGTCATGGACATGGCCGTCGACCGCTACGGCCAGCTCTGGGTCATGACCGGCGCCGAACTGCTCCAAGTCGATCCCAACGACGGCACCGTCCTGCAACGTCTCAAAGGCCCGGGGCAAGACCCGCTAACCCACGCCCTGGCAATCCATCCGGCCACGGGCGATATCTACGTCTCCTCGGGCAACGGCATCGAAGTCTTCAACCCGAATGCGGTCGACTCCACCAAAGCCTGGAAGCACTTCAGCAACCAGCGTGTCGGCGATCTCGCCTTTGCCCCGGATGGCCGCCTCTGGGCCGTCACCTGGACCGGCAGCCGCATCGACGGCGCGCAGCCGGGCGCCATCACTGATATCGTCAGCTTCCCGATGACAGGCCGTACCGCCGGCCGTCCCGAACTCGAATACCGCCTCGCCGGCCTCATCGACAGCATCAGCTTCGGCGCCGACGGCACACCGCTGGCCGGCTTGTTGCTCGCCTCCAGCAATCTCAAGCAGCGTGCCGTGGTCGAGGGAGCAGGGGACATCCCCCATCAGTCCTCCGTCTGGATGCTCGAACTCGCCACCAAACGCATCCTGCAAGTCGCCTCCGGCGGCACGCGTGGCGAGAGCATCGTCACCACCGCCGATGGCCGCATCCTGGTCGCCCAAACCGGCCACATCGACGAAATCGCCGTGCGGCCAGCGCCGACTATCACGGCCATCACCGTGCCGGATGGCTCGCTGGTACCGCTGCCGCTGAACCAGATCGGCATCGTCTTCGATCAGGCCATGTGGCAGGGCGACGCGGCCGATACCGGCAGCATCCTCAACCCCGCCAACTTCACGCTGACGCTGCTCGATGGTGGAACCGAGGCGGCACCCACGCTCAACCCGCAAGCCATCCGCTGGGACGCCGCCACACGCACTGCCTGGTTGGATGTAGCCGGCCTGCCGGCGGGCCGCTACCAGCTCGACATCAGCAGCCAACTGCGGAACAGCACCGATACCCGCCTCGAACACGGCTATCTCTCGACCTTCACCGCGCTGCTCGACATGACCAGCCAGATCCGGGTGGATTTCAGCAACACCCGCGCCGACCGTGCCACCGGGCAGGTCAGCTATGACGTCAGCCTGACCAACATCGGCACCGACGACCTGCGCGGCCCGATCACCTTGCTGCTCGACCCCGGCCGCTACTTCGCCGGCAGTATTCTGGACGCTGACCTGGGCGGGCCGAGCGACGACCTGTGGACCCTCGATCTCACCGCCGCCCTTCAATTGCTGGGCGGCGAGCTCGCCGTCGGCGCCACGCTGGCCAACCAGACCGTGACCGTCACCCCGGCCAGCAACTTCGCCACGCGGGCCGGCATGGCCGACCTGGTCAAGTTCAACCTCGGCCAAAGCATCTACGCCGCCCCGCAAGACAACCTGCCACCGGCACTCACCGTTGCGGGTCTGGCGGATGCCGACACGCTCGACGCCGCCACCGTCGGCCAAGCCTGGAGCGGCCAGATCGAAGCCATCGACCCGGATGGCACCAAGTTCTACTGGCAACTGCTGCAAGCCCCGGCCGGCGTCAGCCTGACGCCGCCCACCGATATCCTTGCCGACCTTGACGGCTACCACGCCGTCGCTACGCTCAACTGGACGCCCACCGCAAGCGCCGACATCAACACCGAGATCGTCGTCCGCGTGCAGGACAGTCGCGGCGGTGTCGCCATCCGGCGCTTCCAGGTGCCGGTGATCGGCGGCAACACCGCGCCGGTCATTGACGCAATGGGTGGTGTGGGCGACATCACCCTGGCCGAGGGCGAAACCCTCAGCCTGCCGCTGACCGCGGCGGACGCCGACGGCGACCGCCTCACGCTGACCGTCAGGAATCTCCCGCCCGGTGCCGTGTTCGACGCCGCCACCGGCCTCCTGACCTGGACCCCCGGCTACGACCAGGCCGGCACTTACGACAACATCACCCTCATCGCCAGTGACGGCCGCAGTGGCCAACACTCGACCGTCAGCCAACGCTTCAGCGTCACCGTCGAGCAGGGCTGGGCCAAGCCGGTGCTCGCCGCCGTCGCTCCGCAAACCCTGCGCGAAGGCGAGAAGTACGGCCTGCAACTCGCCGGCTCATTGCCCTCCGGCCTGAGTCAGGCGGATGGCGGCACCGTCACCCTCGACTACTCCAGCCCGTGGCTGCCCGGCGGCGCCACGCTCAACTCTGAGACCGGCTGGCTGGAATGGACTCCCGGCTTCAGCCAGCACGGCACGTTCACCCTACCGGTCACCCTAACCGCCACCTACACTACTTTCCCTCCCCTTCAAGGGGAGGGCCAGGGAGGGGATGGGGCAAGCGGAGGGGATGGAAACGTAGTCACCACCTCCGTCACCCGCGACATCGTCTTCAACGTCCTCAACGCCAACGGCGCGCCGATCTTCGTACCTTCCGAAACCTGGAACATCCTCGAAGGCCAGCACCTGCGCGTCAGCGTCTTCGCCTTCGATCCGGACAATCCCGACTTCGAACCCAAGATCCGTCTGCGCCCCGGCACGGAAGCGATTGGTCCCGAGACCACAGCGCCCACCGTCAGCTACCAGGTCACGGGCCTGCCCGCAGGCGCCAGCTTCGATGCCGAGACGATGGAAATCGTGTGGACTCCCGGCTACGTTCAAGCCGGCAGCTACAGCATCACCGTCACAGCAACGGATGACGGAGATGGCACGGGCACGCCCGCCGTCAGCCAGCTCATCCTGCCCATCGTCGTCAACAACGCCAATCGCGCGCCCGAGATCGGCGACATCAGCAACGCCTTCGTGAACAAGAACGAGGCGATCGAAATCCCAGTGTTCGCCACTGATGCGGATGGCAACCCGCTGACGCTCGCGCTCAGCGGCCTGCCGCACTTCGCCACCTATACCCAGAATCCGTCTACCCCCGGCGCCGCCTCCGGCGTCATCCGCTTCACGCCCGGCGAAGGCGACCGTGGCGACTACACCATCACCGTTGCCGCCACCGATGACGGCGGCGGCGATGTCAATCAAACCCTGACCCAAGCCAAGAGTTTCGTCCTCACCGTCAAGAGCGATACCGAAGCCCCGGTCATCACCGCGCCGCGTCAAGTGGTTGCCGTGGTCGGCCAGGCGTTCAGCCTGCCGCTGCTGGTCAGCGATGCCGATCAGGACGCCTTGATCTGGAGCGCCAACGGCCTGCCCATCGGTGCCGCAATCACCCCGGACGTTCAATACGGCCACGCCGTACTGACCTGGACGCCGACAGCGGATGACCTCGGCGCCCGCGACATCGAGCTTATCGTCACCGACAGCGGCCTGCCGCCGCAAGACGCCGGCATCGTCAATCCAGAAAACCCGATCCCCAACGTCACCCGCCACACCCTGCGCCTCGTCGTGCGCGACGCCAACGCCGCCCCGGAACTGCTCGACGTGCAAGTCAACGGTCAGTCGGTCACCGCAATAGTCGGCGCTGGCGGCACGGCGATTCAACTCAATGCCACCGAAGGCGTCCCGCTCAGCCTCGAACTCTTCGGCCACGACAGCGATATCGACCTCATCGATTGGAGCGCCGCTACCCTGCCGCGCGGTATGAGCTTGAGCTTGCCGAGCAACGACGACACCACGCGCGCCGTCCTCGCCTGGACCCCAGACCGCTTCGCCGCGCAAGACAGCAACACCGGCACCATGGGTGACAACCCCGGTCTCTGGCGCTTCACCGTCACCGGCAGCGACGGCACGGCGCAGTTCGTGCGCAGCTTTGAAATCACCGTCACCAACGTCAACCAGACGCCGCGCATCCTGCCCATGCCGTTGCAACTGGTGAATGAGGGCGAGACGCTGAGCTTCACACTGCGCGCCGCCGATGCGGATAACGATGCCGTGGGGATCAACCTAGTCCGCGACGCCGATGGTGCCAATGCGGTTCCGACCGGTGTGATCTTTGACAGCGCCACCGGCACGTTCGAATGGACCCCGGATCAGGCCACGGTCGATAACGCCACGGTTAGCGAC
>JAXMJU010000370.1:0-25349 GCA_034376265.1 Sulfuritalea sp.
CTGCAAAAGGCCGTCGAGAATACCGTCGGCATGCTCGGGGCGAATCGCTTCAACATCGTCAGCATCGGCTTCAATCAGCCCTTCGATTCCCCGCAGGCGATGAAGACCTTTGCCACCCAGTACGGCATCCACTTGCCCAACTGGGATTTCCTCAGTCCGGCACCGGCCATCGTCGACGAACTGACGCAGAATTTCGGTTTCAGCTATGTCGCCACCACCGCCGGTTTCGACCATGTGAACCAGGTCACCCTGGTCGATGCCGAAGGCAAGATCTACCGCCAGATCTATGGCGAGAAATTCACCGCCGAAGATCTCGCGGAACCGCTCAAGGCGATGATCACCGGTGCGCCGATTCCGCCGCAAACCAGCACCCTGGCCGAAATCGCCGACCGCCTGCGTATCCTGTGCTCGGTGTACGACCCGGTCAGCGGCAGATACCGCACCAATTACGCGCTGTATTTCGAAATCGGCGGCTTCATCAGCTTCACTTTCTTCATGGGTTGGCTGGCCTGGAGTTTCTTTCTGCGCAAGCACCGCGACAACGGGATTCGATCCGGTTGATTGCAGTCAAGTCGGAATTCTTCCGACTTGAATATCATTAACCGCTAATAGTTGGCGCTGGCTACCCGGCGCCGACGTTGCGGGACACTCCGACTTGAGCTTGCATGCTGTCTTGCGCGGCAATGCGCAAACCCTCTTCGACACCATCGAGAATCGCTTCGATGGATTATTCGGCGGCGCCGATAATCCCCTGCGCCATCTTGGCGCGCTCGGTCTGTATTTCCTCTGGATCCTGGTCGCCAGCGGGCTTTACCTCTACACCGTGCTGGATACCAGCATCGACGGCGTGTACCGCTCGATCGACGACCTGTCGCGCCAGCAGTGGTATCTGGGAGGCATACTGCGCAGCCTGCACCGCTACGCCGCCGATGCCTTTGTCCTGGTCATGATGCTGCATCTGCTGCGCGAGTGGGCTCACGGCCGCTACTACGGCTTCCGCCTGTATTCATGGATCACCGGCGTGCCGCTGATCTGGTTTGCCTATATCTCCGGCATCGGCGGCTACTGGATCACCTGGGACCGCCTGGCGCAGTTCTCCGCCGTCGCCACCACGGAACTGCTCGACTGGCTGCCGATCTTCAGCGAACCCGCGGCGCGCAACTTCCTCGCGCCCGATTCGATCAACGACCGCTTCTTCACGGTGCTGGTGTTCATCCACATCGGCGTGCCGCTGATGCTGATCCTCGGCCTCTGGGCCCATGTCAATCGCATCAGCCGGGTCGATTACCTGCCTTCGCGACGCCTGATGCTGGCCACCATGATCAGCTTCCTGACGCTGGCCCTGCTCAAGCCGGCGCTGTCCAACGCACCCGCCGACCTGGCCCTGGTGCCGAACGGACTGCGGCTCGACTGGTTCATGCTGTTCATCCACCCGCTGACCGACCTCACCTCGCCCGCCGCGATGTGGGGGCTGATCTTCGGCGCCACCCTGTTGCTCTTCGCCCTGCCCTTCCTGCCCCACCCGCAAACGCAGCCGATCGCCGTGGTCGACGCGGCGAACTGCAACGGCTGCGCCCGCTGTCACGCCGATTGCCCCTACGAGGCCGTGACCATGGCGCTGCATCCCGACAAACCGGGCCACCGGATCGCTGTGGTCGATGGCGACCTGTGCGCCAGTTGCGGCATCTGCGCCGGCGCCTGCCCCTCCTCGACGCCCTTCCGCAGCCAGGAAAAACTCGTGACCGGCATCGACATGCCGCAACAGCCCGTCGACGTAATGCGCCGGCAGATCGAAGCGCGGCTGGCGCAATGGGGAACGCCGGGCAAAACCCGGCTGGTCGTCTTCGGCTGCGACCAGGGCGCCGATGTGCGCACGCTGGATGCCGCCGACACCGCCACCCTGAGCCTGCTATGCACCGGCATGCTGCCGCCCTCCTTCGTCGAATATGCGCTGCGCAGCGGAGCCGACGGCGTCGTCGTCACCGGTTGCCGCGACGGCGGCTGCGAATTCCGCCTCGGCATGCAATGGACGCAGGAGCGCCTCGCCCGCAGCCGCGAGCCGCATCTACGCAGCCTGGTGCCGCTGCAGCGCCTGCAGGTGGTGCATGCCTCGCGCAGCGACGGCGGGCTGCTCGCCGCCGCCGTCGACGAATTCAGAAACCGCCTTGCCGCACTTGCAGTCGACACGCAAAGACCCCCTGCTTACTCCCGGAGAACAAGATGACTGCCTTCCCCCCATCCCCCTTCCAGGGGGTGACGATCGTACGCGGGCTATGCCCGCTCCATGCAACTGGCTGTTCCTTCTTGGGACGGCCCTGCGAAGGAACCCACCATGGCTAAACCCGCCGCCATCGCCGGCCAGATCGTCCTTTACGGCGCTTTCGCCGCCTTCATCGGATATTTCTCCACCGCGCCCACCTACCATCAGATTCCCGACGACGTGGCGCTGATCAAGCTGTCGATGAGCCACCTCGGCGGGCGCGATTGCCGCAAGCGCACTGCCGAGGAACTGAGCAAGCTGCCGCCCAACATGCGCGCGCCGCTGGACTGCCCGCGCGGGCGTTCCGACATCAAGCTGGTGCTGGAACTCGACGGCAAGTCGATGTTCGAAACCGTGATGCATCCGACCGGGCTTTCGCGCGACGGCGTATCCACCGTCTACAAGCGCTTCGAGGTCAAGGCCGGGACCTACCAGCTGGCCGTGAAAATGAACGACAACCTGGTCAACCCGGGTTTCAACTTCACCAAGGAAGCACAAGTCACGCTGAAGCCGGCGCAGGTGCTGGTGGTCGACTTCAATCCGGACAAGGGCGGCCTGTTCTTCCAGCAAAGCGCCGCGAACAAACTCTGAACACGCCCACCGAACCTCCAGGACACACATCATGCTGACCCTCCTCCAGAAACTCGTGCGCTGGTTCTTCATGCGTGCCGAGAACTTGTTCAACGCGGCCTTCGGCGAGAAGCTCAATCCCTTCTACCACTTGGGCACCATCAGCTTCTGGCAGTTCTGGCTGCTGATCGGCACCGGCATCTACCTCTACGTCTTCGCCGATACCGCCGTGCACGATGCCTACGAATCGGTCGAGAGCATCACCCATGACCAATGGTGGGCCGGCGGCATCATGCGCAGCGTGCATCGCTATGCCACCGACGGCATGATCCTGACCATGCTGCTGCACATGCTGCGGCACTTCGCCTACGACCGTTACCGCGGCTTCCGCTGGTTCTCCTGGGCCACCGGCGTGGCGCTGATCTGGCTGGTCTACATCTCCGGCCTCAACGGCTTCATGCTGGTGTGGGACAAGCTGGCGCAGTTCGTGGTCATCGCCACCGCGGAATGGTTCGATGCGCTGCCGATGTTCAACGGCACCCTGATCCGCAATTTCATCTACCAGGAAAATGTCACCAGTCGGCTGTTCACGCTGCTCGCCTTCATCCACCTCGGCGCACCGCTGATCGCCGGCGTCATCGCCTGGGTCCATGTGCAGCGCGTGCCGCGCGCCCACGTCAACCCACCGCGCGCCATCGCCATCGCCTTCACCGCGATGTTCATCGTGCTGGCCCTGGTCAAGCCGGTGCTCAGCCAGGGCGGCGAAGCGGACATGCTGGTGGTGCCGACCAACATCCAGATCGACTGGTTCCAGATGCCGGTGCTGGCCCTGGTCTACGTCATCGATCCGATCTACCTCTGGTTCGGCATCCTGGGCCTGTCCACCCTGCTCTTCCTCGCCCCCTGGCTGCCGCCCAAGCGCATGGGCGCCGGCAAGGCCGAAGCGACGGTGACCTTCCACCCCGACCACCGGGCAGTCGCCATCCGCTTCGACGAAACCCTGCTCGATGCCGGCCTGCGCCAGGAGATCAACCTGCCCTACGAATGCCGCAACGGCGGCTGCGGCCAGTGCAAGTGCACCGTGCTCTCCGGCAATGTCGATCCCGGACTGTATCAGCCGAGCGCGCTGTCGGCCGAGGAACTCGCCGCGGGCAAGGTGCTGCTGTGCTGCGCCACCGCACTGGGCGACGTCGAGATCGAATACGAATCATCTGCCGCGCCGGCCGCCATCGGCCAATACACGGCGCACGTGGCACAGATGGAGAAACTTAGCCGCGACGTCATGCGCGTCATGCTCAAGCTGCCCGAGGGTCAGCACATCCCGTTCCGCGCTGGCCAGTACATCAATATCATCCTCGACGACGGCGCGCGCCGTGCCTTCTCCTTCGCCAATCCGCCGCAGCAGGCCGACCTGATCGAACTGCAGATCCGCCTGATGCCCGGCGGCCGCTACACCACCCACGTCTTCGAGCGGATGAAGGAGGGCGACGCCGTCAAGTTCGAAGGCCCCCAGGGCGATTTCTCGCTGCGCGAATCGGAACGCCCGATCGTCTTCGTCGCCGGCGCCACCGGCTTCGCGCCGGTCAAGAGCATGGTCGAGGACGCCTTCCAGCGCGGCCTCAAGCGCTCGATCTACCTCTACTGGGGTGTGCGCCAACTGGCCGACCTCTACCTGCCCGAACTGCCGCAAAGCTGGGCGCGCGAGCACGCCAATTTCCACTTCATCCCGGTGATCTCCGATGCCGCGCCGGGCGACCACTGGACCGGTCGCACCGGCCTGGTACACCAAGCCATCCTGGAAGACTTCCCCGATCTCAAGGGCCACGAAATCTATGCCTGCGGCTCGGTGAAAATGGTCGAGGCGATCTTCCCGACGCTGAAGAACCAAGGTGCCGAGGAAGGCATGTGCTTCTCCGATGCCTTCACCATCTCGGCCCGCTCGATGGCCTTCCAGCCGAAATAGGATGCCCACAAGCAGCCGCCCGGTACGCCGCAAGGCGACCGGGCTTTTTTCTTCGAGGCCGCTGCTATTTCACCGTTGCGTCATCGTCCGGCAGGGCATAGTCGCCGCGGTCGAATGCGGCAATCACCTCCCGCGCCTCGGCGACATGCAGCGCCGGCACCAGCAGCCTGGCGCCGCCGAGAGCGACGGCCCAAAGCGAATTCGTCTGCACCAGCTCCGCGTCGGCGACCAGCGCCGGAACGCCGGCCATCTTCAAACAGGAGCACAGCACGTAGGCGTCGGTCGGATTGAGAAAGCGCGCGACGATCTCGTAGTCGCCGGCATACTCGGCGTCCTCCGGCCCGGACAGCTCCGGCAGCGGCAGATCGAGGCCGCGGCGCCTGATTTCCTCGCCCGCCAGGGCCGCCGCGGTGTCGGTCAGAGTGCGCGAAGCATAGCGCGAGAGCAGCTCCTCGTCGTTCAACTGTCGGAACAGGGCGACCATGTCGGCGTAGTCGGCGTTCATGATCCGGGCACTTCAACGCCCGCGCACAAGCGGCGAGGCTGCTCGGAGATGGACCAACGGCTAGGCATTTGGTACTTCATTGGAGAAATGTTTGCGGATGACGGACGGCAGATGCTTCGGCGACTTGATGCGCAGCTGCTTGTTGACGTTGAACCTGCCGAACACGACTTGGATGTCATTGCATGTCACGCCGAATTCCTCCGCCAGAAAGCGCAGCATATGGTCGGTGGCCCTGCCCGCCACCGGCGCGGCGGTGACGCTGACCTTGAGCTGCTTGCCCTTGACCTTGCCGATCGCATCCCGCTTCGCGCCGGGCTGACCCAGGATATTGAGCACCAGGGTTTCATCCTCCCAGGCGCAGAATGAATCGATCGCCGCTCCCTTGCGCGCCGCCTTGCCTCCGACATGCATCGTTCCTTCCTCGCAAGATTGATACTCAGGCCTTTCCCAGGTTTGAAGCCGCCGGACTGCAGGACTTTATGTCCGCCCCGAAGGAATTATGGACTGAGTATCTGCCATTGCGGCACGAGCAGCGCCATCGCCGTGCCGCCAGCGCCAACTTTCGCTGCGTCGCAGCCATTGATTCTAAAATCGACGCTCCATCTCGTTCAGAAAGGAGAGTCATCATGATTCGTAGCGGACTGTTGTTCGCGGCGGGCCTGGCCCTGGCCGGCAGCGCTCACGCCGAAAAATTCAAGCTCGGCAGCGACGACATCAAGGCCGCGGCGCCGATCGCCGAGGAGCAGGTGTTCCAGGGTTTCGGCTGCAGCGGCAAGAACATCTCGCCCGCTTTGAATTGGTCCGGCGCGCCCAAGGGCACCAAGAGCTTCGCCCTGCTGGTGCATGACCCCGACGCGCCGACGGGCGGCGCCGGCTGGTGGCACTGGGTGGTGACCAATATTCCGGCCGATGCCGCGGAGCTGCCCAAGGGCGCCGGCAAGGCCGACGGTTCGGGCCTGCCCAAGGGTGCGGCGCAGATCGCCACCGACTTCGGCGGCCCCGGCTGGGGTGGCCCCTGCCCGCCGGTCGGCGACAAGCCGCATCGCTACAACTTCACGCTGCACGCGCTCAAGGTGGACAAGCTCGAACTGCCTGCCGGGGCGACGGCCTCACTGGCCGGCTTCATGATCAATGCCAATTCCATCGGCAAGGCGACGCTAACCGGAAAGTACGGCCGCAAGAAATAGCGCATCCTGCAAAAAGCATTTGATCCGCAGATTTCGCCGATTAACGCAGATGGATCAGGGCGTTGCTTGGTCAGGTTGTAGCACCTGCCGGGAGCACCGTGGGCACCGGTCCCTTCGTTGTTTTATCTGCGTAATCTGCGTCATCTGCGGATTGAACTGAGGTTTCCAAGATCGCTGAACCGGGCCAGCGCGTTCGACCGCTAGATGCCGGCCCGGCGTTTTCTCAGCGCTTGCGCGGCAGCATGAGCTTGAGGCAGACCAGCACGAACATGATGCCGCCGATCACGGCGATCAGGCCGCCGAGACCCATCATGCCCATGCCGATTTTCTGCGGCAGCGTGGTCAGGGCCTGCTCGGCGCCGGCCACCTTGCGCTGCACGCCGTAGCCGCCCGACCAGGCCAGGCCGAGGATGTGGATCAGTTGCCCGCCGCCATAGACATAGGGCTGCCAGCGCGCCATGCGCCCTTCGACTTCGCCGAAGCCGAGTTGCGGCAGCAGCACGTAGGTCAGGCCCATGAAGGCCAGCGTCACGCCCACGGTGGAGCCGTGATAGTGCGCCGGGATCACCACGTTCACACCCTGGATCATGTAGGCCAGCACGCCGCCCACGGCGAACAGCGAAAAGGAGGCGATGAAGGCCGACTTGGCCGCATGCGGCGCGGTCTTGCGCGTGGCCCACAGGGCGAAGAAGCCGACCAGGATCAGCGGCGCCATGTAGGGATGGCCCCAGATCATCAGCTTGGCGAACAGCTCCATGTGCGGCAGTTCGCCCGCCGGGATCGTGAAGTAGATCGCCGGCACTGCCAGCAGCGGCAATGCGGCGATCCAGAACATGGCCGAAAGGACGCGCGGCGAAACCGGCAGCCCACCTCCCGCCCCCCGCCCCGAAGGCTGGCCGAGATGGGCGGCGATCCACAGCCAGGCGACGACCATCAGGATGGCATGCTGGAACTGCAGGGTATGGCCGCCGCCCCAGAACAACACCTCGAAATAGATCTTTTCCTCGATCTTCGGCACCACCGCCCAGGACCAGACAAAGGCCGCCAGCGCGAGGAAAGCCGCCACTGCGGCGACGAAGGCGCCGCTTTGCAGCGGCGCTCCGAGGAAGGGGCGCGGCCAGGTGGTGAGCAGCGCGCGCAGCACGGCGAGGCCGAAACCCGCCGCACAAATCCACAGCGAGGCGTAGAAGACCTTTTGCTGCAGCACCGGAATGTAGTTGTTGAGCACCGGGTCGGCGCCCGGCAGGAAGGGCGAGACGGTCATCACCGCGGTGCCCACCGCGGCCAGCGCGAAGCCGCTCCAGCCCAGCCAGGCAAAGCCGTCGCGGCCCAGCGCGCTCCAGATCACCGCGGCGAAGGCCATGAACCAAATCGCCACCGAGAGGTCCACATGAACCACCAGCGCGGCGCGGAAAAAGTCCTTCAGCGGGAACACGTCCTGGATTCCCGGCGTGCGCGAGAGCACCAGCAAAATGGCCAGCAAACCGGAACCGATGAGCGCCATCAGCCCCAGCCACAACCACGCCCTGGCAAGGGTTTTTGACGCCTCGCCGGAAATTGCGACATTATGCGAATTCACTATTACCCCGCGAAAAGAATGAAAGTATACGGCAAGGCCGGATGGTACACTGATCGCCCTCCTGACACTCCCGCATCGCGCCTTCCATGAAACTGCTGTCGGCCATTTTTTTCTGCTTTGCCACGCTGCTCGCGGGCTGTTCCGAACCCCCGCGTTTCGTCTCGACCGACCTGTCGATGGTCGACTGGGGCAAGGATTTCAGCCTCACCGATCACAACGGCCAGCCGCGCCGCCTGGCCGATTTCAAGGGCAAGGCCGTGGTGCTGTTCTTCGGCTACACGCAGTGCCCTGATGTCTGCCCCACCACGCTGGCGACCATGCGCGACGCCATGGCGCTGCTCGGCGAAGATGCCAAACGCGTGCAGGTGCTGTTCGCCACCGTGGATCCGGCGCGCGACACGCCGCAGTTGCTGGCGCAGTACGTGCCGGCCTTCAACCCGAGCTTTCTCGGCCTCTATGCCGATGAAAAAAGCATAGCCGCGCTGACCAAGGACTTCAAGGTGTTCTATGCCAAGCAGCCGGGCTCGACTCCGGGCAGCTACAGCATCGACCACTCCACCGGCAGCTTCGCCTTCGATCCGCAGGGCAAGCTGCGTCTGCTGCTGCGGCACGGCGAAGCCCCCGCCAATATCGCCGCCGACCTCAAGCTGCTGCTGGCCGGCAAATGACAACCTTAGGAATCCTGATGAAACGCATCGCACTGCTGCTCGCCTGCTTCGCCCTGCCCGCCTTCAACGTCATGGCCGCCGAACCCGTCAATGCGGCGGCCAAGTCGGCGATCAACCTCGACATCGGCACGCCGCCGGTTATCGTCGTCAAGCATTCCCTGGCGCAGCGCACGTCGCGCCTGGTGCGCTTTTACGAAGCCGGCGAAATCGCCCTGGGCGCGGATGGACTGATCTACCTGCGCGACGGCCTCAAGATGTCGCTGGCCAAGCGCCAGATCGCGGAAAAACTGATCGACGCGGAAAACCCGGAACGCCGGGCGTTGATCCAGGCCCTGGCCGACAGCAACGGCCGGCGCGACGCCGAGCCTGAAATTTGGGAGCTGATGCGCGCGCGCTGGCATCAGCAGTGGAAGTCCGGCTGGTGGCTGCGCGACGCCGAAGGCAAATGGAGCCGCAAGCCCTGACTCGCCCCGAGCAGTCGATCGACGTCCGGGAATTCGGCGCACGACGTCTTTTACGTCTTTTTTTCCAACTGCTTCATGAAGGCCGCCTCGCTCTTGGTCACGCGGGCAACTTTCCTTGGCCCCATCGAATCCAGCAGGCGCACGAAGTCATCCAGAGACAGGGCGTCGGAAAGCGGCCGCTCACCGTCGTCGGTCCGTTCGCGCAGAATGAACTGGCCGCTGCCCGTGAGGGCCATCATGTAGTGATGCCCCTCGCTGCGCAAGTTCAGCCTGGCCAGGGCCGCGGTGGCACGAGTCGAGCGCATGTCGCCTTTGTCCTGTTGCCGATGAGCTAGGGCTTGCCGATGTAATCGGTCTTGCCGATGTCGACGCCGTTGTGCCGCGGAATGTTGTACGCCGTCACCAGATGAAAATAGAAGTTCGGCCAGGCGAAGCCGACCAGGTAGGGCAAGCCCTTGAAGCGCATGTCACGCGCGCCGATCGGCGCCGCGGGATCGCTCTTCTTCGCGGCGGCATGATCCTGGGCCTTAGCGAGGATCGCATCGAGATTGCGCAGCATGTTGACGAAGCGCGGAGCGCTGGCTGCATACATCGAGATAGTCATGATCGAGCCTCCATTGAGCATTCATTCTGCCATCGATGGCCGCGGGATTCCCGCATCGCGCGCCAACCGCCTGGTCAGCGCGTCGCCGACGAACTGCATGAAGGCGCGCACGCGCGCGGTGTGGCGCAGGTCGGGGTGGGTCAGCATCCACACCGGCTGCGCCAGTTCGGCAATCGGCTCCGACACCGCCACCAGTTCGGGATGCTTGGCTTCCATGAAGGTCGGCAGCACGCCGACGCCGATGCCGGTGCGCAGCATGGAGGCCAGGGCGTTGAAGATGTCCACCCTGACCCGCACCTTCGACTGCACCAGCCGCTCGCGAAACCAGCGGTCATAAACCCTTGCCGAGGCATCATGCTCGAACGCGACCCAGGGCGCCTCGCGGATCAGCAGGTCGATCGGGGTGATGTCCTGCGGCAGGTCCGGCGCACCGCGCAGCGCATAGACGCGGCACTGGGTCATGCCGAGCTGGCGGCCCACCAGGTGTTCGGCCACGTTGGCCGACAAACGCAACGCCACGTCGGCCTCGCGGCGCGTCCAGTGCTGCTCCGGGTCGGCATGGCGGCTCGACAGGTCGCCCAGAAAAGCGTTCTCGATCACTTCGACCTCGATGCCCGGGTAGGCGCGCGCGAAGTCGGCCAGGGGCTGCGGCAAGAGGTGGTCCATCAGCACAAAGGCCGTGGTCACCCGTAGCATGCCGGTGAGCTCGCGGTCGCGCCCGAGCACCTGGCGTTCGACCTCGTCGGCGCGTGTCGCCATGTGGCGCGCCTGCTCCAGCAGCGCAAGCCCGGCCTCGGTGGGTTGATAGCCGCTGCGCATGCGGTCGAACAGGCGCGAACCCAGCTGGGCCTCCAGCGCGTCGAGCCGGCGCAGCACCGTGGTGTGATTGACGCCGAGCGCGCGCGCCGCGCCGGCAAGCGAGCCGGCGGCGCCGATCGCAAGCGCATACCTCAGGTCATCCCAGGCAAGTACGGGCATGGCGTTGTTTGCATTTTTGCAGACTGATGCTGCATTGTTCCATATTGCGTGCGCAATTGCCAAGTCATATAGTGCATTCAAGGCGTAGCAATCCGAATTCACGGGTTCCGCACAACCTCCGAACGGGAGCCGCCATGAACAGCCACACTGCACCTCACGGACTCATTCTTCATATCCCGCGCGCCGCGCGCCGCCCGGCAACAGTGCGGCGGGCTCCGGCGCGGACCACCACGCCGGCAAGCTGGATGGAACGCCTCGCCGCCTGGGCCGAGCGGCAGCCGGTGCATCACCGCGTCGGCAGCTGGGAACGGTTCCGTTAGCCCGAGCGCAGCCGGGAAACCGAAGCCTGACCTGCTGTCGAGCGCGACATGCGCAGATACAGGGTTTCGACTTTCTCCCGCGCCCACGGGGTGCGGCGCAGGAACTTGAGGCTGGAGGCGATGCTCGGTTCGCTGGTGAAGCAGCGGATATCGATGCGCTGCCCCAGTTCCTCCCAGCCATAGTGCGCGACCAGGCTGTCGAGGATCATTTTCAGCGTGATGCCGTGCAGCGGGTTGCCGGCCTGGGCCTCACTCATCACCACTGCCCGCCTTGTGCTGCTCGTCGTAGCTCGAAAGCGTGACGCCAGCGGCGGCGAGGCATTCGCGCAGGTATTTGACGTCGGTCTTGCCGAACTCGTTGCCGTGGTGGGGATGGTGCACGGTGAACTCATGGCGGTTGAGGACAACGCGGAAGCGGGCGCCGTGGCCGGGTTCGACCGTGGCGCCGAGGTGGTGCAGCAGCGACTCGACTTCACGCCATTGGATATTGCTGCTGAGCGGATCGTGGAAAATCGCCTGCAGGACATTTCGGTGTTTGTGACTCATGGCTTGGCGTCCTCCTCAATCAGGGTTGAGTATGGTCACCTGCGTTCGCCCCAACAATTTCTTGAAGTCGGCGTCGAACGTGACCAGATGCTCGCCAAGCTGAATCACCGCCGCCGCCAACCATGCGTCGGGAATCACATTGGCGCTTGCCTTCCGTTCGGCGCAAAGCTGTCGAAAAATTGGCCACTCGGCGCCAAGTGCCGGCATCTCGACGCCCGGCACTGCGAGCAGCGCATCGACGAAACCGACGGCATCCGCCACCGGCATTGGCTGCACAAATATCTTCGGATGCGTAACCAGGCGCAAAAAGCTGGCCACGACCATCGGCATCAGCTTCAGGCTTGCGCCATTGGCACAAGCGGCGAGAGCCTGATCCAGAACGGCAAAGGCCTTCTTGTGATGGGGATGATCGCCGCGCGATGCGGCGACCAGTACATTCACGTCAGGCGTCATCGTCGGCGGCGTCCAGCATGGCCTTGTTGCTGCCCGGATTGACGCCGGCGACCAAGCCACCGCGCCCTTTGAACACCGGGATACTCCGTCTGACGGACTTGCCGGCGGTGCGCTGGGATCGAAGCCGAAGCTGGAGTCCTTCCTCGATCAAGCGTGTGAGGCTGGTGCGTTGGCGCGCCGCCAATGCCTTGGCGTCGGCAAGCAGCGAATCGTTGATGTCGAGCGTGGTTTTCATGGCGCCATGATGCAGATTTCTGTATTCGGCGTCAACACTCCGTCCCGTCAGTGACTGGTCCCCTCCGAGCGGTTGATCTTGTTGTAGAGGTTGTACTTGCCGACCGGCTTGTCCATCGGGATGCGCTTCACTTCCTTGAAAGTCGCGGCGTCGAACACGATCAGCGCGCCGCCGTCGGCCTTGCGCTCCCACAGGCTGGCCAGCACGTACTTGCCGTCGCGGGTGAATTCGACGTGAGCGAGAGTCTTGCCCGGATCGGTCCTGACTTCGGCGACTTTTTCCAGCGTGCGCTTGTCGATCACCTGCAGCGTGTCCTTGCCCTTCGACATCATCGAATCGGTCCAGGCGTAGGGCGTGTTTTCGTGGCTGCGCATGAAGAAGCCGGGGCCCAGCGTGGGGATGGTCTTGACCGTGCTCCAGTCCTGCATGTCGATCACGGTGATGAGGCCTTCCTTGAAGTTGGGCGTGGCCATCACCATGCGGTCCTGCGCACCCTGCGGCGGACGGTAGTTCCAGGTGATGCCGGAGCCCAGGTGGGGCATGCCGGGCAGCTTGAGGTCGGCGATCTTCTTCCTCACGTCGAGATGCACCACCTGGCCCTTGCCGGCTTCGCGGCTGGAGCCCATCAGCTCGGAATAGTTCTGGGTGAAGAAGAAATCGTCGAGCGGCTCGGTGAGGAAAGTGCGGCGCGGATTGAGGAAGCCGGGGATGAAGGCGCCTTCCTGGTACTTGTAGTCGTGCACCATGCCGACCGGGATGTCGTCGGCCTTCGGGTTGTAGCTGACCTCCCAGACCTCGGGCACGTCCTTCAGCGCGGCGACGAAGCTCTGGCGCGGCGCCGCGTCATAGACCGCGGAGACGCGCGAGCTTTCCTTGTGCTCCTTGTCCCAGACCTCATGCACCTTGAGCAGCTTGAGGTCGGCATCGAGCAGCACCAGCGTATGCGGCAGGTAGTTGGCCACCGCCAGGTATTTGCCGTCGCCCGAGACGGCGACATTGCGCGTATTGATGCCGGCGCGGATCTCGGCCACCACCTTGAGGTTCCAGATGTCGAACTTGGTGATCCAGCCGTCGCGCGAGGCGAAGAAGACATAGCGCCCGTCGGGTGTGAACTTCGGCCCGCCGTGCAGCGCGTAGCGGCTGGGGAAGCGGTGGATCGGTTCCAGCTTGTCGCCGTCGAGCACCGTGACGTGGTGGTCGCCGGTCTCGACCACGATGAACAGATTCATCATGTCCACGCCCGCGAATACCGCGGCGGGTTTGGCCGGCAGGCTGCCGGGCGCGAAATAGGCCACGCGCGAAGCCTCGATGTCGGCTGCCGCAAGAGTTGGCGCTGGCGACACGGCGGTGTAGATGTAGTCGGCCAGCGCGGCGATCTCCTGCTTGCTCATGCGATCGGCGAAGCCCAGCATCTGCGTCGCGGCGCGGCCGGCGCTAATCGTCTTGATCGCCTCGGGCTTTCTCAGCCGCGACAGGCTCTCCGGCAGCAGCGCCGGCCCGGTCAGGCCGACCCGGCCGGGGCCGTGGCAAACCGCACAATGCTGCTGGTAGAGCGCCGGTGCTTCGGCCGCCAGCAGCGGCAAGGCATGCGCCAACAGGAAAGCAAACACGGCAAGCTTCTTCATGCGATTCCTATCTCTTCGTCGGTCAGGTAGCAGCCCGGGTCCTCCGACCAGGGATCGCCGGTGGTCTGCTGGGCGCGCACCCGCGTGTTGCCTCCGCAGATGTCGAAATGCACGCAGGCGCCGCAGCGCCCGCCGACCTGGCGCGGATGCGCTTTCAGCCCGGCCATCAGCGGATCGGACGTGTCGTTCCAGATTTCACCGAAGGGCCGCTCGCGCACATTGCCCAGGTTGTGATGCCACCACATGGTGTCGGGATGGACGTTGCCGAGGTTGTCGATGTTGGCCACGTTCACGCCGCTGGAATTGCCGCCCCACTGCGCGAGCTTCTTGCGGATGTGATCGACTTTCTCGGGAAATTTCCGCTGCAGCCAATGGAGCAGATAAACGCCGTCGGCATCGTTGTTGCCGGTGGTGAATTCCTTCTGCAGCCCGCGCTCTTGATAGTCCCAGCAGGTGTCGAACAGCAGGTCCATGGCGCCGCGCGTCATCTGGTACCGCGCGTCGTCCTTGCGGTTCTTGTTGCCGCGCCCGGCGTAATTCAGGTGCGAGAAGTAGAAGCGGTCGATGCCCTCGTCCGCGACCAGTTGCAGCAGGCCGGGCAGATCCTGGAAATTGTCCTGGGTCATGGTGTAGCGCACGCCGACCTTGAGCCCGGCGTCGCGGCAGAGGCGAATGCCGGCCATGGAAAGATCGAAGGCGCCCTGCTTGCGGCGGAACTTGTCGTGCGTGGCGCCCAGGCCGTCGAGGCTGACGCCGACGTAGTCGTAGCCGATCTCGCGGATGCGCTCGAACATCGGCGCGTCGATCAGCGTGCCGTTGGAAGACAGCGCGGTGAAGAAACCCATGGCCTTGGAGCGCGCCGAGATCTCGAAAATGTCCGGCCGCAGCAGCGGCTCGCCACCCGAGAGGATCAGCGCCGGCACCTTGAAGGCCTTGAGCTGGTCCATGACGCCGAACACCTCCTGCGTGCTCAGCTCGCCGGCAAAATCCTTGTCGGCGGAAATCGAATAGCAATGCTTGCAGGTCAGGTTGCAGCGGCGGATCAGGTTCCAGATCACCACCGGCCCCGGTGCCCGGTTGGCAACTGAGCGCGCCGGCCCGAGCGGCGTCGGCGCAGCGATTTCCTGCATGAACTGGGAGATTCTGAACATGGCCTCATTCAAGCCCAAAGGGGGTGGCCGGCGCATTGACAGGCGTCAACTATCGACCGGGATTAATGTGCGCGATCAAGGAAGCATCGAGTCGCCCGGGTTATGATTTCCTGTATCGACAGGCGCGAGAGGCGCAATGACCACCCTACTCAAAAACATCATCTGCCGTGTTCTGCTGCTGGCCTGCGCGCTCGCGCCGGGACCCATTCTTGCACAGGCCGCGCTGGGCATGAACGAGCAGCCGATCCACGACGCCGCGCGCATGGGCAACCGGCAGCAGGTCGAGAGCATCCTCAAGGCCACGCCCCAGGCGCGTGACGCGCGCAGCCCGCTGGGCAGCACGCCCCTGCACTATGCGGCGATGAACGCGGACAGCGGCCCGCTCAAGGCGCTGCTGGCGGCCGGCGCGGCGGTCAATGCGCGCGACGGCGAAGGCCGCACGCCGCTGCACATGGCGGCGTTTTCCACGCGCACCGCGAACGGCAAATTGCTGCTGCAGGCGGGCGCCGACCCGGCCCTGAAGACCGACGCCGGGCGCGACGTGCTGAGCCTGGCGCGCAAGGTGCGCGCCGACGAACTGGCCGGCGAGATCTCGCTGTGGATACTCAAGGGCTGCAAGCCCGGCAGGCCGTGTTGAAAACCCTGCGCGGCGCCCTCCTGCTGATTGCCGCCGCGACCTGCGGCGCGCCTGCCGCCGCAGAGGAACCGCTGCCGCCGGTGCGGGTGTATGCCCCCAGCCCCTGCCTGGCCTGCATCGACTGGGCCGACCACCTGCGCAAGAACGGCTTCGAGGTCAGCATCGAGGACGTGCTGATTGCCAACATGCCCAGGCTCAAGCGCTGGCTCAACGTGCCGGCCGAACTCGAATCGGTGCACACCTCGAAAGTGGCCGGCTACTTCATCGAAGGCCACGTGCCGGCGGAAGACATCAAGCTGCTGCTCAAGGAAAAGCCCAAAGCGCGCGGCCTCGCCGTGCCGGGCCTGCCGCGCGGCGCACCGGGGCGGGAGATCTCCAACCCCTTCTGCGAAACCGCCTGCACCATCCTCGACAACGCCAGCCAGGAACGCGAAATCCGCCGCGAGGCCTACAACACGCTATTGGTCGGCCCGGACGGCAAGACCAGCGTGTTCGCCCGCCACTGAACACGGGCATCCGCAACGCGGCGCGGGATTCACATCAGGTGCAGCCGAAAGCGAACCGTCTGGTCATGACGATGCTGAGCATGCTTCGGACTCACCGGGGCCGTTCGCAGACCGATGGGCCAGGCCCCGCGCTAATCGTTTCGGGCGACGGACCACGTCACGCCAGCACCTGGAAATCGACTCCGGTGATCGCGCTGGCACTGGTGTGCAGCAGCACGACCAGATATTCCCCGCTGCCGGTGCCGATGACCGTGTTGCCGGTGGCGGTGTCGATCCCGTTGCCCTGGCTGATGGACAGGTCGGCAAAGTCGAGTCCGCCCGTCAGGGCGATGCGGTCGATGCCATCCTCGAAGTCGTAAAGCAGATCGGCTGCGGCCAAGGTGGGACCACCATCGCCGGCGGCAAAGACGAAGCTGTCGGCCCCTGCGCCACCCAGGAGCCGGTCCGCTCCCGTGCCGCCGTTCTGGACATCCGCCCCGGCCCCGCCCAGCTGGGTGTCGTTGCCGCCCAGGCCGTCGAGTTGGTTGTGGCCCCGATAGCCGCGAAGCAGGTTGTCGGATGCATTGCCCGTGCCGTCGATGTTCAAGTCGATGGTGGTGGTCTTCCTGGAGAAGAAGCCGCCGCCGCGCAGCGTGACGGAACCGGTGAGGTAGAGGTTTTCGACATGGTCGGCGAGGACGTGACCGACCTTGGCGCTGACGCTGTCGATGCCGCTGTCGGCCAATTCGGTGATCTGGTCGAAGCGCTGGTCGACGACATAGAGATCGTTGCCGTTACCGCCCTCCATCTGGTCGGCGCCGCGACCGCCGTCGAGTCGGTCATTGCCGCCACCACCGACAAGGCGATCGTTACCGGCCAGACCGAGCAGGATGTCGGCGTAAGCGGTGCCGAGCAGGCTGTCGTTATCGAGCGTACCGGACTGGTAGCCCGCCACCTTGGAGGTTGCCAGCGAGGCGATCGACTCCATCGTGCCATTGCCGTCGGTGTAGCTGGCAACGGCCCGGATCTGCTGGCCGACCAACGTGGCGGTGAGGGTCAATGTGGGGCCGCTGTCGGCGTTGTTCCAGAGGATGCCGTCAAGGCTGGACTGCCACTGGTAGCTGATGATGCCCAGACCGTCGGTATCGGCCAGGTTATCCGTTGCGATCAGGATATGGCCCTGCGTCGCCGTGCCGCCAACGCCAACTATTCCGACGGGAATATTGTTGCCCGCAACAATGTTGACGAGAGTGCTGCCGCTTGCCACCTGCGCTCCGCCGCTGCCCTGGTCACCCGTGTTGCCATCGCTGAAAGTCCAATCGATCTGCACCGAGGCCGGCGGCGTATCGCCGGTGTTGGCGTACGCGATAGAACTCAGCGTCTCATTCACGCGCGCCTGAGTAGCGTTGGCGTCGAAGGTAATGATGAGCAACCCACCGGCATTGGCGCCTACGGCACCGATCACCGTACCCGACAGGGTCAGGGCTCCGCCCGGCGTCAGCGCGCCGAGATTGCCGCTGGCGGAGAACGCATCGCGGGCATCGGCGCCGCCGTTGCGGGAAAGGCTTAGCGAAGCGCCAGCGTAGTTTCCCGTGGCATCAAGTTCGAGGTCGGAGACTCTGGCCGTGCGGTCGAGAATTACGGGCGCACCCTGTTCCCGGTAAGTCGGAATGCCGAAGCTCGAATCCACTGTACCGTCACTGTTGTAACGCGCCAGGGCGAATCCGTCGCCACCGGCGAGAAGAATCTTGCCGTCGGGCTGAACCTCTGCAACGCCACCGGCATGTGCGACGAGAATGCCGCCGCTTCCGAAACCCGTATCCAACGTGCCGTCGGTGTTGTAGCGCACCAGTACGGCAGGATTCTGCCCTGTCGGAATCGTTACGCCGGGGGCAATTTCCGTCGGTTCAGAAGCCAAAGGGAAGGAGAAAATACCGAGGATGGAACTGTAACCGGACACTAGGATTTTGCCGTCATTCTGGACAACAATACTCTTTACGGCTATGGAAAACATGGACTGAAACGCAGTGCTGACTATGCCATCTCCACCGAATTCGGTGTCCAGGCTTCCATCGCTGTTGTAACGCACGAGCGCTAGCTGAACACCCGACTGGCCCGCCAGCAACATCTTCCCATCGGCCTGAACAGCCAGGACAGATGCGTAGCTATAACCGGAGGCGAAGTCGGTGGTCAGCTTGCCATCGCCACTGAAGCTGGTATCCAGAGATCCATCCGCATTGAAGCGTGCCATGGCAAATTGGCCTAAGGCAGAGATACCTTCGCTTCCTGCGACGAGTATCTTGCCATCGCCAAGAATCGCAATATCCGTTGCTCTAAAATACTTTCCCTCCATGAAACTGGCGGTGGCGACGCCACCGCCATTGAAGCCGGTATCCAACGTACCGTCCGGGTTGTAACGGACCAAGGCAAAATCATTCCCGATCGCCATGAAGCCTGCACGAACGCTTCCACCGACAAGAATCTTGCCATCGCCCTGAACGGCGACACTAGAACCCGTGTCCTGGGTGGAGCCAAGGTCGGTCACAAGCTTGCCATCGCCACTGAAACTCGTATCCAGGCTGCCATCGGCGTTGTAGCGGACCACGACAATATCTGAGTCGTTACCGTTCGCTTCCTCTCCATAACCTGCCACCACAATCTTGCCGTCTGGCTGGATGGCGACATCTCTTGCCGAGTCTGCTCCGGAGCGGATACCCGTTGTCACCTTGCCGTCAACACCGAAACTTGCATCGAGCGATCCATCGAAATCGAAGCGCGCCACGACAAAATCGGCATTGTCGGTCTGATAGCCATCGTCCTCGCCGCCGGCCAGCACGATCTTGCCATCCGACTGAATGCCAATACTCTGTGCGCCGGCATAGCCTGGCCCGGAGTAGGTGCTGACCTTGGTCGCGCCGAGATGAATGACTGGAGCATCATTGGCCGGGGCCACCGTGAGTTGCAGGGTGTGGGTGCCGCTCGAAAAGGCGGCAGTCCCGCCATTGATCATGGAATTGCCAAACTGCGGCAGGTCGTGGGTCGTGGCAGTTCCGGATGTCTGATCCCAGGCGCGCAACGTAAGACTGGTGGTGCCGCTGGTATTCAAGACTGGCTGAAAGCGGATCTGGCTGTTCGCGTCAAGGAGCAGTGCCTGTGTGTCCGTAGTGTCAAGTATCCACGCCCACGTAGTGCCGTCGGTCGAATATGCCCAGGCGCCCGCGGAAGAAACCCCGGCGGCGATAACAGCGATTCCCTGCAAATCTCCGGAGTCGACGTCGGCGAAATCGCTACCGGCCAGCAAGGACGAGACGCGAATACCTGCGGGTACGGAATCCTCGGCAATATCCGCCAGCGCTGATGTGCCGGAA
This sequence comes from Sulfuritalea sp., assembly GCA_034376265.1. Taxonomy (GTDB): domain Bacteria; phylum Pseudomonadota; class Gammaproteobacteria; order Burkholderiales; family Rhodocyclaceae; genus Sulfuritalea. Next base: position 19,599 of record JAXMJU010000370.1, read on the forward strand.
ATTGTTGGCGCCACGTTGAGTCCCGTTTCGTGTGGCCCCAGTGTCGCGACATGCCCCGTCAGTTGAATCAAGCTGCCATCGTAGTCGACGCCGCTGCCGCTGCCCTTGATGTAGAGATAGCCGCTGCTGCCGTCGTCGAAAAACACCATGGAATTGCTTATGGATGCGTCGGCCTGTATGCCTGCGAGCGTCGTCGCGACATCCGTCTGATACATATAAGCGGATGGTTGCCGGATGATTCCTTGCATGCCGACGAAATCGAGCGTATCGCCACCGGCGAAATCGGTGATTACGTCCATTGCCGCCGCTGTCGAATCGATCGTGGCGGTGTAGCGGAAGATGTCGGTGTCGGCGCCGCCGGTCAGGATATCGCCTCCGCTGCCGCCGATCAGCACGTCCTTACCGTCGCCACCATCGAGGCGGTCGCTACCCGCTGCCCCGTCGAGCGTGTCGTTGCCGGCGAGGCCAATTATGGCTTCATCGGCAATGCCGCCGGTCAGCAAGTTATGCCAATCGCTGCCCTGGATTGTTGTGAGGGCAACGTCAATGTGAAAAATCTCGCTGGCGGTATGGCCGTGCTGATCCGCGACACTGACCTGAACCGAGATGGACCCCAAATCTCCCAGCATCGGCGTACCGCTGAAGCTGCGCGTGGCGGGGTCGAAGCTCAGCCACGCCGGCAGTGCAGCGCCGTTCGGCAATGAAGCGCTATAGGTGAGCATGTCTCCGGCATCGCCATCGACAAAGGTGTCGACGGGCAGCACAAGACTGAAGACACTCCCCTCGATGGCCGCTTGATCGGCGATGAGCCGGGCGACGCAGGGTGAGTATTCCGCCGCGGAAACAGCAACTACGCTGCTGCCAGAAGTACTGATCGCAACGCCCAGACCCTGACCACCCGTATTGCCATCATTGAGCGTCCACTCGATGCGTACCTCCGCCGGAGGGACTAGGTTCGTATTCTGGTAGGTGATATGTTCGAGCGCTTCAAGCAACAGCGCATGCGTCGCCACGGTTTCGCTGCTGTCGAGCGATATGGCAAGCTGCCCCCCGGATTGGTTGAAGGTAGCGAACGCCTGTCCAGCACTAAGCAACTGGTTTCCCGCGATGGAAATCGAACTGGCGGAAAGATCGAAGCCGAACACATCGTCGGCACTCGCGCCGCCAAAGCGGGCCAGCGTCACCGAAGCCCCCGCATAATCCCCCGCTCCTGCGTTCAGGGCATCCAGTTCCAGATCGCTGAACACGACACTGGAATCGAGGCGGATGGGCGCGCCGCCGGCGTGGAACAGCCGGGCGGCATCGGTCGTCGGTGTGGACTCGAAGGTGGTGTCGAGACTGCCGTCGATGTTGTAGCGGATGACGACGAAATCGGAATCCGAGTATGGGCTGCTGGCCTTGTAACTTTGCCCCGTCACAACGATCTTGCCGTCGGCCTGCACGACGACGCTGTAGCCGTAGTCGCTGACGCCACCGACATCCGTGCTGAGCATGCCGTCGTCGCTGAAGCTGGCGTCGAGGCTGCCGTCGCTGTGGTAACGCACGAGTGCAACGTCATAGTCACTGCCGTTCCAGCTTGACCCCGCCACCACGATTTTGCCGTCGGCCTGCAAGGCGATGCTGCTGGCCGAATCACTGGCGCTGCCGATGGCGGTGGTCACCATTCCATCGCCGCCGAAACCTGCATCGAGGCTACCGTCAAGGTTGTAGCGGACCACGGCAAAATCGTCGTCGCTGCCGTTGCTGCTGCTTCCCGCGACGATGATCTTGCCGTCGGCTTGCAGCACGAGACATTGGCCCTGATCATCGCCAGCGCCGATGGCGGTGCTCAGTCTGCCATCGCCGCTGAAATTCGTATCGAGGCTGCCGTTGCTGTTGTAGCGGGCCAGGGCCAAGTCACCGTTGCTGCTGCCAGCGACCAAGATCCCGCCATCCGCTTGTACTGCGACGGCCTTGCCGTAATCGCTGCTGCCGAAGCCGATATCTGTGGTGAGTCCGCCGTCGGCATCAAAACTGGTATCAAAGCTGCCGTCGGCGTTGTAGCGCAGCAGGGCGAAGTTGCCACCGGTGCTCCCCGCGACCAGAATCTTGCCGTCATCCTGCACGACGACGCTTTGCCCGTAAGTGTTGTTGCTGCCGAACGTGGTAGTGAGTTTGCCGTCGCTGCTGAACGTAGTATCCAAACTTCCGTCCGGGTTGTAGCGAACGAGGCCAATGGTCCAGATAGGACTACTGCTGCCCTCGATGGATGCAATTGAGGCATACGAGCCGGAACTTCCGCTATAGCTCTGCCCTGCCAGCAGAATCTTGCCGTCCGGCTGAACCGCGACGCTGTAGCCGTAGTCGTTGCTGGCCCCTATCGCCGTGGTCAGCTTGCCGTCGCCGCTGAAACTGGTGTCGACGCTGCCGTCCGCGTTGTAGCGAACCAGAGCAAAGTCATAATCGCTGCCGTTGTAGCTGTAGCCCGCCGCTAGGACCTTGCCATCCGCTTGCAGCGCAATGCCGTGCGCTTGGTCGCGGCTGGCGCCGATGGGGGTGGTGACGATGCCTGGCGGTAGCGTGCTTAAGTCGGGGGCCGAATTTGAATGGCTGATCGCCGTGATGTTGACCGTGGTGCTGCCGGTGACGCTGCGCGGCGCATCTGTAAGCGGTGTGCCGGCAAGCATCTGGCTGTCGGTAAGGGTCCAGTCGATCTGCACCGATGTCGGCGGCGCAAAACTCATGTTGCGGTAGCTAATGTGCTCAAGCACATTGTCCACCAGCGCATTGGTCGCCACGGTGGCGCTGCTGGTGAAGGCGATGCTCAGCGTGCCGTTGAACTGGCTCCAGGTGCCGAAGGTCTGGCCGTCAGCGAGCAGGTTATTGCCGGACACGGTGAAACTGGCGCCCGAGGTCACGAAGCTGAACGCATCGTCGCTGCGGGCGCCGCCGTGCCGGGCCAGGGTGACCGTGGCACCGGCATAATTGCCGGCGCCATCGTTGAGAGCATCCAGTTCGGCATCCGCAATCGTCACACTGGAATCCAGCACGACCGCTGCACCGAGCGTCGTAAAGCTAACGGCGCCGCCCAACGAATACGCCGAGCCGAAGCTGGTGTCGAGGCTGCCGTCGGCGCTGAAGCGGGCAAGGGCGAAATCGGCGGGGAAGCCGCTATCGCTGGTCCCGGCCACCAGTATCCTGCCGTCATCGAGAACGCGAATGCTAAAGGCGTCTTCGGCACGAAAGCTGCGGACATCGACAGTGGCGATGCCGCCGCTGCCGAAGGTGGAATCGAGGCTGCCGTCGGCGTTGTAGCGGAGCAGCGCGACGTCGGTGTTGAAGTAGAAGTCGTCGGGGTTGGTCGCCACCCAGGTGCTGCCGGCCACCAGTATCTTGCCGTCGGCCTGCAGCGCGACGGCGTGGCCGACGTCGTCGCGCAGGCCGACGGCCGTGGTGACCTTGCCGGCGACGCCGAAGCCCGCATCGAGGCTGCCGTCGGTGTTGTAGCGGGTCAGGGCGAAGTCGTTGTTGCTGCCGTTGTAGCTACGGTCGGCGACGAGGATCTTTCCGTCAGCCTGCACGGCCACATGTTCGCCCGTGTAATTGCCGGGGCTTGACGCGGCGGTCAGTGTTCCGTCGCCATCGAAGCCGATGTCGAGCGTACCGTCGGGGTTGTAGCGGACCAGGGCAAAGTCGTAATTGCTGCCGTTCTGCGTGGCCCCGGCGACGAGTATCTTGCCGTCCGCAAGAATCGTGACCCTGGACGCCATGTCGTAGCCGCTGCCTACCGCCCGGGTGAGCTTGCCGTCGCCGCTGAAGCTGGTATCGAGGCTGCCATCCACGTTGTAGCGAACCACGGCGAAGTCGTTGTTGCTGCCGTTGTAGCTGTATCCAGCCACCACGACCTTGCCATCCGCCTGTATGGCAACACCCATTCCCGAGTCGTCGCCTGCGCCGATTGCCGTGGTCAGCCTGCCGTCGCCGCTGAAGCTGGTGTCGAGGGAACCGTCGGCGTTGTAGCGTGCCACGGCGATGTCGTAGTTGCTGCCGCTATCGGTGCGCCCGGCGACGACGAACTTGCCATCCGCCTGAACGGCCAAGCTGTAGCCGGCATCTCCCTTGCCGCCGAAGTCAGTTGTGAGCTTGCCATATCCCGCAGTAAATGTCGGTGCTGTATTCGCCATCTAATTTCCCATGGTTTCCGCTTTGGCAAGGTCTTTCCAGCTGCTCTTCATGTATCACCAAAGGAATAGTAACTGACTGAAATAAAGACGTTTTTTGTTTCATGATACCTGCTTTCAGACAAAGCCATTACTCCTAATAAGGAAATACACCAGGCGATCGTCACCGTAGCCCGCCAGAGCCGCCCGCACCATCCTCGACAACGCCAGCCAGGAGCGCGAAATCCGCCGCGAGGCCTACAACACGCTATTGGTCGGGCTGGACGGCAAGACCAGCGTGTTCGCCCGGCATTAGGTGGAGCGGCGGCGGCGACCATTCCGGGCACATGACGTTTGGTATTCGTCGGCCCGCTGGATGCCCTAAGCAGACGTAGGTGGCTGGAGAAAGTGGACGCTCAGGAACGTTCTGGTTCAGGGGGCCGCGCAGGCCTTGTTGCGCGGCCCCTTAAACCCAGGGCTGGGCGTCCGGAGGTTAGCGCTTGAGCGGCGTGCCAATGTAGTGCAGCTCAGGCAGTTCCTTGTTCCACTCTTCGGCATTGGTTAGCTCGGGGTTGATCCGTCCCACCATAATCCCCATGGAAACGGACGTCTTCACAAAACGCGTCTCGCCGGCGGCAAGCTTGAAGGTGAGTTGCTTCTCCACTTCAGTAGCTGTCGCGACGGTACAGTCGCCTGGCGCTTGGTCAACCCAGAAGAAGCTACCGCGCTCGGACCTGCCTACCACGGAGCCGTTGAGATGGATGTCGGCTGTTAGTGCAGCGCCGAAGAAGGTGTCCGGACGATAGAACGTAATGCGCCCCTTACCGGCTTCGATGGCGGGAATGCTGGTTGCGATTTCCGCATGCTTTGGGCCGACGGCGGCGCATCCGCTCAGCAAGACAATCGCAAAGGCGACGAAAACAGTTCGAACTGCATGAGTCAGTTGCATGGTGTTAACTCCGTTTATGGTCTATGGGAAGGGGTACTGCTGGTATTACAGCAACAAAACCATTCTCGACGGGCAAGTAAAAGCCCACCAACCGATAGCCGCGGTCCAGCACACAATAGGCTTCGTGCATGTGCTTCCCTTCGACCATGAATACATCGCTTTCGACTTTGAATACCGTGCCCTCCGTGATGTCCCCCACGTGGCGCCAAGTTGAGCCGCCCTTCAGCGTCTTCGTATAGCCGGAGACCGGGACGACAGTGACCGATTCCGTCAACACGATATCTGCACCGCGTTCGGCACCGACCTTGGCGAAGCGCGTCGATGTACGCACTACCTCGGCGGCGCAGCCAATCAGGGTAGCGCAGACCGCGATCGCTAGCATGAAGACAATTGGCCACGAGCGCGTGGCGGGCGGTTTGGCTTGCAGGTCGATCAGCATGGCTTAAGCCTCATGTGAACATCAGTTAATGGGGGAAAGATCAAGACGCCTAACGTTCAAGGTCGGGGGCGCTGTGCGGCTTTATCGCGCAGCGTCCAGAGAGCGAAGCGAACGGGGTCGACCGCAGGGTTGGACGAAGCCGCTACGCGGAGGAATCCCCTGTTGCGGCACCACGAATTAATCTGCACCTTCATCCCCTCAATTCCGAGGGAATGATTCTGCAA
>JAXMJU010000371.1:0-9694 GCA_034376265.1 Sulfuritalea sp.
AGATGGTGATGCCGGGAGACAACGTGGCGATGACGGTGCGGCTGATTGCCCCGATCGCGATGGAAGAAGGTCTGCGTTTCGCCATCCGTGAAGGCGGTCGTACCGTCGGCGCCGGCGTCGTCGCCAAGGTCATCGAATAACTATTGTTGCAATACAGCGAAAAGGGCGATAAAATCTCGCCCTTTCGCGATTTGCGCCCCCGCTCTTTAAGGATTTGTAATGCAAAGCCAGAAGATACGCATCCGCCTCAAGGCATTCGACTATCGCCTGATTGATCAGTCGGCGCTTGAAATCGTAGAAACGGCGAAGCGCACTGGCGCTGTCGTGCGCGGCCCGGTGCCCCTGCCGACACGTATTGAGCGCTTCGACGTATTGCGTTCGCCGCACGTCAACAAGACTTCGCGGGATCAATTTGAGATTCGCACCCATTTGCGTCTGATGGACATCATCGATCCGACCGACAAGACGGTCGACGCTCTGATGAAGCTGGATTTGCCCGCCGGTGTGGATGTCGAGATCAAGCTTCAATAATTTTCGCTGCTCAGGGTGCTCGATATTCGGGCGTTTCCCCATGCAATGTTTTTCGCTGTTCATGTAAGTGGGCCCGGCCAATCGTAGCTGGGGTTTAGGAGAATAAAATGAGTCTAGGCCTTGTTGGACGCAAGGTCGGCATGACGCGCGTGTTTGCCGAGGATGGTTCTTCCATCCCGGTGACGGTGCTCGATGTGTCGAATAACCGCGTCACACAAATCAAGACACCTGAGGTGGATGGCTATGCCGCCGTTCAGGTGACCTTTGGCAAGCGTCGCGCCAGTCGTGTGAATAAGGCTGCCGCGGGACATCTCGCCAAAGCCGGCGTCGAAGCCGGTGAAGTACTTAAAGAGTTCCACGTTGCGCCGGATCAACTCGCCGGTTTCAAGCCGGGTGATATCGTTGCGGCGAGCATTTTCAGCGTTGGCCAGAAAGTTGATGTGAGCGGCACCACGATCGGTAAAGGTTTTGCCGGTGCAATCACCCGCCACCATTTCTCGTCGAACCGCGCTTCGCACGGCAACTCCTTGTCGCACAACTCGGCGGGATCGATCGGCATGGCGCAGGACCCGGGGCGGGTGTTTCCCGGCAAGCGCATGGCCGGACATCTCGGTGATGTCGCCCGCACGACGCAGAATCTCGAAGTCGTTCGCGTCGATGAGGCGCGTCAACTCCTGCTCCTCCGAGGAGCTGTGCCTGGCGCCAAGGGAGGTGACGTAATTGTCGCCCCTGCCGTCAAGGCATCCAACTGAGCGGGGGCGACATGGAACTTAAGCTAATTAACGACCAAGGTCAGGCTGCGGCAACCGTTACCGCCTCGGATGCGCTTTTTGGTCGTGACTTTAACGAAGCGCTGGTGCATCAGGTGGTGGTTGCCTATCAGGCAAACGCTCGCGCCGGCAATCGCAAACAGAAAGACCGTGAAGAGGTGCATCACAGCACCAAGAAGCCCTTTAGGCAGAAGGGTACCGGCCGCGCTCGTGCCGGTATGACGTCTTCTCCCTTGTGGCGTGGAGGCGGTCGTATCTTCCCGAATACCCCGGAAGAGAATTTCACGCAGAAGGTCAACCGCAAGATGTATCGCGCCGGTCTGGCGGCGATTCTGTCGCAGTTGGCCCGTGAAGACAGGCTGGTGGTGATCGAGGACTTCGCCATCGAGGCGCCGAAGACCCGCCTGTTCGCCCAAAAGCTCAAAGCCATGGGGCTCGATTCCATACTTCTCGTGACCGACAACCTGGACGACAATCTGGCGCTGGCGTCACGCAACCTGCCGAACGTGCTGGTGCTGGAGGCGCAGCAGGCCGATCCGGTGTCGCTGGTCCGTTTTCCCAAAGTGATTTTCACCAAGGGCGCCGTGGCCAAGATCGAGGAGATGCTGGCATGAGTAAAAACTTTAACCCGGAACGTTTGCTGCAGGTGCTGGTGGCCCCGCAAATTTCCGAAAAGGCCACTTACATTGCCGACAAGAACGAGCAGGTCGTGTTCATCGTGACACCCGATGCGACCAAGCCCGAAGTCAAGGCGGCCGTCGAAATGCTGTTCAAGGTCGAAGTCAAGTCGGTCCAGATCGCCAATCTGAAGGGCAAGATCAAGCGCGCAGGCCGCAACATCGGCCGTCGCAGCGACATCAGGAAGGCATTTGTCTGCCTCAAGCCCGGTCAGGAAATCAATTTCGCGGAAGGGGGGGCTGCTTAAATGGCTCTCGTAAAAGTCAAGCCGACCTCGCCGGGTCGTCGTGGTGTCGTCAAGGTTGTCAACCCGAACCTGCACAAGGGGCGCCCGCACGACAAGCTGGTTGAATCGAAGACCAGGACCGCTGGTCGCAATGCGCATGGCCATATCACCACGCGGCATATGGGTGGCGGCCACAAGAAGCTTTATCGGGTTATCGATTTTCGCCGCGACAAGGATGGAATTCCGGGCAAGGTGGAAAACCTTCAGTACGATCCGAATCGTTCCGCGAATATCGCCCTGGTGCTTTATGCCGACGGCGAACGCCGCTACATCATCGCCACCAAGGGCATGATCGTTGGCCAGGCGGTGCTCAGCGGTCCCGAAGCTCCAATCAAGCCGGGCAATACCCTGCCGATTCGCAGCATTCCGGTCGGCACCACCATTCATTGCGTCGAGATGATGCCTGGCAAGGGCGCGCAGATCGCTCGTTCCGCCGGTACATCGGCCCAGCTTCTGGCCCGTGAAGGCACCTACGCCCAGGTTCGGCTGCGTTCCGGCGAAATCCGTCGCATCCACGTCGAGTGCCGTGCCACGATCGGCGAAGTTGGCAACGAAGAGCACAGTCTGCGCAAGATTGGCAAGGCCGGTGCGATGCGTTGGCGTGGGGTTCGGCCGACCGTTCGCGGTGTGGCGATGAACCCGGTTGATCACCCGCATGGCGGTGGTGAAGGACGTACTGGTGAGGGACGCGTTCCCGTTAGCCCGTGGGGCCAGCCGACCAAGGGCTATCGCACTCGCAACAACAAGCGCACGGACGTCATGATTGTCCAACGCAGGCCGAAAGGTAAGAGGTAAGACATGGCACGTTCTATCAAGAAGGGCCCGTTCATCGACGCTCACCTGCTGAAGCGGGTGGATGCGGCGCGCGCCTCCAACGACAAGCGCCCGATCAAGACATGGTCGCGCCGTTCGACTATTCTTCCCGACTTCGTGGGATTGACCATTGCTGTGCATAACGGCAAGCAGCACATCCCGGTCTATGTGTCGGAAAACATGGTTGGCCACAAGCTTGGCGAGTTCGCGCTGACGCGAACTTTCAAGGGCCACACGGGCGGCAAGAAAGCCGCTGCGAAGAAGTAAGGAGCGACGATGGAAACCAACGCAAACTTGCGCGGTGTCCGACTTTCTGCCCAAAAAGGCCGGCTTGTTGCCGATCTGGTGCGCGGCAAGCCGGTAGATCAGGCGCTCAGCATTTTGGCATTTTCGCCCAAGAAGGGTGCCGGCATCATCAAAAAGGTGCTCGAGTCGGCGATTGCCAACGCAGAGCACAATGACGGCGCAGACATTGATGCATTGAAGATTACGCGTATCTATGTGGAAAAGGGCACGGTGCTCAAGCGCTTTACGGCGCGAGCCAAGGGACGCGGCAACCGCATCCTCAAGCCGACTTGTCACATCTTCGTGACCGTTGGCGATTAAGGGGGACACATGGGACAAAAGATTCATCCGACCGGTTTTCGGCTTTCGGTCACACGCAACTGGACTTCCCGCTGGTACGCCAGCAGCAAGACCTTCCCGCAAATGCTCAAGGAAGACATTGAAGTCCGCGACTATTTGAAGAAAAAATTGGCGCACGCTTCCGTTGGCCGTGTGGTGATTGAGCGCCCGGCCAAGAACGCGCGGGTTACCGTCTACAGCGCCCGGCCTGGGGTTGTTATCGGCAAGAAGGGCGAGGATATCGAGCACCTGAAGGCTGAGCTCCAGCGCAAAATGGGCGTGCCGGTGCATGTCAACATCGAAGAAATCCGCAAGCCGGAAATTGATGCCCAGCTGATCGCCGACTCGATTGCTCAGCAGCTTGAAAAGCGCATCATGTTCCGTCGCGCCATGAAGCGTGCGATGCAGAACGCCATGCGCTTGGGCGCTCAGGGTATCAAGATCATGAGTTCGGGTCGTCTGAATGGTGCCGAGATCGCCCGCAGGGAGTGGTATCGCGAAGGCCGCGTGCCCTTGCATACATTGCGTGCCGATATTGACTACGGGACTTCCGAGGCAAAGACAACCTACGGAATCATCGGGATCAAAGTCTGGGTGTTCAAGGGCGAGATTCTCTCACGCAGCGAAGCGTTGCTGGCAGCTCCGGAGCCTGCTGTTGATGACCAGCGCAAGCCTCGCCGCGGTCCCGGACGCCCGCGCGAGGGTGAGGCGGACGCCAGGCCTGCAGCACGCCGTGCCCCCGCAAAAAAGGCTGAGGAAAGCAAGCCCGAAACCAAGCCGGAAGCCGTTGCTGCAGCGCCCAAGGCACCTGTCAAGCGCGTGCGCAAGGCGGCCCCGGCCTCGGCCGAGGGTGTTGATAGCGCAGCGAAAGAAGGCAAGGAGTAAAACATGCTGCAACCTGCCCGCAGAAAATATCGCAAGGAACAAAAGGGTCGCAATACCGGGCTCGCCACCAGGGGTGCCAAAGTGAGCTTTGGCGAGTTCGGCCTAAAGGCCATCGGTCGCGGTCGACTCACTGCCCGCCAGATCGAAGCTGCTCGCCGTGCTATGACCCGTCATATCAAGCGCGGTGGCCGGATCTGGATCCGCATTTTTCCGGACAAGCCGATTTCGAAGAAGCCGCTGGAAGTTCGTATGGGTAACGGTAAGGGCTCTCCGGAATATTGGGTCGCCGAGATTCAGCCGGGCAAAGTCCTTTACGAAATGGACGGTGTTGACGAGACGTTGGCGCGAGAGGCTTTCCGCCTTGCAGCCGCCAAGCTTCCGCTTGAAACTACCTTCGTTACCCGCCATTTGGGATAAGTCATGAAAACAAGTGAGCTGAGAGCAAAGAACGTCGAGGACCTGCAAAAGGAGCTTTTGGAGTTGCGCAAGGCGCAATTCGGACTTCGCATGCAGGTGGCTACACAACAGCTGACCAATACCAGTCAGGTCGGCAAGGTGCGCAAGGACATCGCGCGCATCAAAACCATTCAGCGTGAGAAGGCGGCGGCAAAATGACGGATGCGACGACTCAAACCGTGCGACGTACCCTCCAGGGGCGTGTTGTGTCGGATAAAATGCAGAAGACCGTGACGGTGTTGGTTGAACGCAAGGTCAAGCATCCTGTTATCGGCAAAATCATGACGCGTTCAAAGAAATATCACGCGCACGTTGAGGGTTTGGAGACTGTAGCCGGAGACCTGGTCCAAATTGAAGAGTGTTCTCCAATCTCCAAGACCAAGGCATGGCGCGTCGCCAAGGTTGTCGAGAAGGCTCGTGTGGTCTGATTGCGACTTTGCTGCGAAACATTCAGCAAGGCGAAAATATTAGTTGACAAGATGGCGGCGGGATGTAAAATCTCGCCTCTTTGCTCCGCCGGGGTATTCTCTGCCCGGCATTCCAGCCCCTAGCGGGCTCCAAGACTGATCGCGAGAGTTAACTCAAACGCGGATTAAGTTGGAGATGAAAAAATGATTCAAATGCAGTCTCTGCTGGATGTCGCCGACAACACAGGCGCGCGTTCGGTCATGTGCATCAAGGTGCTTGGTGGTTCCAAGCGCCGTTATGCCGGCATTGGTGATGTCATCAAGGTCAGCATAAAGGATGCCGCGCCGCGTGGTCGTGTCAAAAAAGGTGAAGTCTATAGCGCAGTAGTGGTGCGTACCGCCAAGGGTGTGCGTCGTTCGGACGGCTCGCTCATCAAGTTTGACGGCAACGCAGCGGTATTGCTGAACAACAAGTTGGAACCGATCGGCACGCGCATCTTCGGCCCGGTGACGCGCGAGCTGCGTACCGAGCGATTTATGAAGATAGTCTCGCTGGCTCCCGAGGTTCTTTGAACCGGCAATCGAGGACTCGATCATGAATAAGATTCGTAAAGGTGACGACGTTGTCGTTATCACAGGCAAAGACAAGGGTAAGCGAGGCGTCGTATTGAACAGCCTCGATGCTGACCGCCTGCTGGTTGAAGGTATCAATCGCGTCAAGAAGCACACCAAGCCTAACCCGCTCAAGGGTAATCAGGGCGGCATTATCGAGAAAGAAATGCCGATCAATATTTCCAATGTGGCGTTGTTCAATCCTGCCACCCAGAAAGCGGATCGCGTTGGTTTCAAGCTGCTCGACGACGGTCGCAAAGTCCGGGTGTTCAAGTCGAACGGCGAAGTTGTTGACGCGTAAGGATCAGTCATGGCGCGCTTGCAGGAATACTACAAACAAACAGTCGTTCCCGAACTGCTCCAGAAGTTCGGTTACAAGTCGATTATGGAAGTTCCGCGCATTACCAAGATCACCCTGAATATGGGTGTGGGTGAGGCGGTCGGTGACAAAAAGGTGCTTGATCACGCTGTCGCCGATATGACAAAGATTGCCGGTCAGAAGCCGGTGGTTACCAAGGCGCGCAAGGCAATCGCCGGCTTCAAGATTCGCGAAGGCTATCCGATCGGCTGCATGCTCACGCTGCGCGGAAACCACATGTACGAGTTTCTTGACCGTCTGGTCACGATAGCAATGCCGCGCATCCGCGATTTTCGCGGAATTTCCGGCAAAGGTTTTGACGGACGTGGCAACTACAACGTCGGGGTCAAGGAACAAATTATTTTCCCTGAAATTGAGTACGACAAGATCGATGCGTTGCGTGGCATGAATATCAGCATCACCACCACCGCGAAGAACGACGAAGAAGCGAAGGCGCTTCTCGCCGCATTTAAGTTCCCCTTCAAGAACTGAGGGACGTATGGCGAAACTAGCTCTAATTAACCGCGAAGAAAAGCGCGCCAAGACGGTGGTGAAGTATGCCGCCAAACGCGCTGAACTTTTTGCCGTAATCAACAACGTCAAGCTGTCGGATGAGGAGCGCATGGATGCGCGACTGAAGCTCCAGCAGTTGCCCCGCAACGCGAGTCCGTCCCGTCAGCGCAATCGTTGCGCGCTGACCGGGCGTCCGCGCGGTGTGTTCCGCAAGTTCGGTCTGTGTCGTAACAAACTGCGCGAGATTGCCATGCGCGGCGAAGTGCCCGGCATGACCAAGGCGAGCTGGTAAGGAGAGCGATATGAGCATGACCGATCCAGTTGCCGACATGTTGACCCGCATCCGCAACGCGCAGATGGCGGAGAAGGTGTCCGTTTCCATGCCCTCTTCCAAGCTCAAGGTAGCTATTGCCAAGGTGCTGAAGGATGAAGGCTATATCGATGATTTCGCGATTCGCGAGAATGGCGCCAAGCCCGAACTCGATGTTGCGCTCAAGTACTATGCCGGGCGTCCGGTGATAGAGCGGATCGAACGTGTTTCCAAACCGGGCCTGCGTGTCTATAAGGGCAAGGATGATTTGCCCCGTGTCATGAACGGGCTGGGTGTTGCCATCGTCTCCACGCCTAAGGGTGTGATGACCGACCGCCGTGCGCGGGCGGGCAATATGGGCGGCGAAGTTCTCTGCATCGTCGCCTAAGGAGCCGCTACCATGTCACGTATTGCAAAATATCCGGTTGATGTACCCAAGGGCGTCGAAGTGGCGCTCTCCGACACCGAGGTCGCGATCAAAGGCCCGCTGGGCACATTGAAGCAGTTCATGTTGCCGGCCGTAAAAGTCGAGAGAGATGGCGAGCAACTGTTCTGTCGCGCCATTGATGGGGCACCCAACGCGGGTGCCATGTCGGGCACCATGCGTGCGCTGCTCAACAATATGGTTATCGGCGTAACCAAGGGTTTCGAAAAGAAGCTGAATTTGGTGGGTGTTGGCTATCGTGCTCAGGCACAGGGGGCCAAGCTGAATCTTACGCTGGGCTTTTCGCACCCGGTGGTGCATGACATGCCGAACGGCATCAAGGTTGAAACGCCGACCCAGACTGAGATCCTGATTAAGGGGATCGACAAGCAAGTGGTTGGTCAGGTAGCCGCTGAAGTCCGCGCCTACCGGTCTCCGGAGCCCTACAAGGGCAAGGGTGTCCGGTATTCGGACGAAGTGGTTGTCATCAAGGAAACCAAGAAGAAATAATCGAGGCGCTGAATCATGGAAAAGAAACAGGCTCGTCTGCGCAGGGCGCGCAAAACCCGCGCCAAAATTGCGGAGCTCAAGGTGGTGCGCCTCGCGGTGCATCGCAGTAACTTGCATATCTCCGCCCAGATTTTCTCGGACTGTGGCACCCGTGTACTCGCTGCCGCTTCGACCATGGAGCCGGAAGTGCGGAGCCAGGTCCCGAACGGCGGCAACGTCAATGCCGCCAAAACGGTTGGCAAACTCATCGCCGAGCGGGCCAAAGCGGCCGGCATCGAGCAGGTTGCGTTCGACCGCTCCGGTTTTCATTACCACGGCCGCGTCAAGGCGCTGGCTGAAGCCGCCCGAGAGGGCGGTCTCAAGTTCTAAGCGAGACGGACATGGCTAAACCGCAAGGCAGGAAACAGCAGCAGGTCCAGGAAGAGCGCGACGATGGCATGCGCGAAAAGATGGTGTCCATCAACCGCGTTACCAAGGTGGTGAAGGGCGGCCGAATTCTCGGTTTTGCCGCGCTGACCGTGGTAGGTGACGGCGATGGCGGCATCGGCATGGGCAAGGGCAAATCCCGCGAAGTTCCGGTCGCCGTCCAAAAGGCGATGGAAGAGGCTCGGCGCAAAATGTCCAAAATCAGTCTAAAGGACGGCACCCTGCACCACACGGTTAAGGGCAAGCATGGCGCTACCACGGTGTTGATGTCCCCCGCGTCCCCCGGTACTGGCGTCATTGCTGGCGGCCCGATGCGTGCCGTGTTCGAGGTGATGGGAGTGACCGACGTGGTCGCCAAGACCATCGGCTCGACCAATCCCTACAACGTGGTGCGCGCAACGCTGCACGGCTTGTTGGCGATGAGCACCCCGGCCGAGATAGCCGCGAAACGCGGCAAGGCCATAGCCGAAATTCTGGAGTGAACCATGGCTGACAAGACAATCAAGGTCACGCTGGTAAAGAGTGTGATCGGTACCAAGCAGGATCATCGTGCGACGGTTCGCGGCCTGGGCCTGAAAAAACTGAATAGTTCGGCTCAACTCGAGGATACGCCTGCAGTGCGGGGCATGATCCGCAAAGTAGCCTATCTGCTGAAGTGCGAAGGCTGAGGGGATATCGATGAGCATGGAACTTAACAATCTGAAGCCGGGCGCCGGCTCCAAGCATGCCGCGAAGCGTGTCGGGCGCGGTATCGGCAGCGGACTCGGCAAGACCGCCGGCCGCGGACACAAGGGCCAGAAGTCGCGTGCCGGTGGTTTCCACAAGGTAGGCTTTGAGGGTGGCCAGATGCCGCTGCAAAGGCGTTTGCCGAAGCGTGGATTCGTTTCCCTGACGGCTAGCCGCAATGTTGAAGTGCGGCTGTCTGAACTGGATAAATTGCCGGTTGAAGAAGTGGACCTGCTGGTTCTGAAGCAGGCGGGCGTGATCGCCGGTGACGCCTTGTCAGCGAAAGTGATTCTGTCAGGCAAGCTGAATCGCAAGATTGCGCTGAAGGGTGTCGGTGCGACCAAGGGTGCGCGTGCCGCGATCGA
>JAXMJU010000372.1:0-15550 GCA_034376265.1 Sulfuritalea sp.
AGATGGTGATGCCGGGAGACAACGTGGCGATGACGGTGCGGCTGATTGCCCCGATCGCGATGGAAGAAGGTCTGCGTTTCGCCATCCGTGAAGGCGGTCGTACCGTCGGCGCCGGCGTCGTCGCCAAGGTCATCGAATAACACAGCGCAGCTTTAGCAAGTGGGCGGCACTTCGGCAACGAGGTGTCGCCCTGCAGTCTCTGCCGCAGGGGTGTAGCTCAATTGGCAGAGCGGCGGTCTCCAAAACCGCAGGTTGGGGGTTCGATTCCCTCCGCCCCTGCCACTGAATTGAAGCATTTGCGCATTAACTGACTACTTATGGCCGATAAACTCAAGTTCATGCTGGCGCTGCTGCTGTTGGCGGCTGGCGTGGCTGGTTTCTACTTCCTCGGTGAGCAACCGATGATCCTGCGCGTGCTGTCCGTGCTCGCGGGTTTGGGTGCGGGTATTGCAGTGGCGTGGTTTACCGCTCCCGGGCGGCGCTTTATCGATTTCAGTCTCGAAGCGGTGGTAGAGACGAAAAAGGTTGTCTGGCCGTCGCGCAAGGAAACCATGCAGACCACCGGCATCGTGTTCGCCTTCGTACTGGTTATGGCGATTGTGCTGTGGATGACGGACAAGGGCCTCGAATGGGTGCTCTACGACCTGGTTCTGGGCTGGAAAAAATCATGACAAAACGCTGGTATGTCGTTCACGCCTATTCCGGTTTTGAAAAGTCGGTGCAGCGCGCCCTGATCGAGCGCATCACCCGTGCCGGGATGCAGGACAAGTTCGGGCAGGTGCTGGTGCCGGTCGAAGAAGTCATCGAAATGAAAAACGGCCAGAAGAGCATTACCGAGCGAAAGTTCTTTCCCGGCTATGTGCTGGTCGAGATGGACATGGACGATGACTCCTGGCATCTGGTCAAGAGCACGCCCAAGGTCACCGGCTTTGTCGGCGGCACCTCGACCAAACCGACGCCGATATCCGCAAAGGAAGTCGCGAAGATCATGCAGCAGGTCCAGGAGGGCGTCGAGAAGCCGCGCCCCAAGGTCCTGTTCGAGGTGGGCGAGATGGTTCGCATCAAGGAAGGTCCGTTTACCGACTTCAACGGCAATGTCGAGGAAGTCAATTACGAAAAGAGCCGCCTGCGCGTTTCCGTGACCATTTTTGGTCGCGCGACGCCCGTCGAGCTGGAGTTTGCACAGGTCGAAAAGGCCTGACGCCGGCCCGCGAAGCGTTTGTTTCAGGCCGTGCCGCAGCGGTCGCAGGTTTGGCAGGTATGCGGCAAGAGGAGCGTCAGTAGATTGATGCAACAGTCGATCGAAAGCGCGTTAAGACTCACTAAAGACAGGAGCCATTCATGGCAAAGAAGATAATCGGTTACATCAAGCTGCAAGTGCCGGCGGGCAAGGCTAATCCCTCGCCTCCGATCGGTCCGGCGCTGGGCCAACGCGGCCTCAACATCATGGAATTCTGCAAGGCCTTCAACGCACAGACCCAGGGTCTGGAGCCGGGTCTGCCGATTCCGGTGGTGATTACGGCATTTGCCGACAAGAGCTTCACCTTCATCATGAAGACGCCGCCGGCGACCATTCTGATCAAGAAGGCGGCGGGCATCACCAAGGGCTCGCCCAAGCCGCATACCGACAAGGTCGGCTCGATCACCAAGGCCCAGGCCGAGGAAATCGCCAAGACCAAAATGAAGGATTTGACCGCTGCCGATCTCGAAGCAGCCGTTCGCACCATCGCGGGTTCCGCTCGCAGTATGGGCATTACCGTGGAGGGCCTGTAATCATGGCGAAGAGTTCCAAGCGTGCGCAAGCGGTTCTGGCCAAGGTCGACCGCAGCAAGGCTTATCCGATCGGCGATGCGCTGAGCCTGGTCAAGGAATGCGCGACTGCCAAGTTCGACGAATCGATTGACGTTTCCGTCAATCTTGGCGTCGACGCCAAGAAGTCGGATCAGCTGGTTCGCGGTTCGGTCGTATTGCCGTCCGGCACCGGCAAGACAGTCCGCGTCGCCGTGTTCGCCCAGGGCGACAAGGCCGAAGCGGCCCGTGCCGCCGGCGCCGATATCGTCGGCTTCGACGATCTCGCCGCCGAAGTCAAGGCCGGCAACATGAACTTCGATATCGTCATTGCGACACCGGACGCCATGAAGGTGGTCGGCGCCCTCGGCCAGATCCTGGGCCCGCGCGGCCTGATGCCGAACCCCAAGGTGGGTACGGTGTCGGCCGACGTGGCGGGTGCGGTGAAAAACGCCAAGGCCGGCCAGGTGCAGTACCGCACCGACAAGGCCGGCATCATTCATTGCACCATCGGACGCGCCTCGTTCAGCGTCGAGGCGCTGCAGATCAACCTGGCGGCCCTGATCGATGCATTGCAGAAGGCCAAGCCGGCGGCATCGAAGGGGCAGTATCTGAAGAAAGTGTCGTTATCCAGCACCATGGGTGCCGGCGTTCGCGTCGATCAGGCCAGCCTGTCGGCGCAAGCATAAAGAACTTTGGGCTGTCGCGCTGCACGTGCTTTTGGCGGGTGGCGCGGCAGGTTATCAAAGACCGCAGGTGTCCGCGAGGACTTAAAGGTTGGCGACGAAAATTGTCGCAACCGCCGGCGTAGATGGCGTTACCCGATGACGGAATTTAGGTTCCTGAATGAAGGTCGCCGTATCGCCAGCGCCGACTTTTCGGCGTTGGGGTTTGACTAGGAGTTGACCGTGAGTCTCAATCTTGACGACAAGAAGACGGTAGTCGCCGAAGTATCCGCAGAAGTTGCGAATGCCCAGTCGATCATCGTCGCAGAGTACCGTGGTCTCGGAGTGGTTGATCTCACCGCGCTACGTGCCAACGCACGCAAGTCCGGTGTTTACCTGCGTGTTGTAAAAAATACCCTGGTCCGTCGCGCCATTGCCGGCACGCCGTTCGAAGGTCTGTCTGCGCAGCTGGTTGGTCCCATGATCTACGGAATTTCCAAGGATCCGGTGGCCGCTGCCAAGCTGCTCAACGACTTTGCCAAGGGTAACGACAAGCTCACCATCAAAATCGGCGCAATGCCCAACTACGTCATGGACGCAGCTGGAGTCAAGGCGCTGGCGACGATGCCGAGCCGCGAGGAGCTGCTGTCCAAGCTCCTCGGCACCATGCAGGCCCCGATCACCCAGTTCGTCCGCACGCTCAACGAAGTCCCGACGAAGTTTGTCCGGGGTCTCGCTGCGGTGCGCGACGCCAAAGAGACTGCGTAATCGTTTTTAGTTTCGGCATAACGTCCGCTTGCGCGGACATGAGCCTTCACTGAAACAGAGTTTTCATTGAACCAAACATTCATTCAGGAGTTGTAATCATGGCTGTAAGCAAAGCTGAAATACTCGATGCCATCGCTGGCATGACCGTTCTCGATCTCTCCGAGCTGATCAAGGAAATGGAAGACAAGTTTGGCGTTTCCGCCGCTGCGGCTGCTGTCGCCGTTGCCGCCCCGGCTGCTGCCGCGGCTGCCGTCGAAGAGCAGACCGAATTCACCGTGATGTTGCTGGCGGCGGGCGAAAAAAAGGTCGAAGCCATCAAGGTGGTTCGTGCCGCAACGGGTCTCGGCCTCAAGGAAGCCAAGGATCTGGTGGATGGCGCACCGAAGGCTGTCAAGGAAGGCATCAACAAGGCCGACGCCGAAGCCCTCAAGAAGCAGCTCGAGGACGCCGGCGCCAAGGTCGAAATCAAGTAATTGCCGTTCGATCACGGGTTGGCGGCGCTGCCGTCAACCCGTTATTGGTTCTTGTAGAAACAGAAGTGCGTAGCAACAGTCGAGTTTTACCCCAATGTTTTTGATCCGGGGGTTACACGAGAGTGCTGAACTTATTGTGCCTCAGCCCTGTCTTTTGACCTTCGACGTCTGAATCCTGAACGGAGCCACCATGGCGTATTCCTATACCGAAAAAAAGCGCATTCGTAAAAGCTTTGCCAAGCGGGCCAACGTCCTCGACGTGCCCTTCCTGCTGGCAACGCAGATCGAGTCCTACACGCGCTTCCTGCAGGCCGATGTGCCGCCGGCTCAACGCCGTAACGAAGGCCTGCAAGCGGCATTCACGTCGATCTTCCCGATCGTCGCACATTCGGGAAATGCGCGCCTTCACTTCGTCGAGTTCATGCTTGGCGAACCGACCTTCGACGTCAAGGAATGCCAGCAGCGTGGCCTGACCTTTGCCAGTCCGCTGCGCGCCAAGGTTCGTCTCGAACTGCTGGACCGCGACACCAAGGCGGTAAAGGAGGTCAAGGAAGACCAGCCGCTCTACATGGGCGAAATTCCCCTGATGACCACCACCGGTTCATTTGTCATCAACGGCACTGAGCGCGTCATCGTCTCCCAGCTGCACCGCTCGCCGGGCGTCTTCTTCGAGCACGACAAGGGCAAGACCCACAGCTCGGGCAAACTGCTGTTCTCGGCGCGGATCATTCCGTATCGTGGTTCCTGGCTGGACTTCGAGTTCGATCCAAAGGATATTCTCTACTTCCGCATCGACCGCCGCCGCAAGATGCCGGTGACGATTCTGCTCAAGTCGATCGGCATGACGCATGAGCAAATCCTGTCGACGTTCTTCGAGTTCGACACCTTCCATTTCGCCAAGAAGGGTATTTCCTTCGAGGTGGTGCCCGAGCGTCTGCGCGGCGAGGTGGCCAAGTTCGATATTCTCGACAAGGCCGGCAAGCAGATTGTCGCCAAAGATAAGCGCATCACGGTCAAGCACATCCGCGAGATGGCGGAGGCGGGCATCAAGAAGATCCTCGTACCCGATGAATTCATGATGGGCCGCATCGTTGCCCACAACATCGTGAATCCCGAGACCGGCGAAGTCCTGGCCAACGCCAACGACGAGATTACCGAGGACCTTCTGGCCAAACTGGCAGCAGGCGAGATCGAGCAGATTCAGACACTGTATGTGAACGACCTGGATCGTGGCGCCTACATCTCATCGACCTTGCGCATCGACGAGACCGCCGACCAGTGGGCTTCGCGCGTGGCGATCTATCGCATGATGCGTCCTGGCGAGCCGCCGACGGAAGATGCCGTGGAAAACCTGTTCCATGGCTTGTTCTATTCCGACGAGCGCTACGACCTATCTGCCGTGGGCCGCATGAAGTTCAACCGCCGCGTCGGGCGTGATGAAATCGAAGGCGCCGGTACCTTGTCGAACGACGATATCGTCGATGTGGTGCGCATCCTCGTCGAGCTGCGCAACGGCCGCGGCGAAGTCGATGACATCGATCACCTCGGCAATCGTCGCGTACGCTCGGTGGGCGAACTCGCAGAGAACCAGTTCCGCGCCGGCCTGGTGCGCGTCGAACGCGCCGTCAAGGAGCGACTGAATCAGGCCGAAAGCGACAATCTGATGCCGCACGACTTGATCAACGCCAAACCCATTTCAGCGGCGATCAAGGAGTTCTTCGGCTCCAGCCAGTTGTCGCAGTTCATGGACCAGACCAATCCGCTGTCGGAGATTACGCACAAGCGGCGTGTTTCCGCCCTCGGCCCGGGCGGTCTGACGCGCGAGCGTGCCGGCTTCGAAGTGCGCGACGTACACCCGACCCATTACGGCCGCGTCTGCCCGATCGAAACCCCGGAAGGTCCGAACATCGGCCTGATCAACTCGCTGGCGCTGTATGCGCGCACCAACGAGTACGGCTTCATGGAAACGCCTTACCGCAAGGTCGAGGATAGCCACGTCACCGACGAGATCGAGTACCTCTCGGCGATCGAGGAAGGCAAGTACGTGGTTGCCCAGGCCAATGCGCAACTCGACAAGAAGGGCAAGCTGAGCGACGCGCTCGTATCCTGCCGCTTCAAGGGCGAATTTGAGTTGAAGGAGCCGCCTGAGGTCCAGTACATGGACGTGGCGCCGAGCCAGATCGTCTCGGTTGCGGCTTCGCTGATTCCCTTCCTCGAGCACGACGACGCCAATCGTGCCTTGATGGGTGCCAACATGCAGCGTCAGGCGGTTCCCTGCCTGCGTCCGGAGAAGGCATTTGTCGGCACCGGCATCGAGCGTACCGTGGCTGTCGACTCGGGTACGGCAGTACAGGCCTTGCGTGGCGGTGTCGTGGATTACATCGACGCCAATCGCATCGTGGTGCGCGTCAACGACGCGGAAACGGTACCGGGTGAAGTCGGCGTAGATATCTACAACCTGATCAAATACACCCGGTCCAACCAGAACACCAACATCAACCAGCGTCCGATCGTCAAGGTCGGTGATCTGATCGCCAAGGGCGACGTGGTCGCCGACGGAGCGTCCACGGACCTCGGCGAACTGGCGCTCGGCCAGAACATGTTGGTGGCCTTCATGCCCTGGAACGGCTACAACTTCGAGGATTCGATCCTTATCTCGGAGCGTGTGGTCGCCGATGACCGCTTTACCTCTATCCATATCGAGGAACTGACCGTTGTCGCACGCGACACCAAACTCGGTGCCGAGGAAATCACGCGCGACATCGCCACGCTGGGCGAATCGCAGCTGGGTCGTCTTGACGAGTCTGGCATCGTCTACATCGGCGCTGAAGTCGAAGCCGGCGACGTGCTGGTCGGCAAGGTGACGCCCAAAGGCGAGACGCAACTCACTCCGGAAGAGAAGTTGCTGCGAGCGATCTTCGGCGAGAAGGCTTCCGACGTTAAGGACACGTCGCTGCGCGTACCGTCGGGCATGATCGGCACCGTCATCGACGTCCAGGTGTTCACCCGCGAAGGTATCGAGCGCGACAAGCGCGCCCAGTCGATCATCGACGATATGCTGAAGGGCTACAAGCAGGATCTGGCCGACCAGATGCGTATTGTCGAGCGCGACACCTTCTCCCGCATCGAGAAGCTGTTGACCAACCGGGTTGCCGGCAAGGGACCGAAGAAGCTGGTCAAGGGCACCAAGATCACCAAGGCCTATCTCGAATCGGTCGAGCATTACCACTGGTTCGATATTTCGCTGGTCGACGAAGAGGCGCAGCAGCAGCTTGAAAATCTGCGCGACAGCCTGGAGCAGACCCGCAAGGACTTCGACGTCGCCTTCGAGGCAAAGAGGAAGAAGCTAACCCAGGGCGATGAACTGCCGCCGGGCGTGCAGAAGATGGTCAAGGTGTACCTCGCCGTCAAGCGTCGCCTGCAGCCCGGCGACAAGATGGCCGGCCGCCACGGTAACAAGGGGGTGGTTTCGAAAATCGTCCCGATCGAGGACATGCCGCATATGGCGGATGGAACGCCGATGGACATCGTGCTCAATCCTCTGGGCGTTCCCTCGCGGATGAACATCGGCCAGATTCTTGAAACCCACCTCGGTTGGGCGGCAAAAGGCCTTGGCCAGAAGATTGGCGAGATGTTGCGCAAACAGGCAGCCGCGGCGGAAATTCGCAAGTTCTTGAACAAGATCTATAACTCATCGGGCCGTGGCGAAGACATCGACAGCCTGACCGAAAAGGAAGTGGTCGAGCTTGCCAGCAATCTGCAGGGCGGCGTGCCTTTCGCCACGCCAGTGTTCGATGGTGCGCATGAGTCTGAAATCAAGGCCATGCTTGAACTCGCCGGCCTGCCCAGCAATGGTCAGGTTGACCTGTACGACGGCCGTACCGGCGATTCCTTCGAGCGACAGGTAACCGTCGGCTACATGCATGTGCTGAAACTTCATCACTTGGTGGATGACAAAATGCACGCCCGCTCCACCGGTCCCTACAGTCTCGTTACCCAGCAACCTCTGGGCGGCAAGGCGCAGTTCGGTGGCCAGCGTTTCGGCGAAATGGAAGTGTGGGCGCTGGAAGCCTACGGTGCCGCGTACGTGCTGCAGGAAATGCTTACGGTCAAGTCGGACGACGTCAACGGGCGCACCAAGGTGTACGAAAACATCGTCAAGGGCGAGCACAAGATCGATGCCGGCATGCCGGAATCCTTCAACGTGCTGGTCAAGGAAATCCGCTCGCTGGCGATCGACATCGATCTCGAGCGTTACTGACCCGATAGCTGCCCATTGGAGATAATTATATGAAGAGCCTGTTTGCAGACCTTTTCAAGCAGAACCTGGCGGCCGAAGAAGAATTCGATGCAATTACCATCGGCTTGGCTTCGCCCGACAAGATTCGTTCCTGGTCATACGGCGAAGTCAAGAAGCCGGAGACCATCAATTACCGCACCTTCAAGCCCGAGCGCGATGGCCTGTTCTGCGCCAAGATCTTCGGCCCGGTCAAGGATTACGAGTGCCTCTGCGGCAAGTACAAGCGCCTCAAGCATCGTGGCGTGATCTGCGAGAAGTGCGGCGTTGAAGTCACCCAGTCGAAAGTCCGGCGCGAGCGCATGGGACACATCGAGCTGGCGTCGCCGACCGCGCACATCTGGTTCCTGAAGAGCCTGCCGAGCCGTCTTGGCATGGTGCTCGACATGACGCTACGCGACATCGAGCGCGTGTTGTACTTCGAAGCCTTTGTCGTTGTCGATCCCGGCATGACTCCGCTGAATCGCGCGCAACTCCTGACCGAAGACGATTACCTGGCCAAGGTCGAGGAGTACGGTGACGATTTCACCGCCGTGATGGGCGCCGAAGGCGTGCGCGAACTGCTGCGCACCCTCGATCTCAACCGTCAGGTCGAATCCCTGCGTCAGGAACTCGAAACCACCGGCTCCGAAGCCAAGAGCAAGAAGATTTCCAAGCGCCTTAAGGTGCTGGAAGGCTTCCAGCAGTCGGGCATCAAGCCGGAATGGATGATCCTGGAGGTGCTGCCGGTATTGCCGCCGGACCTGCGTCCGCTGGTTCCGCTGGATGGCGGTCGTTTTGCCACCTCCGACCTGAACGATTTGTATCGTCGCGTGATCAACCGCAACAACCGTCTCAAGCGCCTGCTCGAACTCAAGGCGCCGGACATCATCGTGCGCAACGAAAAGCGCATGCTGCAGGAGGCCGTCGATTCGCTGCTGGACAATGGCCGTCGCGGCAAGGCAATGACAGGCGCCAACAAGCGTCCGCTGAAGTCACTGGCCGACATGATCAAGGGCAAGGGCGGCCGCTTCCGCCAGAATCTGCTGGGCAAGCGCGTTGACTACTCGGGCCGTTCGGTCATCGTCGTCGGTCCGCAGCTCAAACTGCATCAGTGCGGTCTGCCGAAGAAGATGGCGCTCGAACTGTTCAAGCCCTTCATTTTCGAGCGTCTGGAGAAGATGGGTATCGCCAGCACCATCAAGGCCGCGAAGAAGGAAGTTGAAGCTGAGACCCCGGTGGTGTGGGACATCCTCGAAGAGGTCATTCGCGAACATCCGGTGATGCTGAATCGCGCTCCGACGCTGCACCGCCTCGGTATTCAGGCCTTCGAACCGACCCTGATCGAGGGCAAGGCGATTCAGTTGCATCCGCTGGTCTGCGTTGCCTTCAACGCCGACTTCGACGGTGACCAGATGGCGGTGCACATCCCGCTCTCTCTCGAAGCGCAGATGGAAGCCCGCACCCTGATGCTGGCTTCGAACAACGTCTTGTCGCCCGCCAATGGACAGCCGATCATCGTGCCATCGCAGGACGTGGTGCTGGGCCTCTATTACGCCACTCGCGAAAATGTTTCCGCGCGCGGTAACGGCATGATGTTTGCGGATATTGCCGAAATAACCCGTGCCATCGATTCGCGCCAGATCGACTTGCATGCGCGAATCACCGTACGCATTCGCGAATACGAACTCGACGCCGACAAGCAGTGGCAGGAAAAGATCAATCGCTATTCGACGACCGCCGGACGCGCCCTGCTTTCCGAGATTCTGCCACGCGGCCTGCCGTTCAAGGTGATCGACAAGCCGCTCAAGAAAAAGGAAATCTCCAAACTGATCGATGAAAGCTTCCGACGTTGCGGTCTCAAGGAGACAGTGGTTTTTGCCGATCAGTTGATGCAAGCCGGCTTCCGTTTGGCAACCCGGGCAGGTATTTCGATCTGCGTCGATGACATGCTGGTGCCGACTCAGAAGCACAGCCTGATTGCGGCAGCAGAAACCGAGGTCAAAGAGATCGAAAAGCAATATACCTCCGGTCTGGTTACGGTGGGCGAACGCTACAACAAGGTGGTCGATATCTGGGGTCGCGCAGGGGATCAGGTGGCCAAGGCCATGATGGATCAGCTCGCGCATCAGACCGTCACCGGTGCGGATGGCAAGCAGGTGAGCCAGGAGTCCTTCAATTCTATTTATATGATGGCCGACTCCGGCGCGCGCGGTTCCGCTGCGCAGATTCGCCAGCTGGCCGGGATGCGGGGCCTGATGGCCAAACCGGACGGCTCGATCATCGAAACGCCGATCACCTCGAACTTTCGCGAGGGCCTCAACGTTCTGCAGTACTTCATTTCGACCCACGGCGCTCGCAAGGGCTTGGCTGACACGGCCTTGAAGACGGCCAATTCAGGTTATCTGACTCGTCGTCTGGTGGACGTTACCCAGGATCTGGTGGTGATCGAAGACGATTGCGGCACCCAGAGCGGTTTCGCCATGAAGGCGCTGGTGGAAGGCGGTGAAGTGATCGAGCCGTTGCGCGAGCGCATTCTCGGCCGCGTCACTACCAACGACGTGATTCATCCCGACACGCAGGATGTGCTGTTTGCGGCGGGCTATCTGCTCGATGAAGATGCGGTCGATGCCATCGAAGCTCTGGACATCGATGAGGTTCGCGTGCGTAGCCCACTGTCCTGCGAAACCCGCTACGGTCTATGCGCCAAGTGCTACGGCCGCGATCTGGGCCGTGGCTACTTGGTCAATGCCGGCGAGGCTGTCGGTGTCATCGCGGCCCAGTCGATCGGCGAGCCGGGTACCCAGCTCACGATGCGTACCTTCCACGTTGGTGGAGCGGCATCGCGTTCGGCAGCGCAAAGCAGCATCGAGGCCAAGAGTTCCGGCGTGATCCGCTTTACCGCAACCATGCGTTATGTCACGAATCCGAAGAATGAGAAAATTGTCATCTCCCGTTCCGGGGAGGTGATGATTACCGACGACAACGGTCGCGAGCGTGAGCGCCACAAGGTTCCTTACGGCGCAACCTTGCTGGCCGACGATGGCAAGCCGGTCAAGGCCGGAACTCAACTGGCGACGTGGGATCCGCATACCCGTCCGATCGTTACCGAGTATGCCGGTACTGTCAAATTCGAGAACGTCGAGAAGAACGCGACGGTCGCCGAGCAGATGGATGAGGTTACGGGTCTTTCGACGCTCGTCGTCATCGATCCCAAGCGAGGTGCCAAGGCATCCAAGGGAGTCCGTCCGCAGGTGAAGCTGATCGACGAGTCCGGCCAGGAAGTCAAGATTCACGGCACGGACCATATCGTGACCATTACCTTCCAGGTGGGGTCGCTGATTACGGTCAAGGATGGTCAGCAGGTGGCGGTCGGCGATATTCTGGCCCGGATCCCGCAGGAGTCGTCCAAGACGCGTGACATTACGGGCGGTTTGCCGCGCGTAGCCGAACTCTTCGAAGCACGCATACCGAAGGATGCCGGCGTGTTGGCCGAAGTGACCGGTACCGTGTCCTTCGGCAAGGATACCAAGGGCAAGCAGCGCCTGGTAATCACCGAGCCGGACGGTACAGCGCATGAGTACCTGATCACCAAGGACAAGCATGTGATGGCGCACGATGGCCAGGTGGTCAATAAGGGTGAGGTGATTGTGGACGGCCCGGCCGATCCTCATGACATTCTGCGCCTGAAGGGCGTGGAGGAATTGGCCCGCTACATCATCGATGAAGTTCAGGACGTGTATCGCTTGCAGGGCGTGAAGATCAACGATAAGCATATCGAGGTGATCGTGCGCCAGATGCTGCGTCGGGTGGTCATTACGCATCCGGGCGATTCGTCTTTCATCAAGGAAGAACAAGTCGAACGCGCCGCCGTGCTGGACGAGAACGACAAGCTGATTGCGGCGGGCAAGACGCCTTCGATGTACGAGTTCATGCTCCACGGCATCACCAAAGCCAGCTTGTCGACCGACTCTTTCATTTCGGCGGCGTCCTTCCAGGAAACCACGCGGGTACTGACCGAGGCGGCCATCATGGGCAAACGGGACGAGCTGCGAGGCTTGAAGGAGAACGTCATCGTCGGGCGCCTGATTCCGGCGGGTACCGGTATGGCTTATCACCGTACGCGTCGCAAGCAGACCAGTGGCGGTGCCGAGGCGCAGAATTTGTTCGATCTGCCCGTTGCTGCGGAAGACACACCAACGGCAGCCGAAGATGCGCAAGCAGGTTGACGCTAGTCAGTGACCATTCTATAATCCGGCCTCTTTGCCCTTGGCAGGGGTCGATTTTTTGTAAATTTGCTATGCATTTTGCACAGCGCTCAGGACATATATATGCCTACCATTAACCAACTCGTGCGCAAGGGCCGCCAGGCGCCGCAGTCGAAAAGTAAAGTGCCCGCTCTCGGCAACAGCCCGGCGCGGCGCGGTGTCTGTACTCGCGTTTACACCACCACGCCGAAGAAGCCGAATTCCGCATTGCGGAAGGTTGCCAAGGTGCGGCTGACCAACGGCTTCGAGGTTATTTCCTATATTGGCGGCGAAGGCCACAATCTTCAGGAGCACTCGGTAGTCCTCATTCGCGGCGGCCGGGTCAAGGACCTGCCGGGTGTGCGCTACCACATAGTACGCGGCAGCCTTGACACCCAGGGTGTCAAGGATCGCAAACAGAGCCGTTCCAAGTACGGCGCCAAGCGGCCGAAGGCCGCCTGACCCGGGTCTTAAGGAGATACCATGCCCCGTCGTCGTGAAGTTCCCAAACGTGACATCCTGCCCGATCCGAAGTTCGGCAGCGTTGATCTTTCAAAATTCGTCAATGTACTGATGGACAGCGGCAAGAAGTCGGTTGCCGAGCGCATTATTTATGGCGCTTTCGCCCAGATTCAGTCGAAGAGCGGCAAGGACCCGCTGGAGGTTTTTACTTTGGCGGTTAACAATGTAAAGCCCTTGGTCGAGGTCAAGAGTCGCCGAGTGGGTGGCGCCAACTACCAGGTTCCGGTCGAGGTGCGTCCTTCTCGGCGCATGGCGCTCTCCATGCGCTGGCTTCGTGAAGCGGCGCGCAAGCGCAGCGAAAAGTCGATGGGCCAGCGTCTCGCTGCGGAGTTGCTTGAGGCGTCCGAGGGGCGTGGTGCGGCAATGAAGAAACGCGAAGAGGTCCATCGCATGGCCGAGGCCAACAAGGCGTTCTCGCATTTTCGCTTCTAAGTAGTAGCGTGTCTCGTCGGGTTCCCGGCGAGGCTTTCGTTTTTGTCCGCCGCCCTGTCGCTTCGTGAAACGTGGCGACATGGCGGTTTGGTTTAGATAAGGCAGGTAAATCAAGTGGCCCGCAAGACTCCCATCGAGCGCTATCGCAACATTGGCATTTCGGCGCATATTGACGCCGGAAAAACTACCACCACCGAGCGTATTCTGTTTTATACGGGCGTCAATCACAAGATTGGCGAAGTTCATGACGGCGCTGCCACCATGGACTGGATGGAGCAGGAGCAGGAGCGCGGGATCACCATTACCTCGGCTGCGACGACCTGTTTCTGGAAGGGGATGGGCCAGAATTTCCCCGAGCATCGCGTCAACATCATCGATACGCCGGGACACGTCGATTTCACCATCGAAGTCGAGCGTTCCATGCGGGTGCTTGACGGTGCTTGCATGGTCTATTGTGCCGTCGGTGGCGTTCAGCCGCAGTCCGAAACCGTCTGGCGTCAAGCCAACCGTTACGGCGTACCGCGTCTGGCATTCGTAAACAAGATGGACCGTCAGGGCGCCGACTTCTTCAAGGTGCACGACCAGATGCGTCTGCGCCTCAAGGCCAACCCGATTCCGCTGCAGATACCGATCGGCGCCGAGGAGAAGTTTGAGGGCGTGGTCGATTTGGTCAAGATGAAGGCAATTATTTGGGACGAGGCAAGCCAGGGCATCAAATTCGAATATAGCGAGATTCCGGCCGAGCTCAAGGCCAAGGCCAACGAATGGCGCGAAAAGATGCTGGAGGCTGCCGCAGAGGCTTCCGAGGAATTGATGAACAAGTATCTCGACAGCGGCGACTTGACCGAGGAAGAGATCAAGGCAGGCTTGCGCGCGCGCACCCTTAGCGCTGAAATCGTGCCCATGCTATGCGGCTCCGCGTTCAAGAACAAGGGCGTTCAGGCAATGCTGGACGCGGTCATTGAATACTTGCCGGCGCCGACGGATATTCCGCCGGTCGACGGCATTCTTGAAAACGAACAACCGGGCGAGCGCAAACCGAACGACACTGATCCGTTCTCTGCCCTGGCCTTCAAGATCATGACCGACCCCTACGTTGGCCAATTGACCTTCTTCCGTGTTTACTCCGGCACGGTCAAGACTGGTGATACCATTTTCAATCCGATCAAGGGCCGCAAGGAGCGTCTTGGCCGGATTCTGCAGATGCACGCCAACCAGCGCGAGGAAATCAAGGAAGTGTTTGCGGGCGATATCGCAGCCGCCGTCGGACTCAAAGAGGCGACCACGGGCGAGACCCTGTGCGACCCCGCCCATGTCATCACGCTTGAGCGCATGGTATTCCCCGAGCCGGTGATTCACGTTGCGGTCGAACCCAAGACCAAGGCTGACCAGGAAAAAATGGGCATCGCCCTCAATCGTCTGGCGCAGGAAGATCCTTCGTTCCGTGTGCGGACAGATGAGGAATCCGGTCAGACGATCATCTCCGGCATGGGCGAACTTCACCTTGAAATTCTTGTCGATCGTATGCGTCGCGAATTCGGCGTTGAGGCGAACGTTGGTGCGCCACAGGTCGCCTATCGCGAAGCCGTGCGCAAGTCGGTGGAGCAGGAAGGCAAGTTTGTCAAGCAGTCGGGCGGGCGTGGTCAATATGGTCACGTTTGGATCAGACTGGAGCCGAATGAAGCCGGCAAGGGCTTTGAGTTCATCGACATGATCAAGGGCGGTTCGGTGCCTCGTGAATTCATCCCTGCAGTTGAAAAGGGTCTCAGGGACACCTTGCCGAATGGTGTGTTGGCCGGGTTCCCTGTGGTGGACGTGAAGGTAACGCTATTTGACGGCTCCTACCATGACGTAGACTCGAACGAAAACGCCTTCAAGATGGCTGCTTCAATGGCTTTCAAGGACGCCATGCGCAAGGCCAGTCCGGTTCTGCTCGAGCCAATGATGGCGGTCGAGGTGGAAACACCGGAGGACTATATGGGCAACGTCATGGGCGATTTGTCGGGTCGTCGCGGCATCGTTCATGGCATGGAAGATCAGGTTGGCGGCATCAAGCTGATCAAGGCCGAAGTTCCTCTGGCGGAAATGTTCGGCTATTCCACCCAGTTGCGCTCCCTGTCGCAAGGTAGAGCCACCTATTCTATGGAATTCAAGCACTACACCGAGGCGCCGAAGAATGTCGCCGAAGCAGTCATCAACAAGAAGTGATCGATTAACAATCGTTCTTTAAGGAAAGTAGACATGGCAAAAGGCAAGTTTGAGCGGACGAAGCCGCACGTAAACGTGGGGACGATCGGTCACGTGGACCACGGCAAGACGACATTGACGGCGGCGATGACGTCGGTGCTGTCGGCGAAGT
This sequence comes from Sulfuritalea sp., assembly GCA_034376265.1. Taxonomy (GTDB): domain Bacteria; phylum Pseudomonadota; class Gammaproteobacteria; order Burkholderiales; family Rhodocyclaceae; genus Sulfuritalea. The sequence continues at coordinate 15,531 of JAXMJU010000372.1, forward strand.
TTGGTGGCGAGGCGAAAGCC
>JAXMJU010000373.1:0-6520 GCA_034376265.1 Sulfuritalea sp.
TAGCGAATAACACCGGCGTGCTGCAATTTCCCGGCGACCTCGGTAATGCCTTCCCGGCGCACGCCGAGCATGCTGGCGACCAGTTCCTGCGTCATGATCAGCTCATGCGAGGGGACTCTATCGAGGGTCAACAATAGCCAGCGGCACAGCTGCTGCTCCACCGAATGGTGCCGGTTGCAGGCCGCGGTCTGCGACATCTGCGTCATCAGAGCCTGGGTGTAGCGCAACAGCAGGCGCTGCAGCAGGCCGGAGCGACTGAACTCCTGCACCAGCCAGCGGCGGTCGAGCCGATAGGCGTGGCCCGCGGTCTGCACCACGGCCGAACTGGTGGTGGTCTCGCCGCCCATGAACAGCGAAACGCCGACCATGCCCTCATTGCCCACTCCGGCCGACTCGGCCGAGGCGCCCGACTCCATGACATGCAACAGGGAAACAATCGCCGTGGTCGGGAAATAGGCGTGCTGCAATTGCCGGTCCGGCTCGTAAAGCATTTCGCCCAGCGGCAGGGCGACCAGCTCCAGGTGCGGCGCCAACAGCTCGAATTCCGCCGTCGGCAGGGCCGCGAGCAGATGGTTCTGATTCGGGCTAGGGGTTGCCGGCATGGCTGCCCTCCCTGGCGGTGAGTTCGATACCGATGCCGCGGTAGCCGATGAAGCGCAGCGACTTGTTGAACATCGGCTCGCCGCTGACCTGGAATTTCTGCTGCGTGCCGTTGGCATTGCTGCGGCTGAAGATCAGGTCGAGGAAGGGCTCGCGCGCCGCGATGGCAGCCTGCAATGCCGCCCGTTCCGTCTGGTTCCAGCCCTCGCTGCGCACATCGCGCACATCGCCCGCGTCGCCCTGCAAGGGCCCGACCTGGATGCCGAGCATTTCCAGCACCGGGCCGGAAACCTTGGTGAAATTGCCGGTCTCGTCCTGCTCCCAGTACCAGTCGGAAGCCAGCTCGGTCAGGCTGCGATAGCGGGCTTCGCTTTCGCGCAATTCGGCAGTGCGCTCGGCCACCGTCTGCTCCAGTTCCTTGCTGTAATTCTCCAGCTTGCGGTACAGCAGCCGCACTTCCAGCATGTTGCGGATGCGCGTCCTAACTTCGAGCAGATCGAAGGGTTTGCTGACGAAATCCCGGGCGCCGGCCTGCAGGGCGCGCAACTTGTGGCCGGGCTGCGCGGTGATCACCAGCACCGGCAGATAGACGTCGGCGTCGTTGGTCTTGAGCCCTTCGATGACCTGGAAACCATCCATGCCGGGCATCTGCAGGTCGAGCAGGATCAGGTCGTAGTGGTTCGTGCGATGCAGCGCGCAGACCTCTTCCGGGTTCATGGTCGAACTGACGCGGGTATAGCCGGATTCGCCCAGCAAGCGTTCGAGCAGGGCGATGTTCGATTCCTGATCGTCGACGATCAGGATGGCGGCATCGAGGATGTCGGCCTCGGCAAGCTTCATAGCAGCTCCTTTTGTGCCATGCGGTTGGTTGCAGTTTGCGCAATGTTCAGCGCCACGTCCAGCGTGTCCATGAACAGTTTGACCTTGATCGGCTTCGTCAGATAGTCGAAGAATCCGGCCTGCAGCGCCTTCTCGATATCGTGCGGCACCGCGTTGGCGCTCAGCGCGATGATCGGAATATGCGCCGTCGACGGATCGGCGCGCAGCACCTTCATGGCGTCGAGCCCGCTGATGCCGGGCAGGTTGATGTCCATCAGGATCACCTGCGGCTGATAGGCCTGGGCAAACTCGATGCCGGTCTTGCCGTCGGCGGCGGAAAGCAGGCGCAGCTCCGGACGGCGTGCAATGAGTTGTTCGACCAGCTCCAGGTTGGCCGGGTTGTCCTCGACATACAGCACGGTGCGCTGCGGCGCGCCGGCGAGTTCGGGCGGCCGCACCCATGCCGCCTGCTCGGCCTCCTCGATCGACAGCAGCGGCGCCGTGGTGAGGCCCAGCTCGAACCAGAATTCGCTGCCCACCCCGGCACAGCTGTTCACACCGATGCTGCCGCCCATCAGCTCGACCAGACGCTTGGTCACCACCAGGCCGATGCCGGTGCCCTCCTCGGCGCTGGCTTCCTTGCCCAGGCGATTGAAGGGCTGGAACAACTGGGCGACCTGCTCCGGCGTCAGGCCGGCACCCGTGTCGCGCACGGTGATGCGTATCGAATGGGGCGGACTAAGAACGTACTCGACGGCGACGGCGCCGTCGGCCCGGTTGTACTTGATGGCATTGAACAGCAGGTTGATCAGGACCTGTTTCACCCGGGTGCGGTCGGCGCTGACGAAAAAGGGCAATTCGAAGCGCGGAAAACTCATGACGATGCCGCGCTTCTGCGCCTGCGGCTCGACCATGGCGCGACACTCGGTCATCACTTCGACCAGCGATACCGGCTCGTGCGACAGCGTCGCCTTGCCCGATTCGATCAGCGCCAGATCGAGGATTTCGTTGATCAGCTCGAGCAGATACCAGCCCGCCTTGAGGATCTGGTCGAGGTTGCGCTGCTGGGCCGGCGTCGGCGGCGGCGCGCCGGATTCCATGAGCTGGGTGAAGCCGAGGATCGCATTGAGCGGGGTGCGCAGTTCATGGCTCATGCTGGAGAGGAAATCCGACTTCGCCAGGTTGGCCTTGTCGGCGACCAGCCGGGCGCTCTCCAGCTCGACGTTGCGATCCTGCAGCGCCTGATCGAGCTGGGTGCGCTCGGCCTCGACCTGCTTGCGTGCCGTGTTGTCGGTGCCGATCAGCAGATAGCCGATGATCGCGTCCTGCTCGTCGCGCAGCGCGGTGACCGAGACCACCGCCGGGAAGCGGCTGCCGTCCTTGCGGATGTAGGTCAGCTCGTAGATGTCCTCGATGCCGCGCGAGGCCTTGAACACCAGGGCCTCGAAGCCCGGCGTGATCGGTGTGCCCAGTTCGGCGCTCAGCGCCTTGGCACGCGCGATCACTTCCTGCGGATCGGAGATGTCGGCCGGGGTGATCTTGTTCATCACGTCGGCCGCGGCGTAACCCAGCATACGCTCGGCGCCGACGTTGAAAATCTGGATCACGCCCTTGGCGTCGGTGGCGATACTGGAAAAATTGGCGCTGTTGAAAATCGCGCTCTGCAGGGCGCCGGCCTTGAGCAAGGCTTCTTCGGCCTGCTTGCGCGCGGTGATGTCGCGCAGGATGCCGGTGAAGTAGCGCTGGCCGCCCAGCCACATCTCGCTGACCGCGATCTCCAGCGGAAAAATGCTGCCATTCTTGCGTCGGCCGACGACCTCGCGACCCAGGCCGCTGGCGCGCGCCTCGTCGCTTGGGCTGTAATACTCGAGCGAACCCTCGCGCTGGTCCCGATCCAGTTCGGGTATCAGCAGGCTGAAGTTCTTGCCGGCAAGCTCGGCTGCGCTATAGCCGAACATGCGTTCGGCGGATGGATTCATGGTCTCCACCACGCCGCCGCGGGCATGGATGGTGACAATGCCATCCACCACGGTATTCAGAATCGTCTGGATCTGCGCGGCGCTGTCGCGCAGGGTCTGCTGCGCGGCATACTCCTCGGACACGTCGCGGAACACCAGCACGGCGCCCACCACCTGGTTGTCGCGATTGCGGATCGGTGCGCAACTGTCGGCGATCGCGCGTTCATTGCCATTGCGGGAAATCAGCAGGGTGTGATTGGCGAGTCCCTGCACCGTGCCGTTGGCCAGGGTGTCCATGACCGGGATGGTGGCCGGTTCCCGGGTTTCCTGGTTGATGATGAAGAAAATCTCCTGCACCGGGCGCCCGGCGGCATCTGCCTGCAGCCAGCCGGTGAGCTGTTCGGCAACGGGATTGATGCGCGTCACCCGCGCCTCGGCATCGGTCGCGATCACTGCATCGCCGATCGAGTTGAGCGTCACGGCAAGTTTTTCCTCGCTGTCGCGCAGGATGTTGTTGGACTGCTGCAGTTGCCTGTTTGTTTCGGCCTGCAGCGCGAGCAGATCCTGGGACTTGAGATGAGCAAGATTCTTCAGCTGCTGCCGGGTTTCCCGGAAAATCAGATAGGCGAAACCAAGCGCCAGCAACAGTGCCAGCAGGGTGGTAATGGTGACGATGAAAAACAGCCGGCGCATGCTCGCCTGGAATTCCGCCTCACGCTGCTTGAGCACATCCACCTCGATGCTGCCGAAGCTGCCGATCTCGCCGCGAATCGAATCCATCAGGCGCCTGCCCTCGCCGCCGCGATCGAGCGCCAGCGCCTGCGCCACCCCCTGGCCGCGACGCAGTTCGATGACCTGCGACATGAAGGCCAGCTTGGCATCGACCAATGGCGCCAGGACCTCCAGATGTTGCCGGGCCGCAGCGACCAGGGTGATCTCCTGCAGTTTCTTCAGGGAATCACGAATGCGCTCGTGCCGAACGCCATACGGCGGCACCAAATCGGCATCATTCGTAGCCGAATAACCATGTTGGTCGGACTCGGCATCTTTCACCGCCGACAGCAAATCGGCTGCGCTATTGATCACGGCATTGGTGTGCGTGCGCACGGCGGCTGATTCCTCGACCTGGCGCAAGGTCCACAGCGATGCGATCACCACCAGCGCGCTCAGCAGGATCGCGGCAGAAAAACCGCCAACCAGCCCATGAGAAGTTTTCAAGGAGTTCCCCCGGGGGTATCGCCTGTTTTGCGGCTGCCGGGCGGAAAACTCATTGTTGCGGACATGCAGAACCTCACTTTGGCCTCAAATTGGCAGGGCGACGCAGGGCCGCCGCTGACCACAATCCCCGGGTTTCCTCATTTCCCCTCCGGCATGTCTGCGCAAGCCTTTGATTGCATGGGCCGTCGCAGTGCTTTCGAGCCTCTAAAAAAACAGGAATCCAATGTCGCGATGATGATGCGTGGCGCCTCCTGCGTATGTACGCTGCCGCACATACATGCACCGGAAGCCGGCATTCCGCTTGCCCATGAAGCTCCTTGTACAACCTGTCGTACCGGCATCGGCGAACGCGCCAAGACCGTGGCCGATGGCGAAAAACCGGCGTTTCTATCTCGCCGCAGCCACGGCGAAACTCGGGCTCCGCTCGGCGATCTCCGAGCGACGGACTTCAACAATGAGATTTCTGGACGAGGTCCTGAAACTCGCCGACCATGCGCCATCGTCCAGATCGACGGGGTCAAGCAGCAGGGTCAGATAGATATCGCGCAGGCGAAAGCCGGCTTCCTGCAGCAGTTCCAGCGCGATGAGGTCGGCCTCCAGGGCCTGCACTTCCTGCTTGCTCCTCGCGGCAATTTCCGCTCCGCCCGCGGACAGCAGGCTTTTCAGCAGGCTGCTGCCCGGGATCAGGATATTCATGAGCACCGAGGTGACGATGCCGGAGGCGGAGTTCTCTTCGTGGTGGCGCGCAATCACATGCCCCATTTCACGCGCGATGACGAAGGCCATCCAGTCGTCGTAGGGCTTGCGGGCGCCCAGTGAGGCGGTGAGCGCGATGCGTCCATTGGCGCTGGAAGCGCTGCCGGGCTCGGCGCCTTCGACGACATAGACGTCGAACACGCCGCCGGCCAGTCCCGGGGCGCGCTGCGCCAGATCCGGAAACAGGCGCTGTGCCCCTGCCTGCAAGCTTCCGGCGACCCGCTCCACCTGCAGGGCAAAGCGCTGTGCGGCATCGCGATCCGCCGCTGTCTGGCAGCCGCTGCCGCTTTCGCAGGCAGCGTATTGCCGTACCCCGGTGGTGATGCTGAAGCTGAGATCGGCGTGGGTCGAGGCCAGCGGCATGTCGAGCATGCGCGTGCGCTCCTGGTTGGGAACCGTCGCACAGCCCGACAAGCAGAGCAAGGCAGCGACGACCAGGAGCAAGGAGAGGTGCAGCATGGACAGCCGCCGCGAGAACCAGCGATCGATCCTTGCAAGCTCGGCTTGCGGCCGGCGACGATTGTGCTGTGACATGCGAACCCCTCGAAATGCGTTCCTGGCACCCAGGGCAGTGACAATGCGCCCAAACCCGCCAGCGCTCCGTTCGCTGGCGCACACAAACACTCCCGGACGGCTACTGGCGGATGTCGCCCCCGACCATATCGACCGGCCTCACCCAGCGGTCGAATTCCTCCGCCGTCAGGTAGCCCAGGGCCAGCGCCGCCGCGCGCAGCGTGCTGCCGTCGTGATGCGCGCGCTTGGCGATCTCGGCCGCGCGGTCGTAGCCGATATGCGGCGTCAGCGCCGTCACCAGCATCAGCGAGCGCTCCAGCAGTTCGGCGATGCGGCCGTGGTTGGCGACGATGCCGCGCACGCAATGCGCCTCGAAACTGCGCATGGCGTCGGTCAGCAGGCGCAGGCTTTGCAGGAAGTTGTGGGCGATCAGCGGCTTGAAAACATTCAGCTCGAAGTTGCCGGAAGCGCCGCCGATGCCGATCGCGACGTCGTTGGCCATGACCTGGCAGCAGACCATGGTCAGCGCCTCGCACTGCGTCGGATTGACCTTGCCCGGCATGATCGAGCTGCCCGGCTCGTTCTCCGGAATGCTCAGCTCGCCCAGCCCCGAGCGCGGCCCCGAGGCCAGCCAGCGGATGTCGTTGGCGATTTTC
>JAXMJU010000374.1:0-11848 GCA_034376265.1 Sulfuritalea sp.
CCGCCGCGGGCGCGACTGCTATCACCGCCGGATTGCTGGCGACCGTGTCAGCCGCTGCAGCTACTGCTGCGGCCACGGTCGGTGCCGCTGTGACCATGGCTGGGGTTGACGCCACGGCGACAGTGGCCGCGGCGAGTTGGGCGGCGGCGGCGGGCGCTGCGGCCATGACTGCCGGCGCAACCATGATGCGTGCAGCGGCCGACAACATGCCGATGACTTGCGCCGGGGCGGCAGCTTGTACCGCCGGACTCTGGGCGACACGCATGGCCGCGTTGGCGACCGCTGCGGCTCCAGCCGGATTGGTAGCAATCATTCGTTCTGCGGCGGCCATGGTTTGCGCCGCCAGTTGTGCGGCCCGTACAGAGTTCCCCGCTGCGAGGGTAGCGATCGCCTGTCCGATCGCCGCGGCATTGCCTGAGGCGATGGCGGCCTGCAGTGCCGGCGGCAGCGCTGGCTGCTGGTTGCCGGCCTGCTGGGCTTGCGCCGCAAGCGGTACGGAGGCTAGGCCGATCAGGCTGGCGGCAATGAGTGACTTGATCATGATGGTTTCCTTTCCGGGACTGAGGCGCTGGAATCGGTCGTACTAACTAAAAGCTTACTCCACCTTGGCCTTGGCGCTCAACTCGGCGATGTGCTGTTGCACCATGCGCTGGGTCAGTTGCTGACCGATTTGGCCTTTTGCGTCCTCAATTGGCGGCAGCTTGAGTTCGCGCGCGTCTTCGAGCTGGATCACATGCCAGCCAAAATCGGTCTTCACCGGTGTTTCGGTGAACTTGCCTTTTTCCAGCTTGATCAAGGCTTCCGCAAAAGGTTTGGCGAAGGGGGTCGGGTTGGCCCAGCCCAGATCGCCGCCGCGGTCCTTGGAGCCCGGATCCTTGGAATCCTTCGCCAGGTCCTCGATCTTGGCGCCCGCCTTCAGCTTGTCGATAATGGCCTTGGCTTCGTCTTCCTTCTCGACCAGGATGTGGCGTACCTTGTATTCCTTATTGCCGAGCTTGCCCTTGATTTCGTCATATTCCTTCTTGATCTGGTCCTCGGTGATCGGGTGGGTGCGCACGTAGTCCCTGAGGTAGGCGCCGATCAGCACATCTTGGCGGGCAAGATCTATCTGGCCTTGAACCTCGGGTTTCTTGTCGAAGCCCTTCTTGATGGCTTCCTGGGTCATAACCTCGCTCCGAATGAGTACATCCCTGACAGCCTTGCGCATTTCTGGAGAATCGGGTTGGCCCTGCGCGGTCTGGCCGGCAAGCAGCGCATCGGCGCGGAGCTTGGGAATGGCCTTGCCATTGACCTTGGCGAATGTCGCGGATTCGGCCTTCTTCTGGGCCAGGGCAGGCGTTGCACCGACCGAAACGGCAAAGGCAAGCAGCAGGGCGTGACGGAGAGTACGGTTCATCGTGGTTCCTGAATGGGCGGGAGTTGTCATGGTTCGTCGGGGGTTTTCGCGGTAATGCTGAGTGCGTGAATTTCCCGCTTCATCAGCGGGCCGAGCGCATCATACACCAAGCGATGTCTTTCCATTGTCCTGAAACCGGCGAAGCGCGGCGAGACAATTTGCAGCCGGAAGTGGCCGCCGCCGCTCCTGGCGCCGGCATGTCCGGCATGCTTGGCGGAGTCGTCGATTATCTCCAGGGAGACCGGGTCGAGCGCGGCGAGGCTGGCGCGCATGGCATCGATGACGCTCATGATCTGGGGAACACCTGCTTGAACGGGCGCACCGTGACGCGGGCATAAACGCCGGCGGCGACATAGGGGTCGGCGTCGGCCCAGGCATGGGCCGCCTCCAGGGAATCGAATTCGGCGACGATCAGGCTGCCGACAAAACCGGCAGGGCCGGGATCGGCGCTGTCTATCGCGGGAAAGGGGCCGCCCGCCACCATGCGCCCCGCCGCCTCCAGTTCGACCAGGCGGGCGAGGTGGGCAGGACGGCTGGCAAGGCGCTGTTCGAGGCTGTTCGGCACATCTTCGCCGACGATGGCATAAAGCATCATGACTTCTCCGATGGAGCTTCCGGGTTGGGCGAGGACGGGGCCTTCTCGTCGGGCAGGTATCTGGCGAGGACCACGCCTTGCAGGATGATGAAGACGATCATCAGGCCCATGCCGCCGAAGAGCTTGAAGCTGACCCAGGTATCGGTACTGAAATTGAACGCGACCCACAGGTTGACCACGCCCATCACCGCGAAAAAGCCGATCCAGGCGTAATTGAGCCGGCTCCACAGCGTTGCGGGGAGTTCCACCTGCTTTTCCAGCATGGCGCGAATCAGGTTCTTGCCGAAGAACTGCGCGGAGCCGAACAGGGTCACCGCGAACAGCCAGTAGAGTATGGTCGGCTTCCATTTGATGAAGGTTTCATCATGCAGGATCAGCGTCGCACCGCCGAACACCACGACCAGTCCGAGGCTGATCCAGAGCATGGTGTCCACCTTGCCGTGGCGATGCCAGACCCAGCCGATCTGCGCCATCGTCGCCGCGATCACCACGCCGGTGGCGATGTAGATATCGAAAAGCTTGAACGCGGCGAAAAAGAGGATGACGGGAAACAGGTCGAATAGAAATTTCATGGGTGGAATTATAAGGTGCGGAAGCTGGGTGCCAATCGAGCGCAGCGAGCGAATCAGTTTCCCCCTTCCCGCTGAAGGGGGTGGGGAGGTGGCTCATGAGCGTCTCCGGGGGCTGACTATAATGCGGCCCACGATGAGTGAGATCAAGCCGCGCAGGCAAGAAGTCATGTCCCCGGAGCTTGCGACGGTGCGTTGCACGCTTGGAACGCCGCTTTGCGGACAGGCGTCCCCTGGTGGGATCGGAACGATTCGATGCGCGTGACCGTGCTCGGCGCCGGCGTCGTCGGTGTCACCAGTGCCTGGTACCTGACGGCGGAGGGGCACGAGGTGACCGTCATCGATCGCCAGCCGCTGCCCGCTCAGGAAACCAGTTTCGCCAACGGCGGCCAGATTTCGGTCAGCCATGCCGAGCCCTGGGCCAATCCGCGCGCACCCTTGAAGGCGCTGCAATGGCTGGGGAAGGAGGATGCTCCCCTGTTGTGGCGGCTGCGTGCCGATCCGGCGCAATGGGCTTGGGGCTTGCGCTTCCTGCGCGAATGCACGGCGGCGCGGGCACGCGCCAACGTCGGTGCCATCGTCAGGCTCGGGCTGGCCAGCCGCACTGCGCTGCAGGCCTTGCGGCGGGAACTGGCGCTCGACTACGACCATCTCGAACGCGGCATCCTGCATTTCTATACCGACCGCGGTGAATTCGAGCATGCCTTGCCGCAGGCGGCGCTGATGCGCGAGTTCGGTTGCGAGCGGGTGCCGCAGACGGCGGCGCAGTGCCTGACCATAGAGCCCGCTTTGGCCGGATCGCGGGTTCCGGTGGTGGGCGGCACCTATACCGCCAGCGACGAATCGGGTGATGCGCGGCGCTTCACCGAGGCGCTGGCGCGGCAAGCGGCGGCGCGCGGCGTGCGTTTCCGCCATGGCGAGACGGTGCAGGCACTGCTGCGCGAAGGCGGCCGGCTGAGCGGTGTGCGCCTGGTTTCGGGCGAAACCCTGGCGGCAGATTTGACCGTGCTGGCATTGGGCAGCTATTCGCCGCTGCTGTTGCGGCCGCTGGGCTTGCGCCTGCCGGTCTACCCGGCCAAGGGCTATTCGGCCACGCTGAGTTTGCCGGACGGGGCAATCGCGCCGACCGTGAGTCTCACCGACGACGGCCACAAGATCGTCATCTCGCGCTTCGGCCAATCCTTGCGTGTGGCCGGCACGGCGGAGTTCAACGGCTACGATACCTCGCTCAACATCCCGCGCTGCGCGGCGCTGCTGCGCCGCATCGGCGAGATTTTTCCGGCGCTGGCGACGGTGCGCGAGGTCAGCTACTGGGCCGGGCTGCGTCCGGCGACACCCGGCAACGTGCCGCTGATCGGCGACATGGCGGGGGCCGGGCTGGCCGGCTTGTGGCTCAATACCGGTCACGGTACGCTAGGCTGGACCCTGGCCTGCGGCTCGGCGCGATTGCTGGCGGATCTGGTGGCCGGCCGCGATCCCGGACTGGATGCGGCGCCGTATCGGTTATGAGCAGGTTCTGAGGGGGTTTTGAGCGGTCTTGGGCGCCGTACCGCCAGCGCCAACTCTCTAATGTAAGTGCCGCGGCGCGGTTTCCGCCTGCTCTTCGGGCAGTTCCGCGTGCACCGGTTCGCCTTCGGGATTGGGATACAGCGGGGCGCCGCAGTCGTCGCAGAATTCCAGCGGGAAGCGCTGGTCGAGCATCAGCACATTGACCACGCCGGCCTCGCGCAGCGCGGCTTCGATCTGGGTCGGCGCGTCATTGTTCTCGTCTTCGTGTTCGAGCAGCGGCCAGACCACGCCGTGCAGGACGTCGCTGCTGCCGCGCTGGGTGAAGCCGATGCGGAATTCCTCGAGCTGGCGATCATGGAAAGGCGCCACCACGGCACGCAACTCGGCTGCCGGCTGATTCAGCACGGTTTGCAGGAAGGCCACCGCGGCGCGCAGCGACCAGGGGCGCGAAGCCCGGTCGGCATCGCGCACGGCGGCATGGTAGGCCAGCACCGGCATGAATTCGAGGGCGCAGGCAGGCAGCAACGGCCGCAGCGCTTCGCCGCCCTGCATGGTCCATTGCCGGAAGGATTCGGCCTGATCGCCGTCATCCTCCTGCCAGCGGAACAGCGCCGCGCCGCGCGGAGCGGCGACGGCGCCGACCAGGTAGCGGGTGTCGGAGAGGAAGTTCATGGTCTCGGGCAGTTGCGCCGGGTCGAATTTCAGGTTGCGGCCATGGACTGCCGCCTTGGCCAGCTTTCCCGCGAGTTCGGCCGTGTCCACATAGTTTTGCGGCAACTGGTCGGGGCTGTAGAGCACGTCGCTCAAGCTGAGCTTGGCGTCGGCGGCGAGCACATGGGCCTGCAGATGGACCCGCAGGGCATCCAGCTGCGCCGCGGGAATGTTCCCCGACGGTATCTGGAAGCGGGACCAGGCCAGCACCGGCGCCGCGATCATCACCGTATCAAGGCCACTGCCGGCTTCGGTGCGACGGGTTTCGGCGCAGGATTCGATCATGTCGGCCAGTTCGTCGTAGGCGCGCGAGCCGCCGTTATAGAGGTGGTCCAGCACCGCGATCAGGGTGTCTTCGCCGTTGTCGGCCAGCAGGTGGTCTATGTGTGCTGCCAGGCGGGCTTCCCAGTAGGCGTCCTCGATCCGGTTCGAGGATTGGCTGAGCCGGGTAGCCAGGCGCGTGAGCAATTCGGAATCGGGCGTCTGGCGGGCGCGGCGTGGAAGGCGGTTGCGTTTCATGGAAAACTCTGGCCGAAAAGTAAGCCGGCAGAAGCGCCGGAAGTGAATTCTACCAGTTGCCCGGACCGGTAAACCGGGCGCGGCGCGCTGCCGGAAGCTGATAAAATCCGCTTGTTTTTTTGCCAGCGGTGGTGCCCGATGTTCTCCAAATTGATGCCCAAGGAAGCCAAGTTCTTCGATTTGTTCAATGCGCACGCAGATCTGGTGGTCAAGGGCGGACGGCAATTGGTGATCCTGGTGGATGATCTGGGAAAGGGGCCCGAAGTGCTGGCCCAGCACGTGCAGGCCATCGACGAGATCGAAACCACGGCCGACAAGATCACCCACGAAACCATTGCGCTGCTGCATACCTCGTTCAACACGCCGCTGGACCGCGACGAAATCCACCAGTTGATCATGCGCATGGACGATATCCTGGACCTGATCCAGGATTTTGCCGAGGCCATGTACCTCTACGACATTCGCCAGCTGACGCCGGAAGCCAGGCAGCTTTCGGACATCGTTGCTTCCAGTTGCGAGCGGGTCAGGTCGGCTGTGGTGCTGCTCAACAAGATGGACAATGCGCCGGCCATGCTCAAGCTGTGCCGCGAAATCGACCAACTCGAATCCGACGCCGACCGCGCCATGCGCACCGGTATCACCAAGCTGTTTCGCGAAGAGGCCGACGTACGCCAGTTGATCAAGATGAAGGGCATCTACGAGCTGCTGGAGTCGGTGACCGATCGAGCGGAGGATGTGGCCAACATCATCGAGGGCATCATCCTCGAGAACTCCTGAGCGACTGCCATGCAAGCGGTCGAAATGAGTCTCACGGTGATCGTGGTGCTGGTGCTGCTGGCGCTGGCCTTCGATTTCATGAATGGTTTCCACGATGCGGCAAATTCCATCGCCACCGTGGTTTCCACCGGCGTCCTGAAGCCGCAGCAAGCGGTGGCCTGGGCGGCCTTCTTCAACGTCGCGGCGATTGCGCTGTTCCAGCTCAAGGTGGCCAGCACCATCGGCAAGGGCACCATCGATCCGGCCATCGTCGATCACTATGTGGTTTTCGGCGCCTTGATCGGCGCCATCGCCTGGAACATCATCACCTGGTACTACGGCATCCCGTCGAGCTCTTCGCACGCGCTGATCGGCGGTCTGGCCGGCGCGGCGATGGCCAAGGCCGGCACCGGATCCCTGGTCTGGGCCGGTATCGGCAAGGTGGTGGCTTTCATCCTGATCGCGCCGCTGCTCGGCTTCATCCTCGGCGGCACGCTGATGGTGGTGGTGTCCTGGATTTGCAACCGAAGTACGCCGCGCAAGGTGGACAAGAGTTTCCGCCGCCTGCAACTGCTGTCGGCAGCGGCCTACAGCCTCGGCCACGGCGGCAACGATGCGCAGAAGACCATCGGCATCATCTGGATGTTGCTGATTGCCGCCGGCACCATGAATGCCGGCGATTCGGTGCCGATGTGGGTGGTGTTCTCCTGTTATACGGCGATGGGCCTGGGCACGATGTTCGGCGGTTGGCGCATCGTCAAGACCATGGGCCAGCGCATCACCAAGTTGCGTCCGGTGGGCGGCTTCTGCGCCGAAACCGGCGGCGCGATTACCTTGTTCACGGCTACCATGCTGGGCATTCCGGTATCGACGACACACACCATCACGGGCGCCATCGTCGGCGTCGGCACCTCCAAGGGACCCAGCAACGTGCGCTGGGGCGTGGCCGGCAGCATCGTCTGGGCCTGGGTTCTGACCATCCCGGCCAGCGCGCTGATCGCGGCCGCGGCCTGGTGGTTGGGCAGGTTCATCCTGTAATGCGCCGTGAGCCCGTGCCAGTCGTGCGGCGCCTGCTGCGCCACTTACCGGGTTACGCTGCGCAGCGATGAAATCGACGACATGCCGGGCGGTCGGTTGCCGGCCGGGTTGACCGAACCGGTCGGCGCGCAATTGGCATACATGCGCGGCACGGCGGGCGCACTGTCGCGCTGCATCGCCTTGCGCGGGACCATCGGCGATGGGGCGTCCTGCGCCATCTACGAATTTCGTCCGGATGCCTGCCGCGAGTTCGCACCCCTGGCCGCCGTGGGCCGTGACGACGAGGCCTGCAACGAGGCGCCACGGCGCCATCGTCTGCCGCCGCAGAGTCCGCTGGCGGCATGAACACCCGCATTGCGCCGGGTCCGGCGGCATTCGGCCTGATGGTGCTGCTGTGCGCCATCTGGGGCTTGCAGCAGGTGGCGATGAAATTCGCCAGCGCCGAGATCAGTCCGATCCTGCAGGCCGGTTTGCGCTCGGGACTGGGCGCCGTGCTGGTCTATATCTGGGCGCGCTGGCGCGGGATTGCCCTCTTCGCGCACGACCGGTCGCTGCGCCCGGGCCTGCTGGCCGGCCTGCTGTTCGGTTTCGAATTCGTCTTCATTTTCGTCGGCGTCGATCTCACCACGGTCTCGCGCATGGTGGTCTTCCTTTATACCGCGCCCTGTTTCACGGTACTCGGATTGCATTTCTTCGTACCCGGCGAGCGCATGGGCTGGCGCCAGGGCGCTGGTGTGCTGCTGGCGTTTGCCGGCCTGGTCGCCGCCTTCATCGACAAGGCTGCCGGCGGCAGCCTGCTGGGCGATTTCTTCGGCGTGCTGGCGGCCTTGTTCTGGGCCGCGACGACGGTGCTGATTCGCGCCACGGCACTGGCCAGGGTGACGGCGACCAAGGTGCTGCTGTATCAACTGGTGGTGTCGGCCGCGCTGATGTTTCCGTTGTCCTGGCTGGTCGGCGAGCGCGGCATCGGCGTGCTGTCAGCGCCAACTCTCTGGGCCATGGCCTACCAGGTCGTGATCGTCGCCTTCGTCAGCTATCTGGCGTGGTTCTGGCTGCTGACGCGCTATCTTGCCGGGCGGCTGCTGGTATTCTCCTTCCTGACGCCGCTGTTCGGCGTCGGCTTCGGCATGGTGCTGATGGGCGACCAGCCGAGCCTGCACTTCTTCGCTGCCGCGGCGATGGTGGTCGGCGGCATCGTGCTGGTCAATCTGCCCGCGCGGAAATGAAGCCGGCCGAAGCTTTTTCCCTCGGCCTGCGCTCGGTCATGCCGCTGCTGCTGGGCGTGGCGCCGTTCGGCGTGATCTACGGCGTGGTCGCGCTGCAAAGCGGCATTCCGCCACTGGCGGCCATGGCCATGTCCTCGATCGTGTTCGCCGGATCGGCGCAGTTCCTCCTGGCGCAACTGGTCGGCGCCGGCGCGCCGCTGCTGCTCAGCGCCGGCGCGGTAGGCCTGGTGAACCTGCACCATGCGCTTTACAGCGCATCTGTAGCGCCAATGCTGGCGCATCTGCCGCGGCGCTGGAAAATGCTGCTGGCCTACCTGCTGACCGACGAAGCCTATGCCGCGGCAATTCCGCATCTGCTGGTCGAGGCCGCCGAATCGCGCTCGCCCCATGCGCACTGGATCCTGTTCGGCTCCGGCTTCGGCCTGTGGGCAGGCTGGCAGGTGGCGACGCTGGCGGGGGTGCTGATCGGCGCGCAACTGCCTGCGGATCTCGGGCTGGATTTTGCCCTGCCGCTGACCTTCATCGCCATCGTGGTGCCGATGATAGACAGCCGCGCGCTGCTGGCGGCCGCGGTTGCGGCGGGTGCCGTGGCAGTTGTCCTCGCCGCGCTGCCCTACAAGATCGGCCTGTTCATCGCCGCACTGGCCGGGCTGGTGGTCGGCGCGGCGATGACGAGGAAGGCGGCATGAACCTCTGGCTCCTGATGCTGGTCTGCGGCCTGCTGACCTTCGCCATCCGCTACTCCTTTATTGCGGCGGAAGGGCACTACCAGCCGCCGCCCTGGTTTTCGCGCCTGCTGCCCTTTGTCCCGATCGCTGCGCTGACTGCGCTCACCGCACCGGAACTTTTGCTGATGCAGGGCGAGCTGGTTCTCGGCAGCGGCAACCTGCGCTTGTGGGCGGGTATCGTCGCCATCGTGGTTGCTGCCGTCTGGCGCAACTCCCTGTTGACCATCGGCAGCGGCTTCCTGGCGCTGTTCCTGCTGCAGCGCCTGGGCGGCTAGCCGAGCGGGCAGCTGCGAAAGCCGACGAAAATGTCGTCGCGCTGCGGCTCGTAGTAGTTGCGGTAGCGCGGATTGCGCATGCGCGGCCGGGTGGCGAAAGAACCGCCGCGCACGCTGCGATGAGTGTAGAAGTAGGGCGCGGCGTATTCGGCGTAAGGGTCGGGGCTGAAACCCGGATAAGGCGCGAAGGCGCTGGCCGTCCATTCCCAGACCTGAGTGCCCCAGTCGAAGCCAGCGGCGTGCCGTGCCGCATATTCCCATTCGGCTTCGGTAGGCAAACGCCGACCGGCTCAGCGGCACCATGCCTCGGCCTCGTGCGCCGTCAGATGGACCACCGGCTGCTCGGGCGCCAGGGCAATCCAGCGCTCGAAGCGGCGCTGCTGCCAGCGCCCTTGTTCGCGGCGCCAGTAGCGCGGCATGGTCTGCCCGCTGGCGGCGAGCCAGGCCTGGCCGTCCGCCGACCACCATTGCGCCTGGCGGTAGCCGCCTGCCTCGACGAAGGCCAGATAGTCGGAGTTCCTCACCGGCGTCGCGGCAATCGCGAAATCGGCAATGCGCTGCGGATGCGCCCATTTCTCGTTGTCGAAGACGAAGCCCCTGGCCGTCGGCGCGCTGCCCATGAGGAACTCGCCGCCGGCCAGTTCGATGTCGCCTGTCGCCGGCAGCTCGGCCAGTCCATCGGCATGGGGCCAGCCCAGCGTCTGCCGGGTATGGCAGAACGCTTCGTCGTGCATGTCCTCGTGGAACAGCGCGAGACGGTGGAAATACAGCGCCGCATCGGTCTCGGGCAGTTGGTGCAAGGCGTCCAGCGCGGTGGCCAGTGTGTCTTCGAGATAGCGTCGGGTGGCCTGCCAGTCGGGCAGGTCGAGTTGCCAGCGGCTGTCATGCGGGACCTTGCCTGAGTCGTACCAGCGATCGGCGCCGGCCAGCAGGGAAGGGGTCGGCGGCTGGTTCGCGCCGCGCTGGCGCAGGCACCAGTATTCGCTGAACCAGGCGACGTGGCCGAATTCCCACAGCGGTGGATTGATGATGGCCAGGCAGGGCACCCCTAGCGGATCAGGGGTTGTCGCCGCCGGCCAGTCGGCGCAGGCGTCGAGCAGGCGCACCGTATAATCGCGGGCATCCCGCAACGCCTCAGCCAAGGCTTCTTTCCCAGCGATTCGCATATCCGGCATTGTCATGAGCGCACCTCCATCCGTCGCCATTATCAGCCCCGCGCTGGCCAGTGCCAATAACGGCAACTGGCATACCGCGCGGCGTTGGGCGCACTGCCTGGCACCCTTGGCCCAGGTGCGCATCGAGCAGGAGTGGCGGGGCGCCAGCGCCAACTTTCTGATTGCGCTGCATGCCCGTCGCTCGGCGGCTTCGATAGCCGCCTTCGCCGAGCGTCATCCCGAGCGTCCGCTGATCGTGGTTCTGACCGGTACCGATCTCTACCGCGACATTGCGGTCGACAAAAGCGCGCAGCGCTCCCTGGCGCTGGCCAGCCATCTGGTGGTGCTGCAGGCGGAGGGGGTGCAGGCCCTGCCGCCCGAATACGCGGCGAAGGCGCTGACCATCTACCAGTCGGCGCGCCCGCTGCTGCCGGGGCGGCGCAGCCGGCGCCATTTCGATCTGGCGCTGGTCGGCCACCTGCGGCCCGAGAAGGATCCGCTGACGGCCTTGCGCGCCTTGCGCCGCCTGCCGGCCGAACTGCCGCTACGACTGTTCCATATCGGCAGCGATCTCGATCCGGCGCTCGCCGCCGAAGTACACGCCCTGGGCGCCGCCGATCCGCGCTATCGTGCGTTGGGCGCGCTGTCGCAGGCGGCAACGCGGCAGCGCATCAAGCGTTGCCACCTGCTGTTGCTGCCCTCGTTGATGGAAGGGGGCGCCAATGTATTGATCGAGGCCGTGACCAGCGGGGTTCCGGTACTCGGCAGCGACATCGCCGGCAATCGCGGCATGCTCGGTGCGGATTATCCCGGTTGGTTTCCGGTCGGCGATGCGGCGCGTCTCGCCGAGCTGATTGCGACCGCAATGCGCGATTCGAACTACTACGCAGGCTTGTCTCGCCGTTGCGCCGAGCGGGTATCTTTGTTCTCCCCGCAGCACGAATGCGCTTCAGTTTGCAGACTTCTCGATTTGACAAGGTGATCCAGCCAATGAATTCCAACAAGCTTTCCGGCAACCCGATTCGTCTTACCTCTTTCAGCCATGGCGGCGGCTGCGGCTGCAAGATTGCGCCCGGCCTGCTGTTCGAAATCCTGCGCGGTGCCCGCGGCTGGCCGGTGCCGAAGGAGTTGCTGGTCGGCATCGAAACCGCCGACGACGCGGCGGTATACCGCCTCAACGACCAGCAGGCGCTGATCGCGACGACGGTCTTCTTCATGCCCATCGTCGACGACCCTTTCTACTTCTGCAGCATCGCCGCCACCAACGCGATCAGCGACGTGTATGCCATGGGCGGCACGCCGATCATGGCGCTGGCCTTGGTCGGCATGCCGATCGACAAGCTGCCGATCGAGATCATCGGCAAGATCCTCG
>JAXMJU010000375.1:0-4381 GCA_034376265.1 Sulfuritalea sp.
TCACGTATTCATCGAGGATGGTGCAGATCTCGTGCGGCGTGGGCAGGTCGGACTTGGCGAGCTCCACTTCGTCGTTCTTCGACAGATGCTTGAGCCGCTTGTAATGGTTGTATACCGCAACCGACAGGATCTTCTTCGCATGCTCCTGGCCGATCACGTATTCATCGAGGATGGTGCAGATCTCGTGCGGCGTGGGCAGGTCGGACTTGGCGGGTTTCCCACCCTTGTCGGTCGTGCTTTCCTCGCGAATGATGTCATTGCACAGCTCGATGCACTCGTCGCAGATGAACACCGAGGGGCCGGCAATGAGTTTGCGCACCTCATGCTGGCTCTTGCCGCAGAAAGAGCAGTACAGGAGCTTTTCGCCGCTTGATTTTTCCGTCATTGCCGCGCCCCCATGCCTCTATGCGGTCGCCTCCGCGCGAGCGGTCAACACCTTGTCGACAAGACCGTACTCGACGGACTCCTCGGAGGACAGGAAGTTGTCGCGATCGGTGTCGCGGGAGATCTTGTCCACATCCTGCCCGGTATGTTTCGCCATGAGCTCGTTCAGACGCTGGCGCAGGTAAAGGATTTCCTTGGCATGGATCTCGATGTCAGACGCCTGCCCTTGGAATCCGCCCATCGGCTGGTGAATCATCACGCGCGAGTTCGGCAGGCAGTGACGCTTGCCCTTGGCGCCAGCGCACAGGAGCAACGCTCCCATGCTCGCCGCCTGCCCGACGCACAGCGTAGAAATATCCGGCTTGACGAACTGCATCGTGTCGTAGATCGCCAGCCCCGCGGAAACCGAGCCGCCCGGCGAATTGATGTAGAAGAAAATGTCCTTGTCGGGATTCTCGGACTCGAGGAACAGGAGCTGCGCCACGATCAGGTTGGCTGACATCTCGTTCACCGGCCCCACCAGGAAAACAACGCGCTCCTTGAGTAGCCGCGAATAGATGTCGTAGGCGCGCTCGCCACGGCCGCTCTGCTCGATGACCATGGGGATGAGCCCCAGGCCCTGAGCGTCCTGAAGGGAAGCCTGCGGCAGCGTTGACTGCCAGTTCATCATGCCGCCTCCATTCCCGTCAATGTGACGGAAGCGCCCCGCTGCCGGCGGCCTGCAGCACTCGCCTT
The DNA here is from genome assembly GCA_034376265.1 of Sulfuritalea sp. GTDB lineage: Bacteria > Pseudomonadota > Gammaproteobacteria > Burkholderiales > Rhodocyclaceae > Sulfuritalea. The sequence continues at coordinate 1,120 of JAXMJU010000375.1, forward strand.
GCGCGCATCCCCACCGCTTGGGGCCCCTGCCCGTTGACTCATGCCGCTTTCCCCATCAATTCGTCAAATGTGACCGCCTTGTCCTCCACCTTGGCGTTCCCAAGGACCCATTTCACAATGTTCGACTCCAGTGCCAGGCCCTCGAATTCGGCGAGCCTCTTGGCTTCCGAATAAAACCATTTTACCACCTCGGAAGGCTGCTCATAGGTCTGGGAGTAATCGTCGACGAGCGATCGCACCTGCGCCGGCGTCGCCGCCACCCCATGCTCCTTCACCATCTCGCCGACGATCAACCCCAGGGCCACGCGCCGCTTCGCCTGCACCTCGAACACCTCCGGGTTGAGCGGGATCTGGTCCGTTTTGACGCCGCGACTTTCCAGGTCCGTGCGCGCCTGCTGCTGCAGGCGCTGAATCTCGATTTCGACCAGCGATTTCGGCAGTTCAATCTGGGTCGAATCAAGCAAGGCCTGCATGACCTTCTGCTTGATCTCGCCGTCGATACGCTTGTTCACCTCGCGTTCCACGTTGGCCTTCACCTCGGCCCGCATTTTTACCAGGTCTCCGTCCTCCACGCCCAGGGATCGCGCGAACTCGGCGTCCAGCTCGGGCAGCTTCGGCTGCTCCACCTTCTTCACCGTCACCTCAAAGGTGGCGCTCTTGCCCGCGACCTCCTTGGCGCCGTAATCGGCCGGGAAACTGACCTGGAAGGTCCTGGACTCACCCGGCCCGATGCCGTTCAATCCGGTCTCGAAATCCGGAAGCATGCGCCCCTCACCGAGCACCAGCGCCGCATTGCTCGCCCTGCTGCCCGCGAATTCGTTTCCGTAGATATTGCCGGCAAAATCAAAGGTGACTCGATCCCCGGACTGCGCGGCGCGCATGACTTCCCCGTACTGCACGCGTTGCTTGCGCAGAATCTCGAGAGTGTGATCGACCTCCGCGTCGCCGACGGTCAGAGTCGGCCGTTCGATTCTTGCCGAACTGAGGTCGCCCAGCTTGAACTCCGGGTATATTTCGAAGGTCGCGCTGAATGCGAGCTTGCCCGCTTCGGTCGCGTCCTGCTTGGGTTCGATGCGCGGGTAACCGGCTACACGCAGGTTCTTTTCGCGCACCGCCTCCTCGAAGGCCTTCTGCACCGCCTCGCCGATGACCTCGGAACGCACCTGGGGGCCATATTGCTGTGCCACCAGCTTCACCGGCACTTTGCCGGGCCGGAAGCCCGGCATGCGCACTGTCCGGGACAGCTTCCTGAGCCGATCGTCGACTTCACGGTCGATGCTATCCACCGGGACGGCCATCGTAAGCCGTCGCTCGAGCGAACTCAAAGTTTCGAAATTCGTCTGCATCCTGTCTGTAGACCCGTGTATGTATGGCGGGGCGTCTGGTGCGAAGGAAGGGACTCGAACCCCCATGCCTTTCGGCGCTGGAACCTAAATCCAGTGCGTCTACCAATTCCGCCACCTTCGCCGGAAGGCCAAGGGGCCAATGCGGCCCGTTGAAACCGGGTGTCATTCTAGCGCAAACCCCCTATACTGTCAGCCCCAGGCGCCAGAAAGTGCTTGAAAAATCTGGCAATGTCCGTCGGTCACTACGAAAACTTTCCGGTCGCCTCGATCCTGCTGCCGGCGCGGTTGCGGCAGCCTGTGGGCGTCATATACCGCTTCGCCCGGACTGCAGACGACTTCGCCGACGAAGGCAGCCTGGCGCCGGCCGAACGGCTGGCACGGATCGAGGAATACCGCGACCAGCTTCGCCGCCTGGAGCGGAACCAACCCCCGCAAACCCCTCTATTCGACGCAGTGGCTGGCGTAGTCCGCGTGTACGAACTGCCGTTACAGCCGTTTTTCGATCTCCTAGATGCATTTTCCCAGGACGTGACAAAGGTCCGCTACGCAGACTTCGCCGAACTTCTGGACTACTGCCGGCGCTCGGCGGATCCCGTGGGGAGATTGATGCTGCACCTGTATGACGCCGCGCGCGATGGGAACCTGTTGCTATCCGACGCGATCTGCTCGGCGCTGCAGCTCATTAATTTCTGGCAGGACATCGCCATCGATTTCCGCAAGAATCGCGTCTATCTGCCGCAGGACGAGATGGCCCGGTTCGGCATCACCGAGAGCCAGATCGCCGCCGCAGATGCGGGCGGGCGCTGGCCCGAACTGATGCGGTTTCAGACGGCGCGCGCGAGGGCGATGCTAGAATCCGGTGCGCCGCTGGCAAGGCGCCTCCCCGGCCGTATCGGGCTGGAATTGCGCATGATCGTGCAAGGGGGGCTGCGTGTCCTGGAGAAGCTCGACGCCGTGCGCGGTGACGTGTTCCGCAAACGGCCTGTGCTCAAGACCCTTGACTGGCCCGTGATGCTGTCCCGCGCGCTGAGAATGCGATGAGTCCTGAGGAATATTGCCAGCAGAAGGCCGCGCAGAGCGGCTCGAGTTTTTACTACTCGTTCATGTTTCTTGCGCCGGAGCGAAGGCGCGCGATCACCGCGCTTTATGCCTTCTGTCGCGAAGTCGACGATGCGGTCGACGAGCCGGGCGACCCGCAGGTCGCGCGCGCAAAGCTCGAGTGGTGGCGTCACGAGGTCGCGCAGCTATATGCTGGGCATGCCCAGCACCCGGTCACCAGAGCGCTGGTCCCGGCGATCGGGCCTTTCAACATCCAGCAGCGGCAGCTCGGGGAGATCATGGACGGCATGGAGATGGATCTCACGCAGAACCGATACCCTGATTTCCAGAGCCTGCGGCTCTATTGCCATCGCGTCGCCGGCGTCGTGGGTCTGCTCGCGGCAAGCATCTTCGGCTACCGCAACCCAAAGACGCTCGAATACGCGGAAAATCTCGGCCTTGCATTCCAGCTGACGAACATCATCCGCGACGTGGGTGAAGACGCCCGCAAGGACCGGATCTACATCCCCTCCGACGAAATGCAGCGCTTTGGCGTCTCCGCGGCCGATGTGCTGAACGCGCAGCACACCGAGAATTTCTCGCGCCTGATCGAATTTCAGGTGCGGCGCGTCGAAAGTTGCTATGCCGAGGCGCTTGCGGCGCTTCCGGCCGAGGACCGCCGCGCGCAGCGTCCCGGACTGGTGATGGCCGCGATTTACCGCACGGTACTCGCTGAAATCGGCCGCGACGGTTACCAGGTGCTCACCCGGCGCACCACGCTCACCCCCATACGCAAACTCTGGATCGCCTGGAAGACTTGGGTATCCGCATGACCCGCGTCGCCGTCGTCGGCGCCGGTTGGGCAGGTCTTTCGGCCG
>JAXMJU010000376.1:0-9214 GCA_034376265.1 Sulfuritalea sp.
CTCCTGCGCCCGCCGCCCCCGGCGCCGCGGCAGTCAACGCCGGCAGCGCGCGCCGGCGTCGCCGCAGGCGAGGAAACGCCGTCCTTCCCCGCGCCCTTGCCGGACGACCGGGCCCGCCTGGCTCCCGGCGACAAATCCATCCTGATCATCGAGGACGATCTCAACTTCGCCAGGATCCTGCAGGGCATGGTCAAGGAACGCGGCTTTTCCGTCCTGGTCGCCGCCGATGGGGAGTCCGGCATCGCCATGGCCGAACGCTGCCTGCCGAGCGCCATCATTCTCGACGTGATGCTGCCCCATATCGACGGCTGGGGCGTGATGCGCAGCCTCAAGGACCACCCGCGCACGCGGCATATTCCGGTGCATTTCATCACCTGCATGGAAGACCGGCAGAAGGCCATGGCCATGGGCGCCATCGGCTTCGCCACCAAGCCGGTCAGCATGGAACAGATCAACGAGGTGCTGCAGTCGATCGAGGGTTCGCTGGCCAAGTCGGTGCGCCGGCTGCTGATCGTCGAGGACAACCGCGACGAGGCACGCAGCATGGTCGCCCTGCTCGAGGAAGGCGGCGTCGATATCGTGGTGGCGACCACCGGCAAGGAGGCCATCGGCCTGCTGGCTTCGCAGACCTTCGATTGCATGGTGCTCGACCTGGGCCTGTCGGACATGTCCGGTTTCGATCTGCTCGAATACATCCAGAACCTCGAAGGGGCGCGGCGCATTCCGGTCATCATCCACTCCGGCCGCGACCTGAGCCACGAGGACGAGCGCAAGCTACGGCGTTACGCCGAGAGCATCATCATCAAGGGCGCCAAGAGTCCGGAACGCCTGCTCAACGAAGTCACCCTGTTCCTCCACCTGGTGGAGAGCAACCTGCACCCGAACAAGCAGCGCATGATCCGCACCGCGATCGACAAGGAAGCCATGCTGGAGGGCAGGAAAGTCCTGCTGGTGGATGACGACATGCGCAACATCTTTTCGCTGTCCAGCGTCCTGGCGGAGAAGCACATGGTGGTAATCGAGGCCGAGAACGGCCGCGAGGCGCTCGCCCGGCTCGACCAGCACAACGACATCGGCATAATACTGATGGACATCATGATGCCGGAAATGGACGGCTACGCCGCCATGCGCGAAATCCGCAAGAATCCCCGGCTGGTGAATATTCCGATCATCGCCATGACCGCCAAGGCCTTGCGCGGCGATCAGGAAAAGTGCATGGCGGCGGGGGCGAGCGACTACATCGCCAAGCCGATCGAGGTGGACAAGCTCTTGTCGCTGATCCGCGTCTGGATTTTCCAGCACGTATGAACCTACAAACAGCATTTTGTCCGCAGATTTCGCAGATTAACGCAGATGGATCAGGGCGTTACTTGGTCAGGAGCTACCGCCTTCCGGGTGAGCCGACGGCACTCGCCGCTTCGTTGTTCTATCTGCGTAATCTGCGTCATCTGCGGATTGAACTGAGATTTTTTGGATGACGACCGACGACGTGGAAGACGTGGAAATCCGGCTCCTGCTGGAAGGGGTGCAGCGGATTTACGGCTACGACTTCCGCGACTACGCCGACGCCTCGATCAAGCGCCGGCTCAACCACTGGCTGGCCGAATCGGGCTTCGACACCTTCTCCCAAGCCCAATCGCAACTGCTGCGTGAACGCAGCGTGTTCGAGTCGCTGTTGCGCGGCATCACCGTCAATGTCACCGAGATGTTCCGCGACCCGGCCTTTTTCCGCGCCGTGCGCGAGCAGGTGGTGCCTTTTCTCAAGACCTATCCCTTCGTCAAGATCTGGCACGCCGGCTGCGCCACAGGCGAGGAAGCCTATTCCATGGCGATCCTGCTCAACGAAGAGGGCATGGCCGGGCGCTACCGCATGTACGCCACCGACATCAACGAGGCGGTGCTGCAGAAGGCCGGCGAGGGCGTGATGCCGATCGCGGAGATGCAGCGCTTCACCCGCAACTACCAGAAGTCCGGCGGCCGCGCCTCGTTCGCCGACTATTACACCGCCCGCTACGACCGCGCCATCCTGTCGCCCGCGCTGAAGAAGCACATCGTCTTCGCCCCGCACAACCTGGCGACGGACGGCGAATTCGGCGAAATGAACCTGGTCCTGTGCCGCAATGTCATGATCTATTTCAAGCCCGCGCTCAAGGAACGCTGCCTGCGGCTGTTCGACAGCAGCCTGCTGCCGGGCGGCTTCCTCTGCCTCGGCCTCAAGGAAACCCTGGAGCGCAGGAAAATGGGCGAACGCTACGAGGAACTGGCCGCCCCGCTGCGCATCTACCGAAAGCGCTATGGCTAGGACTTTCCAGGCCGTGGTCGTGGGCGTTTCCACCGGTGGCGTGCACGCGCTGCAAAAGCTGCTCGGCCAGTTGCCGGCGGTTTTTCCGCTGCCGATCCTGATCGTCCAGCATATCGGCGCCGATGCGGACAGCGGCCTGGCGAAACTGCTCGACGAGCGCTGCCCGTTGCGCGTCAAGGAGGCCGACGAACAGGACGAGATCCGGCCCGGCACGGCCTATCTGGCGCCGCCCAATTACCACCTGCTGGTGGAGCGCGAGGGCTTCCTGTCGCTGTCCGCCGACCCCTACGTGAGTTTCGCCCGTCCTTCCGTCGATGTCCTGTTCGACTCGGCCGCCGCGGTGTTCGGCCCGGGCCTGATCGGTGTCGTCCTCACCGGCGCGAATTTCGACGGCAGCCAGGGCTTGAAGACCATCAAAAAAAAGGGCGGCGTGGCCATCGTCCAGGATCCGGCCGACGCCGAAGCCCCGCAAATGCCGCAGGCCGCAATCGCCGCGACGGGGGTAGACTACGTGGTTGCCTTGGATGGCATCGCGACCCTGTTGCAGAAGCTGGCGGCGAGGCGCAACACGACTCCGCACGACGAAAAAGGGCGAGATGACTGAGAACGTGGCGCTGCTGCTGGTCGACGACCGCCCGGAAAACCTGGTGGCGCTGGAGGCGGTTCTCGGCAATCAGGGGCTCGATCTGGTCAAGGCCACGTCCGGCAACGATGCGCTGCGCCATACCCTGAAGCGGGATTTTGCACTGGTGCTGCTCGACGTCCAGATGCCCGGCATGGACGGCTTCGAGACGGCCGAACTGATGCGCTCGAATCCCAAGACGCGGCACCTGCCGATCATCTTCGTCACCGCCGGGATGAAGGATATCCAGCTGCAGTTCAAGGGCTATGAACTCGGCGCCGTCGATTACCTGATCAAGCCCTTCGAACCCCACATCCTGAAGAGCAAGGTAAAAGTCTTCTGCGAGCTTTACCGTCAGCGCCGCCAGCTCGAATCCAACCAACTGCTGCTGGAACTGAAAATCCGCGAGCGGGTGTCCGACCTCCGGGACAGCGAGGAGCGCTTCCGCATGCTGGCCACCCATGCCCCGGTGGGCATCTACCAGATCGACACCGAAGGCAATTGCCTTTTTGTGAACCGCCGCTGGTGCGAAATCGCCGGCCTTGGCGCCGACGAAGCCACCGGGCAGGGGTGGACGCGGACCCTGCATCCGGACGACCGGGAAGCCGTCGAAGCGATCTGGCGCGGCCCCCTGGCGACCGAGGGCGAATGGTCGATGGACTACCGCTTCCTCAGGCCCGACGGCAAGATCGTCTGGGTCAATGGCAACGCGATCGCCTTGCACAACGCCCAGGGAGAGATCAGCGGCTACCTGGGCAACAATCTCGAAATCACCGCACGCAAGCGCGGCGAAGAGCGGCAACGCACGCGCAGCACGGTCACCGGCCGTCTCGCCGAGGACGCCGATTTGCCCGAGATACTCCATCTGATCGCCGTCGGCGCCGAGCGCCAGACCCATGGCATGGCCTGCTCGATCCTGCACCTGGACGAGCCCGGCCATCAACTGGTGTATGGTGCCGCCACGAACCTGCCGCAGCGCGCCGGCGGCGCCGGAACCCCTGACGGCGGCGCCACCTGTCTGACGACAGGCAATCGCGGCAAGCGTCTGGTGGTCGACGACATCAGCGAGCATTCCGTCTGCGACGAGTGCCGGCCTCCGGCGCTGGAGGGCGAGCAGGTGTCGTGCTGGTCGGAACCCATCCTCGCCATCAACGGCGACGTGCTCGGGGTTTTCGCGTTTTTCTGGATCCACCCGGCCGTACCCGATGCCGGCGACATCGAGCTGATGCACGAAGCCGCACAACTGGCCGGGCTCGCCATCGAGCGCAAGCGCACCGAGAACGAGCTGCAGATCGCCGCCTCGGTGCACCAGGCTGTCAGCGAAGCGATCGCGGTGACGGATGCCGACAATCGCATCATCGCCATCAATCCGGCCTTCACCCAGGTCACCGGCTACGCGCCGCACGAGGCCATCGGCCAGGACTCCAACCTGCTCAAGAGCGGACGCCACGACCTGCCCTTCTACCAGGAGATGTGGCATGCGCTGGAAACCACCGGCCGCTGGCAGGGCGAGATATGGAACCGGCGCAAGTGCGGCGAGGAATACCCGGAGTGGCTGTCGATCAGTACCATCTGCGACGCCAATGGCAAGGTGCTGCGGCGCATCGCCATGTCCTCCGACATCACCGAAAAGAAGCGCACCGAGGAAACCATCTGGCGCCAGGCCAACTACGATTCCCTCACCGAGTTGCCCAACCGCCGCCTGTTCCGCGACCGCCTGCAGCAGGAACTGCTGAAAGCGCAACGCGGCGGCCTGTCCGTGGCGCTGCTGTTCGTGGACCTCGACCGTTTCAAGGAAGTGAACGACACCCTCGGCCACCACAGCGGCGACATCCTGCTGGTGGAGGCGGCGCGCCGCGTCTGCGATTGCGTGCGCACCACCGATACCGTGGCGCGTCTGGGCGGCGACGAATTCACCGTCATCATGTCCGACCTTGCCGACACCGACCGCGTCGGCGAGGTGGCCCAGGCCATGTTGCGGGCGCTGGCCGCGCCGTTCAGGCTCGGCGACGAGTCGGCCTACGTGTCCGCAAGCATCGGCATCACGATTTATCCGAGCGACGCCGACAATGTCGAATCCCTGCTCAAGCATGCCGACCAGGCCATGTATGCGGCCAAGGAACAGGGCCGCAACCGCTTCAGCTATTTCACCGCGTCGATGCAGGCGGCGGCACAAACCCGGCTGCTGCTCAGCAACGACTTGCGCAATGCCATCGCCGCCGGCCAGTTGGAGGTACACCTGCAGCCCATCGTGGAACTGGCCACCGGCCGCATCATGAAGGCCGAGGCGCTGCTGCGCTGGCGTCATCCGACCCACGGCATGGTCGAGCCGGCGCAGTTCATTCCGATCGCCGAGGAAACCGGGCTGATCAACGAAATCGGCGACTGGGTGTTCAGGGAATCGGCACGCACGGCCAAACGCTGGTACGACTTGGGCCTGCTCGATGCGAGCGACGACGGGCTGATCCAGATCAGCGTGAATAAGTCGCCGCGCCAGTTTTTTTCGGGCAACACCCATGAAACCTGGGTCGATTACCTCAACGAGATCGGGTTGCCGGCCAGGTGCATCGCCATCGAAATCACCGAGGGTCTGCTGCTCGACGACCGGCCCGAAGTCGCTGCAAAGCTGAGGCAGTTCCGCGCTGCCGGTTTCCGCGTCTCGCTCGATGATTTCGGCACCGGCTATTCGGCGATGTCCTACCTGAAACGCTTCCCCCTCGACTTCATCAAGATCGACCAGTCCTTCGTGCGCGACATGGCCACCGATCACGACGACCAGGCGATCGTCGAAGCCATCGTGGTCATGGCCCACAAACTCGGACTGCAGGTGATCGCCGAGGGTATCGAAACCCAGGAGCAATGCGAGCTGCTGAAGGCCGCCGGCTGCGACTACGGGCAGGGCTATCTGTTCGCGCGGCCGATGCCGGCCGCCGACATGGTGCCGATCAGTTGAGCGACCCTGCTGCCGCCAGGACCGTGAAACGAAAGTTGGCGCTGGCGAGACGGCGGTAAGACTGCAGCCGGACTCCAAGCATGCCCATGGCACCGGCGAGATCACGATAAAGGCATAATGGCGCGGTCCCATTGTCTTGACCGCCAGCTCAACAATTGGCGTTGCCAGCGGATGATGGCAACGGTATCGATTGCAAACAGGCATACATCCAATGAACAACGCGGAACAGCAATTTCTCAATGACCTCGACAAGCGCCTGTGGACCGCTGCCGACAAGCTGCGCGCCAATCTTAATAGATGGCCCGACTCACCGCCGCCTTGCGCGACCAGTTCGCCGAGAGCGCCAGACTGGAAGCCGAAATCCGCAAGAACCTCGCGGAGCAGGGCTACGGAACGAAAGTCATCGACCGGCTGGCGGTCGACCTGCGCGAAGCTTTCCCCGACATGAAGGGCTTTTCGCCACGCAACCCCAAGTACATGCGCGCCTTCGCCGCCACCTGGCCGGATTCGGAAGTTGTGCAACGCTCCGTTGCACAACTGACCTGGGGCCATAACATCACAGCCACAAATGACAAATCTATCGACAGGCTGAGCCATTTGGCCGACGGCGCAGCGTATCCCGCCATCCGCCCAGACGTTGCTACCCCTGGTGTCTGCGGAGTTCCAACCGAATGGGCTATCGAGGCATTCCACGCAATTAGTGCCCCCCCTGATCAGCGCTCAGACAACCAATCGTTGCTCCAACTCAAGCTCGCTGCGTTGCGCGATTTCCAACTGCCCAAACTCCTGTCGGGCGACTTAGCCCCTTGGAATGCCATGTATGAAGCCGCAACGGTATGATGCGCCCCTATGCCGGAGAACCAAACCATGCCTGAGCCCAAGATCAAGAAACCTGCCCGTATAGAGTACTTGCGCGTACAGAACTATCGCGCATTGAAGGCGGTGGAGTTCAAGAACATCACCCCAATGACCGTGCTCCTAGGGCCGAATGGCAGTGGCAAGTCCACGGTCTTCGACGTCTTTGCCTTCCTCTCGGAATGCTTCGAGTCCGGACTGCGGCGTGCTTGGGACAGACGCGGCCGCGGCAAGGAGTTGAAGACCCGCGGCAGTGATGGGCCTGTGGTTATCGAGATCAAGTACCAGGAGCCAGGCTTCCCGCTTATCACTTATCACTTAGCGGTGGATGAACGCAAGGGCGCCCCCGTCGTGGTCGAGGAGTGGCTGCAATGGAAGCGTGGCAGCCACGGCCGGCCGTTTAGGTTCCTCGACTATAAGGAAGGCCATGGCCGCGCCATCAGCGGTGCGCTTCCCGACGAAGAAGACACGCGCTCCGAAGTGCCGCTGAAATCACCCGACCTCATTGCCGTCAATGCCCTTGGGCAATTCGCCGATCACCCGCGCGCTGCGGCGCTGCGCGAATTCATCACGGGCTGGTATGTCTCCTACTTCTCGGTCGACGACACACGCGGTCAGCCGGAAGCCGGACCTCAGGAGCGGCTTTCGCGCACGGGCGACAACCTCGCCAACGTCATCCAGTACCTCGCAGAGCAACATCCGCAACGACTGGAGCATGTCTTTGATGTCTTGCGCATGCGCGTGCCGCGCGTGGAGCGGGTTCTCGCCGAGGCGATGCCAGATGGCCGCCTGCTGTTGCAAATCAAGGACGCGCCGTTCGACAACCCGGTGCTGGCGCGGTTTGCGTCCGACGGCACGCTCAAGATGTTGGCCTATCTGATGCTGCTGAACGATCCCAATCCGCCGTCATTTATCGGCATCGAGGAGCCGGAGAATTTCCTGCATCCGCGCCTGCTGCCCGAACTGGCGGAGGAATGTCGTGCCGCCTCCGAACATGGCCAGTTATTGGTCACTACGCATTCCCCCTTCTTTGTCAATGCCCTACGACCGGAAGAAGTGCGGGTTCTTTATCGCGACGAGCAAGGCTACACGCAGGCCGTGCGCGCGATCGACATTCAAGGGGTACGGGAATTCATGGCTGCAGGCGCGTCGCTAGGCCATCTCTGGCTGGAAGGCCGTTTTGGCATGGGCGATCCGCTCGTCAATCAGGGGGCGCCGACCCGCAAGGGTGCCGCATGAGAGCCGAGCACTTCGAGATTCTGGTCGAGGAGCCATCGATGGAGGCGTTTCTGAGGGAACTCTTGCCCAGGGTGCTCGGGCATGCCGCGACCTTCGAAATCTATCCGCATCAGTGCAAGGATGACCTCCTGGCCAAGCTGCCTGACCGCCTCAGAGGCTACTACAGCTGGCTGCCAGACAACTGGCGCATCATCGTTGTCGTCGATCGCGACGATGACAAATGCAAGAGACTGAAGCGGCAACTGGAATCTCTTGCCGCCAATGCACACTTGCGCACGCGGACCTCGGTCGGTGCCAGCCTTTGGCAAGTGGCCAACCGTATCGCCATCGAGGAATTGGAGGCTTGGTACTTTGGCGATTGGCAAGCGGTCGAAGAAGCTTATCCGAAGGTTCCACGCTCGGTTCCGAGGAAGCAGCAATTCCGTGACCCCGACGATATTCGTGGCGGCACCTGGGAGGCCTTCGAGCGCGTGCTGCAACGGGCGGGTTACTTCAAGAACGGACTGAGGAAAACTGAAGCTGCAAGAAATCTGGGCAAGCGAATTGACCCTGCGCGCAATAGTTCGCGCAGCTTCCAGATCTTCCGTACCACGCTTCTGGAAGCAGCAGCTTAAGATCGGCAGAGAGCGCGCATGATCGAAGACGTGACGCGCTGACTGACAACGAAAGCGCGGTGCGCGAGCTGGGCGATGCGACGCTGAAACAAATCGCGGTGGAAATCACCGAGAAGCTGCGCAACAGCACCACGGTGGATTGGCAGAAGCGCGACAGCATTCGTGCCCGCCTGCGCAACCTGGTGCGCATCACGCTACGCCGCTACAAGTACCCGCCCGACCAACAGGAGGAAGCCATCCGCCTTGTACTGGATCAGGCGGAACGCCTATCCGACGAGTGGTCTCGATAGGGCCTTGCAGCCCGGGCCTGAAAGTTGGCGCTGGCACTACGCCGATGCCGCCTGCTCGCGCGGCCGCAGCGCCAGCCACGCCAGCAGCAGGGCAGCGCCGGCCCAGGCCAGGCCGGGCAGCCAGGGCAGCATGGCGGCGAAGCCTGCGTCCTGTTTGAGTTGCGTCGCGACGATGGCCATGCGCGCCAGCGTCGCCAGAGCCAGCAGGGCGAACAGGCCGCCGGTGGCGGCGCCCTCGCGGCCGGTGTGGCCGATGGCGATGGCCGAGGTCATCGCGCTCATCAGCACGGCAGCCCAGGCGCCGCCGGCAAGGAATTGCAGTGCGACGAGGATTTCCAG
>JAXMJU010000377.1:0-5343 GCA_034376265.1 Sulfuritalea sp.
TCCACGAGGATCTGTTCGAGGTGATCGACAACGCGATCGACGAGCACGAGCAGGCGGCAGACCGTGAAAAAAAAGCGAGGACTACCGCGGAGCCGCCAAGCGCGATCTCGGCCTGATGAGGTATCTGGGGTGCTCATACACGGACCTGCTGGCGCTGCCGGAATCCGGCATGCGCGACATCCGCGGTGGCGGCATCGGCATGATTTTCCAGGAGCCGGCGACCAGCCTCAACCCGGTGCTGACGGTTGGCCGTCAGATCGGCGAGGCGCTGGAACTGCACGCCGGGCTGCGTGGCGCCGCGGCGCGCGCGCGCGCCGCCGAGCTGCTCGACCTGGTCGGCATTCCCGATCCGGTGCGCCGGCTCGACGAGTTCCCCTTCCAGCTCTCGGGCGGCTTGCGCCAGCGCGTGATGATCGCCTGTGCCCTGGCCGGTTCGCCCCGATTGCTGATCGCCGACGAGCCGACCACGGCACTCGACGTGACGATCCAGGCACAGGTTCTGGACCTGCTCGACGAACTGCGCCGCAAGCAGGACATGGCGCTGCTGCTGATCACCCACGACCTCGGCGTGGTGGCGCGCATGGCCGACCGCATCGGCGTCATGTATGCCGGACAACTGGTCGAGGAAGCGCCGCGGGCGCAGTTCTTCACGCAACCGGCGCATCCCTATTCGGTGCGCCTGTTCGCCGCGCTGCCCGATGCCGAACGGCGCGGCGGCCGGCTGGCGACGTTTCCCGGCAGCGTGCCGGCGGCCGAAGTGCGCCACGCCGGCTGCCGCTTCGCCGACCGTTGCAGCGAGGTCATGCCCGAGTGCCGCAACGCGCCGCCGCCCTGGCGCGAAATCGCCGGCGGCCAGCGCGTGCGCTGTTTCCTGCCGGGCGCCGCGCCGGCCGTCGCCGCAGGAGTTGGCGCTGGCGACACGGCGGCTCGCCTCGAGACCAGGCCGCTGCTCTCGGTCCGCGACCTGCAGGTGCATTTCCCGATCCGCCGCGGCCTGCTGCAGCGCGCCGTGGGCGCCGTGCGCGCGGTCGATGGCATGTCGCTGCAACTGATGCCGGGACGCACCCTGGCCTTGGTCGGCGAATCCGGCTGCGGCAAGACCACGGCGGGCAAGGCCATGCTGCAGCTGATCCGGCCCACCGCCGGCAGCGTGCAACTGGGCGGCGTCGAACTGACCACTCGCTCGACCCATGAGCTTCGGCCGCTGCGCGCGAAAATGCAAATGGTCTTCCAGGATCCGTTCGCCTCGTTGAATCCGCGCCTGCGCATCGGCGACATCATCGCCGAGGGCATGCAGGCGCTGGGCATCGGCAGCATGGACGGCAGCGACCGCGACACGACGGCCAAGGTCGGCCCGCTGCTGGAGCAGGTCGGCCTGCGCGCCGACATGGTGAGCCGCTATCCCCACGAATTTTCCGGCGGCCAGCGCCAGCGCATCGCCATCGCGCGCGCCCTGGCGGTCCATCCGCAACTGCTGATCTGCGACGAGCCGACCTCGGCGCTGGATGTTTCGGTGCAGGCGCAGATCCTCAACTTGCTGTCCGACCTGCAACGCGACCTCAAGCTGGCCTACTTGATCATCACCCACAACATCGCCGTGGTGGATTACCTGGCCCATGATGTGGCGGTGATGTATCTCGGCCGCGTGGTCGAGTACGGCAGTGCCGATGAAGTCCTGCGCTCACCGCGCCATCCTTACACCAAGGCCTTGCTCGCCGCCGTGCCGCGCGTCGATGGCGCCAAAAGCGAGGTGCCGAAGCTGGCCGGCGACATGCCCTCGCCGGCCAATCCGCCCTCGGGCTGCCATTTCCATCCGCGCTGCCCGCTGGCCGACGCGGCCTGCCGGCAGAGCTATCCGGGCGAAACGCGCTTCGCTGCGACGCAGGTGGTGCGCTGCTTCAAGGCGCAATAACAAAGGCGCACGGCATGCAAGTTACGGATGCCTGCAATCCACGCCCGATTTTGCATTGTGCGAAGCGGAGACATCTGATCACAGCCGTTTCGAACAGGCCGCGCCAATAGTCTCAGTACGGCCCAGACCCGCCGCTCAGCCAGCAGCCAAATCGTTGTTCTGAACGGCGGCCTGAAGACGGCGGATTATGAAGAGTCACTGCCGGGTCGCTGGAACCGGCTTGGCCATTCGGCATACGGACACCTGCACTTCCCATGTCTACCACTTGAGCAGCCGCCTGCCGACCCACAGTCCGACTACGGCGAAAGCCAGCGTCGGCAGATAGTGCCATTCGACAACGTGAACAATGGAGTCGTTGGCCTCCTGCAGCCTTAGCCATAGCGCGCCAACACTGAAGGCGGAGAGGATCGCGACGCTACCCGCCCAGTGATAATGCGTGCTGGCATAGTTGCGCATGATGTAGAAAGTCCAGGCAGTGGGCAGGATGGCCACGAGGACGATGCAGCTGGTGCACTCGATGGTGTGCTCCGGCAATGCGGCTGGAGGGCTATCGGCGCGCCAGGCAAACCACATCACGACCAGGAACAGTGTGAACATCCATAGCGGAGCAAAGACCAGGCCGCGCTTTTGGTGAAGATCGGGGAACGACAGCAGGGCTGCACTGAGCGAGGCGGCGATGAAGATCGCGAACAGTGTCACGATCTCGGCGACGAACCACGGCTGATTCATTGCCTGGATCCAGTCCGGACGCAAGCCGGAGACTGCCAGCGACACGGTCAGGTAAGCGGCGCCAGCTCCGATCAACTTCAGGCTCAGGAGGTAGGGGTGCGGTGCCGGCGTGACCAGCGACGCCTCGCCAGCCAGTTGTGCGACCAGTTGTTCAAAGTCTTTCATCATCGCTCCAGTTTCTGGCGCAACACCTTGTAGGCCCGGTGCGCCGCGACTTTCACCGCGGACTCGGTCATACCCAGCGCGGTCGCCACCTCTTTGGAGGTGTAACCCTCTTGATGGATCAATCGCAGGATGGTCGCCTGTTTTTCCGGCAGTTTGAGGACTTCCCCACTGATGGATTCGTAACTGATGGCCGGTTCGGTTACATCCGCGCCCAAAATATCTTCCAGGTCGGAAATGTCTTCCGCATGGCGCAATTGATCTGCGTAATGCACGCGCAGGTAATCCTGTAGGCGAAATTTGGCGATCGCATACATCCAAGGCCTGTAAGGCCGTTTGCCGTCATAGGTATGCCGAGCCTTGTGGATGGAAATCAGGATTTCCTGCAGCACGTCGTCTGCCTCGCTTTCCAAGCTGAGGCGTCGGGCAAGAAAGGGTCTCAACAGCCGGCCGGTTTCTCGCAGTAGCGCCGCATAGGCCGCCCGGTCGCCTTCCAGCGCCTTGCGCATCATCCCTTCCAGATTGGCTTTTTCTTCCACGATGAATTTTGGTGTAACCGTTTTGGCCGCGGCTTCGAATCAAGGGTCAGGCGGAACAGACTGAACGCTCCGCAACCATAGCCCAACAACGCAAGCGCTGGCAATGATGCCAGCGTTTCGGGCCGAAGATCGAAGCGATGTGGGAGAGATTCAATGATGCAAGCACTCAACGGCAGCAGCCGATTCATCAAGAGTATTTGTCGCAGCCTCTGCCACGGGAGTGGAAAACCCATCCCACACCCAAGCGCACTCGGGTCATCTGCATACGCGAGCTTGCTCGATGCCGTCGCAATCCAACTCAATGTGTCTGCATAGAAACTTCATCCTCACCATGGTCGCCGTGTCCGCAGCCGTGCTGCCGGCAACAGGCTACTCGGCTTGCGATGCACGCAGCGGGCCCAAGACCGCAGCCCTGGTCGAGCTGTATACCTCCGAAGGCTGTTCGAGTTGCCCTCCGGCCGATCGGCAACTGAGCCACTTGCGCCAGATCCTCGATCCCGCGGCCGAAGTAGTTCCGTTGGCGCTGCACGTCGGCTATTGGGATTACATCGGCTGGAAGGACCCCTACGCGCAGGAAGCTTTCGCGGAACGGCAACGCTGGTTGGTGCGCGCCAATCGGCAGCGGGCCGTCTATACGCCGCAGTTCTTCGTCGGCGGTGCGGACCTGCGCTCACGCCAGGGCGGACTGCGCGAGCAGGTACGGCAACTCAACGCTTCCCCGGCAGCGGCCACTATCCGGGTGCAGGCCGCCCCGACAGCGAGCGGGACATTGACGCTCAGCGCCGAGGCAAGGACAGCAATCGCCAGCCCTCCGGCGGCGCTGTACCTCGCAGTGACGGAGAGCGGCCTGGTTTCGAAAGTCATGCGAGGTGAAAACAGCGGCGCGACGCTCGCGCACGATCATGTGGTGCGCACCTGGATCGGGCCCATCCGTCTCACGGACGGCGCCACACGCGTCGAACGTGACATTGTGCTGCCCGCCGACGGGAGCCGCGCGCGCCTGGACGTGGTCGCATTCGTTCAGGATGAGCGCAGCGGCAGCGTGCTGCAGGCCCTGCTTGCCCAGGGTTGTATGGGTTCCTGACCCTGGATCCGGATGATCACCCAGCCGTTTCCCTTCAACGCTTACTACGGCGAGGACGAGATACGCCAGGTCGAAGCGGACAGCTACCGCCTGGAGGTCACCGGGCTGGTCGCCGACAAGCACGCCTGGACGCTCGCCGAACTCCAGGCGCTGCCGCAGACGGATCAGGTAACTCGGCACATCTGCGTCGAGGGCTGGAGCGCCATCGGCAAATGGGGTGGCGTGCAGTTCTCGAGCTTCCTCGCCCGTATCGGCGCGGACACAAGTGCAAAGTACGTCGGATTCAAGTGCGCCGATGACTATTACACGAGCATTGACATGCCGACTGCACTGCACGCGCAGACGCTGCTGACGTTGGGCTACGACGGTCAGCCGCTACCTCCCAAATACGGCTTCCCGATGAAGCTGCGCATGCCCACCAAGCTTGGGTACAAGAATTCGAAGCACATCCAGGCAATTTTCGTTACCAACACCTACCCCGGAGGCTACTGGGAAGACCAGGGGTACAACTGGTTCGGTGGCAGCTGAGCATTCCTCAGGTGTCCTGAAGCAAAGCAGCACCGCATTCACATATCCAACCACTCGCTGAGGAAATCACCATGAAAATTACCACTGCAACCCTGCTCTCCGTTGGCTTTCTGCTGGCTGCGGGCAATGCGCTGGCCGACGGCGCAATGATGAAAAAGGACACGATGGCCAAGGACGGCATGAAGAAGGAAGTGATGAAGAAGGACGCCATGGCCAAGGACGGCATGAAGAAGGATGCCATGGCGAAGGGCGGTATGAAGAAGGATTCCATGGCGAAGGACGGCATGGCGAAGGACAATATGGGCAAGGACGAGATGAAGAAGTAAGCGAGGCCCCTGGTCCAAGCGCGAGCTTCGTACCGAGGGGTGGAGGGCGGGGGCCAGCACCCC
>JAXMJU010000378.1:0-7486 GCA_034376265.1 Sulfuritalea sp.
GCGTCGCGAATTCCCGCCTCGCCCCCCTTGAAGGGGGAGGAAATGGGTAAGTTAGCGCTTATGCCCAGCGCGGTGCTGCTCACCGCCACTTCGCGCGACGACAAGCTGTGGCCCGACGAGCACTGGATCGCGCTGGGCCGCGCCCTGCATCAGCGCGGGCTCGCCTGTCTGCTGCCGGCCGGCAGCCCTGCCGAACGCGCGCGCGCCGAACGTCTGGCGCAGGCGATTCCAGCTGCCGTCGCTCTGCCGCCCATGAGTCTGACCGAACTCGCCGCGCAACTCGCCGCAGCGCAGATCGTGATCGGCGTCGATACCGGTCTGGTGCATCTCGCCGCCGCGCTGGGACGGCCCACGCTGGCGCTGTTCTGCGCTTCCGATCCGGCGCTGACCGGCGTCTACGCCAGCACGCCGGCCATCAACCTCGGCGCGCGCGGCCAACCGCCGGTTGTCGAAGCCGTCCTGGCGGCGGCGACACCGCTGTTCTGATGGCGCGCTTCATCTACACCCTCGTCGTGCTGGCCCTGCTGCCCTGGGCGATGCTGCACCTGCTCTGGCGCGCACGGCGGCAGCCGGAATACCTGCGCCACTGGGGGGAACGCTTCGGCTTTTTTGCCACCGCATCGCCAGCGCCAACTATCTGGCTGCACGCCGTCTCGGTCGGCGAGACGCGCGCCGCGCAACCCCTGGTGGCAGCCTTGCGCGCAATCTATCCGACGCACCGCATCCTGTTCACCCACATGACGCCGACCGGCCGCGCCACCTCGGTCGCGCTGTTCGGCGACGATGTCGAGCGCATCTACCTGCCCTATGACACCCCCTGGGCCATGCGGCGTTTCCTGCGCCACTACCGGCCGCAGTTCGGCCTGATCATGGAAACGGAACTGTGGCCGAACCTGATCGCTGCCTGCCGCCACGCGGAAGTGCCGCTGTGCCTGGTCAACGCCCGCCTCTCCGAGCGCTCGGCCAAGCGCTATGCGGCCTTCCCTGCGCTGACGCACGAAGCGCTGCAAGGCCTGGCGACGATCGGCGCCCAATCGCCCGCGGACGCGGCGCGCCTCGGCGCACTCGGCGCGCGAGACGTCACCGTCACCGGCAACATCAAGTTCGACATCGAGGCACCGCCGGCGCAGCTCGAACTCGGGCGCGAACTGCGCACCAGCTGGGGCGGGCGGCCGGTATGGCTGGCGGCCAGCACGCGCGAGGGCGAGGAAGCGCTGATCCTCGATGCATGGAAGGGAGTTGGCGCTGATGATACGGCGCTGCTGGTCATCGTTCCGCGCCACCCGCAGCGCTTCGACGAAGTGGCGCGCCTGGCGACGGAGCGTGGCTTCGACGTGCAGCGGCGCAGCGACAATGCAGCGGTCGCAGCATCAACCCGGATCCTGATCGGCGACAGCATGGGCGAGATGTTCGCTTTTTACGCTGCTTCCGACATCGCCTTCATCGGCGGCAGCCTGCTCGATTTCGGCAGCCAGAACCTGATCGAAGCAGGGGCTTGCGGCACGCCAATCCTGATCGGGCCATCGACCCGCAACTTCGCCGAAGCCGCGCGCGAAGCTATCGTCTGCGGCGCGGCCCGGCCGATCGCCGATGCCAACGACCTGGTGTTGCAAGTGCTGGGGCTGCTGGCCGACGACGCCTCGCGCCGGGCCATGGGCGCGGCGGGGCGCGCCTTTGCCGAGCGCCACCGCGGCGCGACGGCGCGCACCCTGGATCTGATCAGTCCAGCAGTGCGTTGACCGCGGCTACGTCGTCTTCGCCCAGGCTGCCGGCGGCGGCCTTGAGCTTGAGCAACGCAGCCAGGGTGTCGAGGCGGGCCTTGGCCAGCTTCTGCCGCGTGTCGAACAACTGGCTTTGCGCGTTCAGCACGTCGATGTTGATGCGCACGCCGACTTCGTAGCCGAGCTTGTTCGAGTCCAGGGCCGATTGCGATGAGGTCAGCGCCGCTTCATAGGCCTTGACCTGGGCCAGTCCGGAACTCACGCCGAGGTAAGCCTGGCGCGCGTTGAGCGCGGCGGTGCGGCGGGCGTTGTCGAGGTCGGACGCGGCTTTTTCCTTCAGCGCAACGGCTTCGCGATCCCTGGACGCAACCGCGCCGCCGGCGAAGATCGGCAACGACAGCTGCAGGCCGATCGTACTGGCTTTGCTATCGACGCCGCCGAAGTTTCCATTGCCGGCACCACTTCGCCCATTGGTTGCGACCAGATCCAGTGTCGGGTAATGCCCGGCGCGCTGCTTTTCGATTTCGCGCGTCGCGATCTCGTACAGCGCCTGATAGATCTGCACCGAGGCGCTCGCCGATTCGGCCATTTGCACCCATTTGTTGATGTCGTCGGGCTGCGGGCCCGCCAGTTGCACGCCGGGGCGCAGATTCTTGAGGCCTTCGGGCTCCTTGCCGATCACCGTGCGCAACACCTGACGCTTGACGTTGAGGTCGTTCAGCGCTGCGATTTCCTGCGCGCTGGTCAGGTCGTAGCGGGCCTGCGCCTCGTGGGTGTCGGTGATCGTCGCGGTACCGACTTCGAAATTGCGCTTGGCCGATTCGAGCTGCTCGGCAATCGCCACTTTCTGCGCCTGTGCCGTAGCCAGCGTGTCCTGTGCCAGCAGCACGTCGAAGTAGGCCTGAGCCGCGCGCACGATGAGTTCCTGCCGGGCCAGGCCGAACTGCGCTTCGGCCTGCACCACGGCGAGCTCCGACTGGGTGTAGCTGACCCAGTTCTGCCAGCGGAACAAGGGCTGCGTGAGCTGCACGGTCCAGCCGTTGCTGTTGTAATCCCGGGTGGTCGCAGTGGCTCCGCTGACGCGGGCGGTGCTTTCCGTTTCGTTCCATGTCGTGCTGGCGGACAGGCCGACCGTCGGCAGCAGGCCGGCGCGGCCCTGCGGCAACTTTTCGCGCCCGGCGTCCAGCGCCGCCCGTGCCGAAGCGAACTGGGCATCGTAGGCGATCGCATCGCGATATACCGCCATCAAATCGGCGCCGTGGGCGAGGTTGGCAAATCCGCCGACAGACAGACAGCCGGCAATCATCAGGGGTACTGCTCTTCTCATCGCGTTCTCCGCGTTACGTCTCGGTTTCAATTCAATACGTCGGCATTGCCGGATCGACATCCCGCGCCCAGGCGGCCACCCCGCCCTGCAGGTTGATGATGCTGGCGAAGCCCATTTGTTCCAGAAACATGCCGGCCTGGAAGCTGCGCGCGCCATGATGGCAGATCATGACGATGTCCTGGTCACGCCTGAGCTCCTGATAACGCGCGGGCACGCCGCGCATCGGCATCGACAGCGAGCCGGCAATGCGGCAAGTCTCGAATTCCCAGGGTTCGCGCACGTCGAGCAGCACCGGCTTGGCCCGCTGCGGGTCGCTGAGCCATTCATTGAGCTGGGATGCGGAAAGCTGGCGCATCGGCTCAGAAGGCGAAGGCCGGCGCCGGTTCGGCATCCGCCAGGGCAGCCACCACGGTTTCGAACACGGCGACGCGGCGGAAGGCATCGCCCACCCGCGTATACAGCGCCGCCTGCATGGCCGGGGCGGCACCTTCGATGGCGAACAGGCGGCCGCCGGGCTTCAACTGGTCGAGCAGAACCTCGGGCACCTTGGCCACGGCGCCGGAGACCATGATGACGTCGTAAGGAGCGTGGGCGGCCAGGCCGGCCAGGCCGTTGCCAACCTCCACCGTCACATTGGTCACGCCGGCGCGGCGCAGGTTCTCGCGCGCCGTCGCGGCCAGCTGCGGATCGATTTCCAGCGACCAGACACGGTCGGCATGAACTCCCAGCAGGGCGGCCATGTAGCCGGAACCGGTACCGACCTCGAGCACGTTCTCATGCTTTTTCATCGCCAGGGCCTGCAGGGCACGCGCTTCGACGATAGGCGAGAACATGCGGGCGCCTTCGCCGCCGAGCGGAATCTCGGTGTCGGCAAACGCCAGGCGGCGATGCGCCGGCGGCACAAACTCTTCACGCTTGACCACGAACAACACGTCGAGCACCTCCGGATCCAGCACCCTGGCGGGGCGCAACTGCTGTTCGACCATGTTGAAGCGGGCTTGTTCGAAATTCATGACATCTCCTGTTTGCAATATTAGCATACGCTAATATGTAGACAAATCCGACAAAAACAAGATTCTACGCCGCGGACGGCCCGGATTCTGGCGCCTTGACCCGGAACCACGCCGCATAAAGCGCCGGCAGGAACAGGCAGGTCAGCACCGTGGCGACGATCAGGCCGCCCATGATGGCCACCGCCATCGGCCCCCAGAAAACCTGCCGGGTCAGCGGAATCATGGCCAGCACCGCCGCCGCCGCGGTCAGCACGATCGGCCGGAAGCGGCGCACCGTAGAGCCGACGATGGCCTCCCATTCGCTCTTGCCGTCGGCCTCGTCCTGCTCGATCTGGTCCACCAGGATCACCGAGTTGCGCAGGATCATGCCCATCAGCGCGATCACGCCGAGGTTGGCGACGAAGCCGTAGGGCACCTGGAACAGCAGCAGCGCCAGCGTCACGCCAATCAGCCCCAGCGGCGCCGTGAGCAGGACCATGATGGTGCGGCTGATGCTCTGCAACTGGATCATCAGCAGCGTGATGACGCCGACGATCATCAAGGGCACCGCGGCCTTGATCGAGTTTTCTCCCTTGGCCGATTCCTCGGTCGAGCCACCGACCTCGATGCGGAAACCGGGCGGCAGTTTGGCCCGCAGCTCGGCCAGTTGCTGGTCGATCTGGGCCGAGGCGGCCTGCGGCTGCATGCTGCCAACGATGTCGGCGCGTACCGTGATGGTCGGTATGCGGTCGCGGCGCCAGATCAGGCCTTCTTCCAGCACCGGCACCAGGCGCGCGACCTGGGCCAGTGGAATGTGCCGCCCGCTGGCGGACACCAGGTCGAGGTCGGGCAGGCGGCTCAGGGTGCGCGGATCTGCCGTATTTCCCGTACTCGCACCGGCGTCGGCGCGCCAGACCACGTCGATCAGTTGGTCGTTTTCGCGGAACTGGGTCACCGTGGCACCGACCAGCCAGCCCTGCAACGTCAGCGCCACGTCCTGGCTGGAAACGCCCAGGGCGCGGGCGCGGGCCTGATCGATCTCGACCCGCAGCGCCTTGACGCGGTCGTTCCAGTCGAAATTCACGTTGCGCAGGTTGGGATGGGCGCGCATCAGGCTCGATATGCCTTCCGCGCCTGAGCGCAGGGCGACCAGATCCTCGCCCATCACGCGGAACTGCACCGGATAGCCGACCGGCGGGCCGTTCTCGAGGCGCACCACGCGCAGGCGCAGGTGGGCCCAGGAACCGTCGGCGGCGTCGAACGCGGCCTCCAGCCGGTTCTTGACCACCTCGCGCTCCTTGAGGCCCTTGGTCACGATCACCATTTGCCCGAAGTTGTCGGCGAACAGTTGCTGGTCGAGCGAGAGGAAGAAACGCGGTGCGCCGTTGCCGATGTAGGACGACCACGAGGCAATGTTCTCGTCCTTGCCGAGCAGGGCCTCGACACGCTTGACCTCGTGCTCGGTGGCCTTCAGCGAAGCGCCCTGCGGCAGCCAGATATCGACCATGATTTCGGGCCGGCTGGCGGGCGGGAAGAACTGCTTCTGCACGGCCTTGTTGAACAGCACCAGTGACAGGGCGAAGAAGCCGACCGTGGCGAAAATCACCAGCCAGCGATGGCGCAGGCACCACTCGACCAGGGCGCGGACGCGGCGGTAGAAAGGCGAATCGTAGATGTCGCCGCCATGCTTCTCCGCAATCGCGCGCAGCTTGGCTGGGTCGAGCAGCTTGTAACCCAGCCAGGGCGTGAACACCACGGCGACGATCCACGACACCAAGAGCGCGATGGTGACCACCTGAAAAATCGAAATGGTGTACTCGCCGGCGCCCGACTTGGCGAAGCCGACCGGCGTGAAGCCGGCCGCCGTAATCAAGGTGCCGGTCAGCATCGGGAAGGCGGTCGAGGTGTAGGCGAAGGTGGCGGCCTTGAAGCGGTCCCAGCCCTGCTCCATTTTCACCACCATCATTTCCACGGTGATGATCGCGTCATCGACCAGCAGACCCAGCGAAATCACCAGCGCGCCGAGCGAAATGCGCTGCAGGTCGATGCCGAAGGCCTGCATGGCGAGGAAGGTCATGGCCAGCACCAGCGGGATCGACAGCGCCACCACGGTGCCGGTGCGCCAGCCCAAGGATAGGAAGGACACGGCGAGCACGATGATCATGGCTTCGCCCAGCGTCTGCACGAAGAGATTCAGCGAGGTCTTGACGATCTGCGGCTGGTCGAACACCACGTGCACGTCGATGCCGACCGGCAGATCCCGCTGCAACTTCGTCATCGTCGCCGACAGATTCTCGCCGAGGTCGATGACGTTGCCGCCGCGCGCCATGACCACGCCGAGGCCGACCGCATCGCGTCCGGCGACGCGCATCCGCGGCTGCGGCGGGTCGGCCAGGCCACGCGTGACGCGAGCGATGTCGCCCAGGCGGAAGCTGCGCCCGCCCACCGCCAGCGAGGCTTCGCGCAGCGCATCGACGCTGTCGAAGGGACCGGAAACACGCAGTCGCACGCGGTCGGTCGCGGTTTCGACATGGCCGGACGGCACCACGGCGTTCTGCCGCTGCAGCGCGTCGAACACCTGGGTCGGCACCAGTCCCATGGCGGCCAAGCGCGCCGGGCTTACGTCGATGTAGATCTTCTCGTCCTGCACGCCGATCAGCTCGATCTTCTTCACGTCGGGTACGCGGCGCAGTTCGCGCGCCAGGCGGTCAGCTTCGCGCCGCAGATCGCCCATGCCATAGCCGGCCTGGTCGTCGCGGGAGGTCAGGGCGAAGATCTTGATCTGCACGTCGCCGAACTCGTCGTTGGGGAAGGGCCCCTGCACGCCTGCCGGCAGCGTGTGGCGGATGTCGTCGAGCTTTTTCCTGACCTGGCGCCAGGCTTCGGGCACCTCGGTCTTCGGCGTGTAGTCCTTGAGGATCACGATGGTCAGCGATTCGCCGGGCTTGGAGGCCGTGCGCAGCACGTCGACCCAGGGCGTCTCGGCCAGCTTCTTCTCGATGCGCTCGGTCAGTTGCTGCTCGACTTGCGCAGCCGAGGCGCCCGGCCACAGCGTGCGCACCACCATGACCTTGAAGATGAAGTCCGGATCCTCGGCGCGGCCGAGCTTGAGGAAGGCCAGCACGCCGCCGACCATGAACACGATCATCAGGTAGAGCACCATGGACTGGTGCCGCAGCGCCCATTCGGAAAGATTGAGCTGTTTCATCGCGCGTTTGCCTGAGCCGCGACACGGACCTTTTCGCCGGCCGAGAGCAGATTCACGCCGGCGGCGACGATCTGCTCGCCTCCCGCAAGGCCGGCGACCACCACCGCCCCGCCGTCGAGGTAGGCCGCCACCGTGACCGCCTGCAGGCTCACCGTGCTGTCAGCGCCAACTTTCCACACCGCCGGCTGATCGCCCTTCTGGAAGATCGCCGTCAGCGGAACCATCAGCTTGGTCGCGC
>JAXMJU010000379.1:0-15413 GCA_034376265.1 Sulfuritalea sp.
ACGATAATCAACATGTTCGGCAGTCGCTTGAAATTTGCAAGCACTTAATTGTAATGGGATATCGAATATTGCTTGTGCCACATACATTTCGCCCTACTCAGCCAAGCCCCAAGGTATGTGATCTAGCCGTGGCAAAAATAATTTTCGAATTGGCCAACGATCCAAATGTGTTGCTTATTGATGAAGATTTATCACCTGTCGAATTGAAAGCGATCATCGCAAATGCAGACTTTCATATTGGTGCGCGATACCACAGTATTGTCGCTGCACTTTCTTCAGGAGTCCCGGCAATTTCGATTTCTTGGCACCCGAAATATCGTGATTTGATGAGAAGCTATGGAATGGAGGATTATGTGCTGGAAGAGCGAGATGCCAGCCATTTGGCGACAATGCTCAGGAAAATCGTTGCGCATAAGGAAAAGATGAGGCTTCAACTGGACCTGCATCAGGGCGGAGTAGCGCAAAAAGTTAAAGAAAATGCGCGCCTTTTTGATGAGCTGTTGAAAGGAAGTAGAGCATGAAATGCCCTGTTTGCGGAGATGTTGAAACAACCTTTTTTAGGAAATATCAGTCCTATTTAGACTACAGCGTTGACCTTTTTGATTGCGGACATTGTGGCTCCAGATTCACACTAAGCGATTCATCTGCTCATGAGAAATTGCATAGCTTACCGTCGTCATATTACGGCCACGCGGTTATGGAAAACAGGGTGGCGGATTTGTTGCATCAAGGTGATATCGCTGGTGTGCGATCATATCTCTCACGCAGAGCCGCCAACGCTTTTGTGATGGAAACGCTGGATGCAATTCCTGAGGCTCAAAATATTCTTGAGATTGGTTGTTCACGTGGCTATTTGACGGCATATTTCCTGGCAACGGGCCGAAACGTCCTGGGCGTGGATGTGTCTCAAACAGCTGTTGGTGGTGCATCTCGCAGCTTTGGCGATCACTTCTGTGTGGCTGGAAGTAAACGTATCCAGATGGGAGCACCATATGATGCGATTTATCACATCGGGACAATCGGTTGCGTAGAATCGCCAGCGCAGATGACCAGAGATCTGATAGCCCAGCTAAAGCCCGGAGGAGTGTTGGTGTTTAACGCACCTAACCGTAAAAGCTGTGATCTTTCAGGGCGGGATTGGTTGAGCACGCCCCCCCCGGACTTAATAACCATTTTTCATCCTGATTATTGGCAGAATGGTTTCGCTGACATTGCTGATTCAAAAGTAGATATCTTGATAGCAAATCCCGGGGAGGTTGGCTTTATTCGTCGATACGCAAGAAAGGAAAACAAACCATCAACTGCCTTGTTTGATATTGAACATTCAAGGCAAGCATCCCTTATGGAAAGAATCATTAACCGTATGATGCGCACCTATTATTCGATTCATTGCGCGGAATCAATTCCGAGCGAATATGGGATTCACGTGGTGTTGCGACGTAAAACCTAGTTCCCCAATGATGTTTGACTTTTTATGATACTTAGCATTCGTTATCCCTCGGCAGTTGGCTCGACAGCAGAATGGGTTTTGTACGTTGTATTTGGGGAGTTTCTAGGTTTGGATTACAGCTTGGTACCGTCATGTAAGCCCGGCTATGGTCTTCAATTAGGCAGTCAACAACTCGAATTGCCGGATATGTTTTTATCAAATGCGCAAGAAAACTGGTTGGGATCTGCAACGTTACCTGTTATGCCGATTGCCTGTTGGGATATAGCGCAAACCTTGCTGAGGGCGCCATTAGTTGATCAGCCACTTCCTGTTTTATTTGGCAAGCCAGAGATTGAAATCAGCGATCAATTTGTTCGCATTGGCGTGGATATTCTTGGTACTGTATTTTTTATGCTGTCCCGCTATGAAGAGGTTGTGTTTTCAGCACGTGACGAACATGACCGCTTTCCCGCTGCGGCTTCTATTGCTCGCCGGGCTGGTTTCTTAGATCGCCCGATTGTTGATGAATATGTCGAAGTCCTATGGGCCGCCATGAAGCGGCTATGGCCAGCATTGGAACGTAAGCAACGCCAATCGCGCACATTGGTGAGTTGTGATGTGGATCACCCCTATGTTCGTAGTAGTAATTCCGTGACCGGGGTTATAAAGCGTTTGGGTGGCGATCTGATGAAACGACACTCATTAAGCATGGCTGCGCGATCGCTGTCGATCGGGATGCGCACCCTACAAGGTGATTTTTCCAGCGACCCATATTTCACCGCGCTAGATTGGATTATGGACGTAAACGAAAAGGCTGGTAACCGGGTTGCCTTTTACTTCATCACCGCGCATTCGCACGCGACGCTCGATGGTTTCTATTGCATGAATGAGCCGCTGATTCGCGGGTTGTTGCGCCGCATTGCTGCGCGTGGACATGAGATCGGCCTGCATGCCAGCTACAACTCATACCAGGATGCCGATCAAACTTGCCGCGAGGCTGTAGTCTTGCGTGAAATTATGGCGGAAGAGGATATTCATCAGGAGGGAATTGGCGGGCGACAACATTTTTTGCGCTGGGATACGGCCAAGACAGCCAGGAATTGGGAGGTCGCAGAAATGAGCTATGACAGTACATTGTCATATGCTGACTATCCAGGTTTTCGCTGCGGCACCTGTTGTGAATACCCTATGTATGATTTGATTGAGCGCCGACCACTTCACTTGCGTCAGCGACCCTTGGTGCTAATGGAGTGTTCAGTGATCGCGGATCGATACATGGGTATGGGTTACAGCGACAAGACGCTTGAGTTGATGATGCAATATAAAAAGACCTGCCAAAAATTTAATGGCGACTTTACATTGTTGTGGCATAACAGCCATTTCTTGAATGCTGAAGATCGGAGTTTTTACCAGAAATTGATAAGATGACCTTACCAAGGAAATCGACTTTTAAAGTCCTGTTTGTAACGCATGACACTTCAATATATGGTGCATCTCGGAGTATGCAAGCCTTAATACGTGAATTGGGAAAAGAAAATGTTTATTGTGAGATGGTTGTTAAACGATCGTTCACCAAGTCCATTAATTTGGATAAAATCAAACAACAATTTCGAGTCGGGAAAGCGTATTCCTATTGGCTACCATTCTGGAACTGTTATGTTGGTAGAGAAATGACAACTTCCCTCAAAGGGCTTGTGTCATCTTGGCTGTCCAATCTTCTTAGTAATATTACACGCTACAAAATCGTGAAGATTGCACAACAAGGCAATTTCGATGTTATTCATTTGAATTCGCTGGTTCTCTTTCCTTTGGCTGATAGCAGATTCCCATTTGTCGTACACGTTCGGGAGCTGATCGACAGTGATTTCAAGAATGTATTGCCGAAATATGTCAAAGAGGCTCGCGGCATCATATTTATCGATGATGTTGTTGCAGAGCCGTTTGAAAAACTTACCATCCCATACCGGCTTGTGTTGGCGAACCCATTTAATTTGTTAAATCAAAATGAAATGCAGCTGACGAAAGCTCACCTGGAGTTTTTGGAGCGCATTCGGGACAAGTTTGTAATTGCAATTGTCGGGCGAGTTACTGTTGAAAAAGGCATTGCATTTTTGCTTAAATTTCTAAGTAAATTTCCAGACCCCAGAATTAATTTGGTTGTCGTTGGGGATGGAGAAATGCTGTTTTCATGCGAACAATTTGCCTTGAAGGACAAGAGGTTAATTGTTCTTGGTGAACAAGAGAACGTAAGCTTCATTTATAAACATGCTGACTTGGTGGTTCGTGGTGATGATATCCCAAGGGTGGGCAGAACAGTTTATGAGGCAGTATTGTCTGGAGCATGTGTTCTCTTGCCAGGTGTCTCGGCTAATTATCCCAGTGATCTACTCGAGAGATTTCCGGAGCAAGTATTGTTTTATCAAACTAGAAGTGTTGGTGATTTTACCAGCAGGGTTGAAGAGCTTCTAGCAAGGGAAAAGAAGCGAGCAAAAGATGGCGTTGCCGGAGGGGGGTATGAAGTAAACTCTCTATTGGAGTTCTACAGAGAAGCATCGGTTCATTCAATCAATTAATTAATACGTGGCAGCATCCATAGATGCATCCCATTACACACAACTCATCCAACATAACGGCTGAGTCGCGCCGCGTCCCGTAATCACCAGAGCTAGCCCACAAACATGCTGCTTTTCCATCGCAACCGTACCGCCGCTTGGGCCGAAGCTCCGCGCTTTGCCCCGATAATGGGCACGGGAGCAGCGATGAGCACGTGGGCGATGGACGACTTTGCGAGGGCCGCCTGGGGTGATGGGCGATTGAACAAACGGCTGATCAAGTTGGCGGATCGCTTTGCCGACAAACCCACCGCCAGCATCCCTGGCGCCTGCCCTGACTGGAGCGAGACCCAGGCGGTGTATCGCTTCTTCGATCAGGCCAACAACCCGAAGCGCCCCTTGGGCTGGCAAGACATTCTGCAACCCCATATTGACCGCACCGAAGCCCGGATGCGCCAGCATCCGGTCGTTCTGTGTCTGCAAGACACCACCGAACTGGATTTCAACGGTCAGCGCAGCGACGGTCTGGGCCCGCTGTCCTATGAAGCGCAGCGCGGCATGTATCTGCATCCGACCTATGCGGTGAGCCCGCAGCGCGAACCGCTGGAGGTGACCGATGCCTGGATCTGGGCCCGGCAGCCCAAAGGCACGGACGGCAAGCGCCCGGGAACGCGTGAAAGCCTGCGCTGGACCGAAGGCTACGAACGCGTCGCCGAAACGGCCCAGTCCATGCCACACACGCGACTGGTCTATGTCGCCGACCGCGAAGCCGATATCGTTGAACTCATGCGTCGCGCCCGGGACTTGGGACATCCGGCCGACTGGCTGATCCGCTCGCAACATAACCGGTGCCTGCCTGACGGTGCCAAACTGTGGGCCGCCGTGCTGTCCGGCGACGTGCTGGGCGAGATTGAATTTACCCTGCCGGCACGCCATGGTCAGACAACGCGCACGGTAACGCAGCAGGTCTGGGTGCGCACGGTCAGTCTGCCCGATGGCGCGGGAGGTCAGGTGTCTGTGACCTGCGCGATTGCCCGGGAAGTCGGCGCGCCGGCGGGCGTCAAGCCGGTGGAGTGGCGCCTGCTGACGAACCGTGCGGCGGTGGGCTTTGAGGCGGTGGTTGCGTTGATCGACTGGTATCGCTGCCGTTGGGAAATCGAGACCTTCTTCCATGTGCTGAAGAATGGCTGTCGAGTGGAAGCGCTGCAATTGGGACACATTGGCCAGTTGGAACTGGCGCTGGCCGTGTATATGGTGCTCTCCTGGCGCCTGGCACGGCTGGTGCGGCTGGGCCGAACCCAACCGTCCCTGTTGGAAGCAATCGAGACCACCTTCATCGACCAGTGCGAAGCCAAGGGTGTCGACCGGCAAAGCCAGGTTGAAAAGTCCCATGGTCGACTCGTCGGTCAGATCGCCTCGGTGCTGCCGGCCAAGGGTACCGTCGATCTGGTCGATTGGCCCAAGTGCAAGACCATTGCGCGTATCGACTCCATCCGCAAGGTCGGCGAAAAGGAGTCGGACCTGGAGCGGCGCTATTACATCAGCTCCCGTGACTTGACCGCTGAGCAACTCGCGGCAGCGGTTCGTGCCCACTGGGGAATCGAGAACCGGCTTCACTGGGTCCTTGATGTCAGCTTCGGGGAGGACGGCAGTACCGTACGCAAGGACAACGCTCCGCAAAATCTGTCGCTCCTGAAGAAGATCGTGCTCAACCTGATTCGTCTGGACACCACCGACAAGACCAAGGCCAGCTTGCGCCTGAAGCGCAAGGGCGCTGCTTGGGATGACGATGTGCGGATGAACATGCTCGGTCTTACGCCGTTATGATGGGCGAGTGCGGAGGCCCTGGAGTCTTCGGGAGTCTTCGGGCGTTCATGTGATCAGCCCTTAGCAAGCTCCATACGAACGTTACCACAGGCATGATTAATCGAGTCGGCGAGAGAAATATTCCTACCAGCTACCGAACGGATATCCCGTTGCGATTGGATGTGTATGGGCTGTTTGTATTTCTGGTGCCGCTTACGGTGTTCATGGAGGTTAATGTCGTAGGCCGCCTCTTCATGCCGGATATTCTGCTCGCGATCGCATTTCCCTTTGTGTTTCTCACCCGTGGCCGCAAACTTGCCGAACCCCTGCCAAGGTTATTCCTGCTCTTGGCCGGCCTTTGGTTATTTGGCCAAGTGGCTACTGACGTATACCGCGAATCTTCATTCAACGACTATGCACGGGGCTGGGCGAAAATTACACTCACGATCATCAACTTTAGCGCTTTGTATCTTCTGGTCGATGGTAAGCCCAAGCGGCTGATTTTGTTCATTGCGGGCATGGCGCTTGGCAGCCTCATCAAATATTTCTTAAGCCCTTCTGAATACGCTGTCCTATACCCATGGAAGTTTGGTTATGGCGGCAGCATCACCTGGTTGGTGGTATTGCTGTCGGTCGCGCTTGCCGGCAAGGGCCGCACAGGCCGATTTATTTCATTGATGCTGATTCTGGGAGCGTCTGGTTTAAATATTTATATGGGATTTCGTAGCCTGGGGGGTATCCTCTTTGTCGTTGCGCTCTACATGATGAGTCAGGTTTTGGGGCGTAGACAGAATGCGCGCGATAACCGTAATTGGCAGCGGCGCGGGCTGGTTGTGGCCCTTGTTTCCGGCTTCGCGTTATGGTCGGCGATTGAGCTTTACAGTAGTGCTGCGGAGTCTGGATTGCTGGGCTGGGAGGCGCAGCAGCACTATGAAGGTCAGTCGAGCGGCGCTTATGGCCTGATCCTTGGCGGCCGCAGTGAAGCATTCGGGTCGATCCCGGCAATTATGGATTCCCCTGTGCTGGGTCATGGTTCCTGGGCCCAAAACTGCGCCTATGCCTATTTGCGGTGGGAGACCGCAGAGTCTTTTGGTTATTCCTCCATCGGATCAGATGATAGTTGTTTGATTCCCGCACACTCACATCTGCTGGGTGCTTGGGTAGAGGCAGGCATTCTCGGTGTGCCATTCTGGCTGTGGGTTATGTTCTTGACCGGCCGAACTCTCCTGTATACGTTCGATAACCGGAGCAAGTTTGTACCGCTTATACTTTTTATCGGGTTTATCCTGATATGGGATATTTTGTTTTCACCCTTCGGTGCGGCCGGTCGGTTTGTTACACCACTTTTTATAATAGCAATGGCGGTTTTTCTCAAGCCTTACCAGGCTGAAAGTAAGCCAATTCGAAATCCGGCAAGCTTTTTTACCAGGCGCTTGTGACCTGAGTTTGCAGCAAAACCGATAATCAAACAATGTCAAAGATTACCATTGTCACGATCTCCTTTAACCAGGCGAAATATCTGGAGGAAGCAATCCGCTCGGTGGTCGAACAGGATTATTCCGATATTGAGTACATCGTTGTCGACCCAGGCTCTACTGATGGCAGCCGCGATATTATCGAGCGCTATCAGGACAGGATAGCCAGGGTTATTTATGAACCGGATAATGGCCCGGCGGATGGTTTGAACAAAGGATTTGCAGCGGCCCACGGTGACATATTCGGCTTTCTTAACTCTGATGATGTTTTAGAATCGGGTGCTATCGAGCGGGTGGCGCGCTATTTCGAAACCACCCCTAAGGCCGATGTAGTCTCGGGTCATAGCTGGATCATCGATGCAAAGAGCAAGCGAATTCGCCGCTTTTATTCAGATCGCTATTCACTCTGGATGGCAGCGCATGGCGCCTCAATCCTGTCACAAGCATCAACATTTTTTCGTGCTGGGATATACCGTCGAGCAGGTGGGTTCAATTCAGAAAATCGTGTTGCTTGGGATGGAGAGCTTTTTGCAGATATGGCACTTGCTGGCGCCAATTTTGCGCGGGTGAATGAAGTCTGGAGCAGGTTCCGGGTTCACGAAGATGGAATTACCGGATCGGGAAAACTTCATCAAGCCCACGAAGAATATAGTCGTTCTATCTTTAAGAAAATTAACGGTCGCGAACGCGCCCAGATAGACTTGGCGGCGGCGGTTTTTGCAAAATATGCAAGAAAAGTGGCAAACCCGCTGGATACAAAGGAGCGTTTGCTGTATGGGCCAATTTACAGGTCGGCGGGGGGCGTAGTGTGAGGGTTCTTGTAACTGGCGGTTCGGGTTTTATTGGCACAAACTTGGTCGAATACTTTTCCTCGCGCAGAGATGAGGTAAAGAACTTCGATATAGTCGCTCCTCGTAATAGCACGCATAGCTCGCTCTGGCACACTGGTGATTTGCTTGATGGCAGGGCACTGCGCGCCCTGATGCAGCAATTTCGCCCTGAAATCATTTTTCACATGGCGGCTCGCACCGATCTGGATGGGCATTCGGTTGAAAACTATGCGGCCAATACCGTTGGTGTGGAAAATCTCATCGCTGCGGTGGAAGGCGTAACTTCGCTGCAGCGTCTGATCTTTGCTTCCAGTCGCTTGGTTTGTCGCATCGGCTACGCGCCCAAGGATGAGTTCGATTATTGCCCGACCACGCCTTACGGTGAAAGCAAGGTAATTGGGGAAAAGCTTGTGCGCGATGCTATTTCTCGCTTGCCATGCCCTGCGCTGATCGTACGCCCGACATCTATTTGGGGGCCTTGGTTTGATGTGCCATACAAGACTTTTTTTCTAACGATTGCCCGTGGGCGCTATGTGCATCCGGGTACGGAACAGATTCTCAAATCGTTTGGTTTTGTTGGTAACACGATTCATGAGCTCGAAAAACTGATGGATGCACCGGCAGGCGCTGTTGCTGGAAAAACGTTTTATCTGGCGGACTATCCGCCTATTGATGTGGCGGCGATGGCCAATACGATTCAGCAACTTTTGGGTGTAAAACCCATTAAGACGGTACCTGTTGAAGTGCTTCGCCCGGCAGCATGGGTTGGCGATTGTCTGAAGGCGCTCGGCTGGAAAAATCCTCCATTAACATCGTTTCGTCTCGACAATTTGCTTACGCCTATGGTGCATGATCTGGAGCCACTCCAAGCTGTGGTGGGCGTGCTGCCGTATTCGATAGTGGATGGTGTGCGCACCACGGTTGACTGGTTGAGGGCTCAGGGAGAAGTTTCTTGAGCCGGTCTGGAGGGTTGCGCGTGGTGCATGTTGCCGAGGATATGGCAAGAATAGCCGGTGGCGTACCAGCGGTCATCCGCCAGCTTTCGGAACGTCTGTCGCAGTGCGACATTCCGGTTCAGATTGTTCATGCCACGGGTGAGCCGGGCGAGCTACCACCGGGTGTGGAGGTGTTTACCTATCCGCCAACTGGACTGGGGCATCTATGGTCGTGGGGGCAGGGGTTGCAGGAGGGGGTTGCGCGCTTGGCGGTAGCTTCAAATGGAGATGCGCCGGTATTTCATCTGCATGGGGCATGGTCGGCTCTCCAGTATTTTGGTGCACGTGCCGCACGCCAAGCTGGTGTTCCGTTTGTGTTCACGGCACATGGCATGCTGGAACCCTGGCTGTGGAATCAACAGGGCTGGAAGGTTCGCGCCAAAAAACGGGCTTACTGGTCAATGCTGGCTTATCCGGTTCTTAGCAAGGCGAGCGTGATCCATGCAATCACTCCACTTGAGCAAAAGCACTTGGCGCGACTGTTTCCAGACAAACGAATTGAAGTGATTCCCAATGCGATTGAGGTAAGTGAAGAGGATGATTGCCCGCAAGGCGAACGCGCTAAAACTATTTTGTTTCTTGGTCGGATTGAACCTAAAAAAGGGGCTGACATATTGTTGCGTGCTTTTGCGCGGGCGCGAATCGACAAGGTCTGGTCGGTTGATGTGGTCGGCCCAGCTTGGTCGCAAGATTATTTGTCTGAATTGGAAGCTATTGTCGATGACTGCGAATTAAAAGAGCGGGTGCGTTTTCACGGGCCGCTATTTGGCGAGGAAAAACGCAAGCTGATCGATACTGCGTGGGTGCTGGCTGCACCATCGCACTCGGAGGTGGTAGGCCTCGTTAATCTGGAGGCCGCCGCGCGGTGTTTGCCCTCGATTACGACCTACCAAACAGGTCTGCATGATTGGGAGCTGGGCGGTGGTTTGCTGGTGGAGCCAAACGTCGATGCGCTCGGCCAGGCTTTGGTGGCAGCCTGCTCATGGAGTGCGCAGGAACAGCGTGATCGTGGCCTGGCCAGCCGGCGCCTGGTTCAGCAGCGTTATAGTTGGCAGGCGGTGATGCCTATGTGGATGGAGCTTTATTCTTCTTTATGAGTTGGAGTGTTTACCTTTGATTACTCGCATGTTACGTATTTTGGAGTTGCTCAAAACACCGGGGGCGCTCTTAGCTTTCTTGACATGGCCGAAGTTTTCGCTGGCCGCGTTCCAGATCATTTCACGGGCAAAACTGGCAGGTATTCAGCCCCAAACGGTGGTGGATGTTGGCGCGAATATCGGCCAATTTGCCGTGGCTTCGAGCCGCCTGTTTCAAGGTGCTGAGGTGTTTCCAGTGGAACCTGACCCGCAGGTAGCCGAGCAATTACGCAAAAATGTCGGTCTGCCGGTGGCCAGAAACATACGCGTGACGGCGGTGGGGGACAGCGTTGGTAACGCGACATTTCATGTCAACCGTGATCCGCAAGTGAGCTCCCTGCTGCCGCTGGGCAAAGATCGCATTGAATCGTTTCCCGGTTCCAGTGTAGTAGGGGAAATAACTGTTCCGGTAACGACGCTGGATGTGTTGTTTGACGGCATAGCCTTGGCAGAGCCGATCTTGCTGAAGATCGACGTACAAGGTTTTGAGGATCGAGTGATTGCCGGTGCAGGCGTATTTTTGAAGCGTGTGCGGTGGGTACTGATGGAGGTGTCATTTTCGCAGCTCTATGAAGGTGAGCGCGACTTTGAGGCGATGGTTGAATTGTTGAGGAAACACGGGTTCCGGTTTGTCCGGCCGATGAATTTTCATATTTCGCCAAAAACTGGCGAAATTATTGAAATGGATGCGTTGTTTGAAGCAACGAGATGACATGGCGCCGAGTTGCCGTTGTATGCGTATTCTGATTCACGGTATCAATTACTCCCCAGAGCTAACTGGTATCGGCAAATACACCGGTGAGATGGCGGAATGGCTGGCTGCGCAGGGGCATCAGGTGCGGGTGGTGACGGCGCCGCCGTATTATCCGCAGTGGAGGGTGGCGGAGGGGTTTGCGAATTGGTGGCGGAAAGAGCAAAGGCAAAGGCAAACGCAAACGCAAACGCTCCCCCACCCTAACCCTCCCCCGTTGGGCGAGGGGATAAATATCAAAGGTAGTTTGGTGGTTTATCGATGCCCGCTGTGGGTTCCGGCCAAACCTTCCGGTTTGAAGCGGGTGCTGCATTTGGCGAGTTTTGCGCTTTCCAGTTTTCCTATTATGTTGCGGCAGGTTTTTTGGCGGCCCGATATGGTGTGGGTGGTGGAGCCGCCGTTGTTCTGTGCGCCGCAGGCGTGGCTGGTGGCGCGGTTGTCGGGTGGCAAGGCGTGGTTGCATATTCAGGATTTTGAGGTGGATGCGGCGTTCGATCTGGGTTTGTTGAAAGGCGCTTGGCTGCAGCGCATGGTTGTGGCGGGTGAGCGCTGGCTGATGCGGCAGTTTGATCGGGTATCCACGATTTCACAGCGCATGGTGGTGCGTGCCGTGGCGAAGGGTGTGGCGCCAGGGCGGGTTGTGTTGTTTCCGAATTGGGTGGATTTGGAGGGGCTGAGGGTTGATGAATCAGGCACTAAGGTGTTGCGCGCCGAGTTGGGAATTCCGGCCGATGCCGTGGTGGCGCTGTATTCAGGGAATATGGGTAACAAGCAGGGGCTGGAGATCCTCGCCGAGGCGGCAAAGTTGCTCGAAGAGAATGCCTGCCTGCAGTTTGTGTTTTGTGGCAACGGGGCCGGGCGAGAGGAGCTGGTGGAGCGGGGTATGGGGCTGTCGAATGTGCGTTTTCTGGATTTGCAGCCCATGGAAAAGCTGGGGGCCTTGCTGGGCATGGCGGATATTCACCTGCTGCCGCAGCGCGCCGATGCGGCCGATCTGGTGATGCCTTCAAAATTGACGGGGATGCTGGCGAGCGGTCGGCCGGTGGTGGCCACCGCCCATGCGGGAACGGAGTTGGCTGATGTCGTCAATGGGCGTGGGCTAGTGACGCCGCCTGGCGATGCGGTGGCGTTTGCCGAGGCCATTGCGGCACTGGCGGAAGATCCGGCACGACGCCTAGAACTTGGGTTTGCAGGCCGACGTTATGCGGAGACCTATTTAGACAAGCACGCAGTGCTTGGGCAGTTCGAGCGGGAACTGCTTGACCTCAAGCGGCGCAGATGACCACGGTTTCGCCGTCCCGCCAGCGCCGACTTTTCTTGAAATACAGCCATGACGAATGAACCTAAAGAAGCTTTCCCTTACAAACCGCCAACGGAGGAAATTCGCCAGAAGTATCGGCACATTTTTGAGTTGACGGAGCCGCTGCCGCCGCGTTTTTTCAAGGTGCTGTTCGATAAGCTGGTGGCGGCGGTGATGCTCTTGGTGTCGGCGCCGGTTTTGTTGCTGTTGAAGCTGGCATTCCTGATCGAGGGCTGGCTGATCCCTGAAAATGCGGGGCCGATGTTTTTTCATTACAACGCGGTGAGTGCAGGGCGGGTGATTCCGAAATACAAGATTCGTTTGATCAAGACGAAGTACATCGAACCGGAAGGGGCCAGGCGGCACGACTGGATCGCTTATTCAGCCGAATGGACGCCGGACAGCCGCACGGTTGTGGGCCGGTTTGTGAAGAAGTTCTACCTGGATGAGTTGCCGCAGTTTTACAGCGTGCTCAAAGGGGACATGAGCATTGTCGGGCCGCGGCCTTTGGCGGTGCTGCACTATGAACGCGATCGGGCACAGGGGAATGTCACTCGATTCTTGCTGCGCGGCGGGTTATTGGGCCTGGGCCACGTGAACAAGGGCACGCCGGAGATGGGTAATCCGGTTTATGAATACGAATACGTTGATCAGTATCTGAAGCGCCCGTCTTTTGGTCTGCTGATGCTTGATTTGTGGATCATCTGGCGCGGGGTGAGGGTAATCGTTAAAGGCGGCGGGCATTGATTGAAACGGGCTGGAAAATCGATTTTTAAGGGCTGTGTAAAAAAGGAGATGAAGATGTCAAGCTACAAGGAACTCAAGGCCAAGGCCGAGGAATTGATGCGTCAGGCGGAAGAGGCACGTCTGGCGGAAATTGCGGCGGCTATTGCAGAGATAAAGCAGAAAATGGCCGACTACGGGATTACCGTCGCTGATCTTGGTGGTGCGCCGAAGAAGCCCGGTACCCGCAAGGCGGTGGCGGCGAAGTATCGCCATCCGGCTACGGGTGAGGCATGGTCCGGTCGTGGCCGCCCGCCGCATTGGCTGACAGAAGAACTGGCCAAGGGAAAAAAGCGGGAAGACTTTTTGGTGTGAGTGATCCGCGTTACTCCGATCCGATTGATTCGCCGATGCGGGGGCGGGCTATTCGCGAGGTTGTCTGATACCGCTGGAACCGGATCTGCCTTGCCCCGGAATCGATGCTGCCACCCAGGCCAAGGCCAGAATAACGGTCATGGTCAGCGCATTGGCCGGAATCTGCATATTGAAATCCACCGTGCTGTGAATCGCCAGCCAGCAAATGGCCAACGCGACGCCAAAGGCAGTGCCTCGCATCAAGCTGTCATTGCGGCGGCGCAGAGCGAGCAGAGCTTGGACCGCGGCCAAGGTGACAATAAAGACGCAAAGCGCAAGACCGATCACGCCGGTTTCCGTCAATAGCTGCATGTAGTCGTTGTGCGCATGGTCGAAGAAACCGACGATGCCGCGATTGCTGTAAGCAGGAAATGTTACATAGAACGTCCCTCCTCCGGAGCCGGTCAGCAAGTAATCCTTGGCATAGTTCAACGCCTGCTGGCCGACTTCGTCCCGGTCTTCGGTGGGCAGCAGATTGTCGGCGTTGGCAGTCACCTGCGTTTGCTGGATCCGCTTGGCAACTTGGTCGACCCCGAACCAGGTGCCGACGATCAGGATATCGAGCGCGATCAGGCTCGCCAGGAAAAGCATTGTCGATCGCGGGGCATTGCGCATCAGCAGCAGGCCTAATGATCCGACGATCAAGGTGCTGGCGAAAAATGCCGTGTTGCCCATGCGCGAACGCGTTAGCACCAGCGCAATGACCATTACGATCAGGTATATGCGCAGCCGCGTCTTATCGCCAAGCAGCAGGCGCGCGATGGAGCGTATTCGCTGCCGCCAGGTGTGGATCGCTTCGCCCCCCAGTTTGGAGATCATCAGTCCGATGCCTACCGCAAGGCATAGATTCAGATAGCCGGCAAGGTGGTTACGATTGACGAAGGTTCCGGTGGCGTACCCCAGATAACTGAATTTCTTGATGAAGAAGCCATACTCGAGGCCGGACAGCACCATGATGCTGCCATACAGCGCTTGCAGGGTGCCTGAGATTATAAGCGTCTTGAGTAGTAATTCGAGCCGCTGACGCGAATCCACCACCAGCAATGTCAGGCAAAACATGCATCCGTAGGCGAGGGTCTTGAACCAGAAATCGCGAGTTGCGTGGGGATCGACGCTGAGCGTAAGCGTGGCGGCTATCGGATGCCCTACAACACCCGCTGCAGCGGCGTGGGCTTCATAGGCGTGGGGCGACAGAGTCTGGATCCACTCGGCGGGCAGGGCAACGAACTGGAGCCCGATATAAAGCGTCCACAATGCACCGCCAGCCAATGCCCAGCGCGCACGGCGAAATGCATCGGTAATAGCGTAGCGTCCCAGCAGATATCCGACGAGCCATCCAATTGCCAACAGGCAAGATCCGACCACCAATATCGCCCAGGCCCAAGCACGGTTGCTGCCCAGCGGCAAAGGCGCCCATGCCACCAGTCCGAGCAGGCCGTAAAAAATTGGGGTCATGGAGTGCAGGGAAATCGATCAGGGTAGATAGGGGAAAATAACATCCGGGCTCGGGCGCAGATTCTAGCGGTTGCGAAGTCACCCCAACGGCTTTCTATCAACCTAAAAAACGCATTTGACTGCGTGCAAAGTAGCCACAGGTCAGGCAGGCTGTGGGCTTGATCGGTCTGCGGGGAGACACCTGATGGGTGAGTCGAAATTGAAGCGGGCGAAACACGAAGAAATGCTTTTGTCGTGTGCTGGGGTGGAGACGGCGGGAGGACGGGTACAGGTACGCTGGGAGTCCGACAGCGCAGCGACGCCGATGGGTCAGCTGGCCTACTTTATCGAGTTTCTGACCCTGACCGGTCTGTGGTCGCGCTGGCAGGAGAGTTGCCCGTTGGCCTACGTAAGTGGCAATGCGCCAACCAAGGCGGAGGTGCTGGGCACCTGGATGCTGTCGGTCCTGTCGGGACACAAACGGTATTCGCACGTCACCACCATTCGTTGCGATGGCGTCAATCCGGGACTTCTGGGCATGCGCCGGGTCATCTCCGAGGACGCCTTG
>JAXMJU010000380.1:0-9160 GCA_034376265.1 Sulfuritalea sp.
GTGCACGGTCAGCACCTCGCTTAATGTGACTTGCGCACGCTGCTGCAGCATCTGGCGCACCTGCCCGGCCAGCAGCGCCTTGTCAATACGGACCTGGTCAAACAGCGCCGTGGTGTCGAGGTCGCCCTCGCCGGCCAACAGCGTCAGGTTGTCCAGCACCAGTTTGGCGGGCGGGGTGTAGAGCGGGCGCTCCATGGGCAGCGTGACGCTGGCGCTCTGCTCGTCAATGGCCATGAAATCACCCACTGGCACGGCATCACGCACTGCCAGCGAACGCGCCTCGATGCTGCGCACAATGTCCATGATGCGGCGATTCTCCAGCCAGGCCTGGTCATCGAGAAAGCGCCGGAGTTGCTGAGATAGCTGCGCCACAGTGCGTTGCGTGTGTTCGCCGGCCTCCAGCCAATCGTAATGCACCCGCCGCGTGCGCGCGTCGGGATTCAGATCGGCTACTGGCGGCAGGGACAACACTCGCGCAAGCAACTCGGTCAATTCCTCCTGCCGGCTGCTGGACATCAGAAAGTCCCAGAACGCCCGGAAGCTCTTGCCCTGGTCGGAGTCTGCGATGGCATCGCGCTCGCCCATAATTTCCTCCAGCAACGCGCCCTTGGCTCCTTCCCACAACGCGATGCGCTCGCGCACCCGCCGGTCGAGCAACCGAAAGTTTTGCTCCACCTCGCGGAAGTCGGTGAGCAGTTCCCGCGCCAAATGCATGAATTGCTGGAAGCGATCCTTGAGCGCGGTATCGTCCAGCAGCGGCACATCGCCAGACACTACCCGCGCAATCTCGTTATCGATTTCGTCGCGGCGCTTTTGCAGTTCGGCAATACGCTTGGCCGGATCGGACTCGCTGCCCTCGCTCATTTGCCGAAGCAGTTCGAACAAAGTGAGCAGGCGCGATTCAGTTCCGACGAAACTGCGTTCGGTCAGGGTGCCGAGCCAGACGATGGCTTTTTCCGTGGCGGGTGTCAGGTCGAATTGCGGCTCATCCGAACCCTGGCGGTAGAACTTACGCAACCAGCCCTTTTCTGGCCCCGCCCAGTCGTTCAGATAGTCGATAGCATTTTTCGGGAAAGCGTCCTCGCCCAAATGCTGGCGCAGCGCATACAACTCGTCTTCCAGTGACTCGCCCAGATCGGCCGCCGCCATTACGCGCACGTTTGGCGCGACGAACACGCGGTGCAGAAAGCTCGCCACCAGCGGCGCATGGTCCGAGCGCAACAGCCGCCACGCGGGGTGGTGGGTGCGCAGTGCGTCGAGGGTGGCGAAGTCAAGGCTCACGACGCTGGATTCCACTTCGCCCCACGCCCCTTGCCGGTAGGTGCAATCAGACCCTCAGCCTTCATCGCCCGCAGCACCATACGCACGGTATCGCGGCTGATGCCTGGGCAAGCCTGCTCTATGTCGGAAATCGAGAACGACAGCGTGCGCTTCAGCACCTCGGAACGCACCCGGTCACTCTTGGCGCCACGCCCACGCTCGATGGTACCGACTCGTTCCTCGAACTCCCGATAGGCCCGCAGCAGGGCGCCCCAGAAATAGTCGAGCCATGGCCGCACGTCGTGCCGGCCCTCGTGCCAGCCCTGCGAGCTTGCTTCCAGCGTTTCGTAGTAGCTCTCCTTGGATTCTTCGAATATCCGTTCCAGACTGATGTATCGCCCGACGGCATAGTCGCATTGATACAGCAGCAGGAGGGTCACCAGACGAGCCACCCGTCCATTGCCGTCCGGAAAAGGATGAATACACAGAAAATCCAGTACGGAGAGCGGGATCAGCACCAGCGGATCAGCCAGATGCTGGTCTTCGGCTACTTGATATCGCCCAATGAGATCGGCCATCGCCATCGGCGTCAAATGGGCTGGCACCGGCTGAAAGCGGACTCGCACGGTACCGTCCGGGTGCTTTTCCACGATGTCGTTGTTGCTTGCTTTCCAGTTCCCACCCGCTTGGGGCATGTAGCGATACATCATCGTGTGTAGTTGACGCACCACGCCTTCTGAAAATGGCATGTTTTCGGCCGATTCATGAATCAAGGCAAGCGCATCGCGGTAACCTGCCACCTCTTGCTCCGAACGGCTCTTGGGCGTGGCGTTCTTGATCACCAAGGACTTCAGGCGATCCTTGGGAACAACCACACCTTCCAAACGATTGGACGACTCCGTCGACTCGATAACGGCAATCTGCCGGAGATCACTCAACACCTCGGGCGACTGCGCAAAGTACAGTTGCTGCTTGCCGCGATACTCGCCCAAAGCGCGCATCGTGGCGATCTGCAA
Organism: Sulfuritalea sp.; assembly: GCA_034376265.1. GTDB lineage: Bacteria > Pseudomonadota > Gammaproteobacteria > Burkholderiales > Rhodocyclaceae > Sulfuritalea. The sequence goes on from JAXMJU010000380.1 coordinate 2,277, forward strand.
GCCATCGTAGCGGAGATCTGCCAGGAACTCAGGAGTGAGGGAATGCATTGGATGCCTGTCGAAAAAATGGGGTAATCCTACCTCGCATTAGGGTATATATGCAATTGAATACCCCATTTGTTATCTGCCTGCCCTATTTTGGCTGGCGTTACATGACCAGCTTCCCGACAGAACGACGCATCGTCAATCGCACCGGGGCATCCCTTGCTTGCCTATCGGCTCCCAACCGCTGCTTTTCGCGCAGGAAATAAATAAAATAATCAAATGGTTGAAAACGACGAAAACATATCAAAACACACCCCCGTAATGCAGCAATGGCTGCGCGCCAAGGCGGAACATGCCGACAAGCTGCTGTTTTTCCGCATGGGGGATTTCTACGAACTGTTCTACGAGGATGCCCAGCAGGCCGCGCGCCTGCTCGACATCACACTGACAGCACGCGGCCAGTCGGCCGGCAAGCCGATCGCGATGGCGGGCATCCCCTACCACGCCGTCGACGGCTACCTGGCCAAGCTGGTCAAGCTCGGCGTTTCGGTCGCCATCTGCGAACAGATCGGCGATCCCGCGCTAGCCAAAGGGCCGGTGGAACGCGCTGTGACGCGCATCGTCACGCCCGGCACGCTGACCGACGCCAACCTGCTCGACGACCGCAGCGACAGCCTGCTGCTGGCGCTCGCCATCGACCGCCAGCGCGCCGGACTGGCCTGGCTCAATCTCGCCAACGGCGACCTGCGCTTGCTGGAAACCTCGCCCGACGCCCTGCCCGCGCATCTGGAGCGCCTGCGCCCGGCGGAATTGCTGCTGCCCGACGCGCTGCGCAGCGGTGTGCCGGAGCACCGCGCCGTCGCCCAGCATCTGCCCGACTGGCATTTCGACGCGCGCGCCGCGGCGAACGCGCTGGCCGAGCATTTCGGCACCCGCGACCTGGCCGGTTTCGGCGTCCATGACGAGGAACTCGGGCTGGCCGCCGCCGGTGCGCTCTACCGCTACGCCCAGGCCACGCAGCTGCAGGCGCTGGCCCACGTCACGCAGCTGACCGTCGAGCACGAAGGCGCCTTTCTGCGCCTCGATGCCGCAACCCGGCGCAACCTGGAAATCTCCGAAACCCTGCGCGGCGAAGCCGCACCGACGCTGCTCTCGCTGCTCGACAGCTGCGCCACCAGCATGGGCTCGCGCTGGCTGCGCCACTGCCTGCACCATCCGCTGACCGAGCGCAGCATTCCGCGCGCGAGGCACGAAGCCGTCGCGGCGCTGATCGGCGATGCCGGCAACGGCCCGTTCGCGGCGCTGGCCAAGGCGCTGTCCGGCTTCGCCGACATCGACCGCATCACCGCCCGCATCGCCCTGAAGAGCGCCCGTCCGCGCGACCTGTCCTCGCTGCGCGACAGCCTCGCGCGTCTCGACGGCATCCGTTCAATAGTGGGCGCTGGCGCGACGGCGCCACGGCTCACCGAACTCGCTGCCGCACTGGCCACGCCGCAGGGCTGCGTCAGCCTGCTGACCCAGGCCGTCGCGCCCGAACCCGCCGCGCTGATCCGCGAAGGCGGCGTCATCGCCCGCGGCTACAACGCCGACCTCGACGAACTGCGCGCGATCCAGCACAACTGCGGCGCCTTCCTGATCGAGCTCGAAGCGCGCGAACGGACCCGCAGCGGCATCGCCAACCTCAAGGTCGAGTTCAACAAGGTGCATGGCTTCTACATCGAGGTCACCCACGCCAACGTCGAGAAAATCCCCGAGGATTACCGCCGCCGCCAGACGCTGAAGAATGCCGAGCGCTACATCACGCCCGAACTCAAAGCCTTCGAGGACAAGGCGCTGTCGGCCAACGAGCGCGCACTGGCGCTGGAAAAGGCTTTGTGGGACGAACTGCTCGGCGCGCTGATGATCCACATCCCGGTGCTGCAACGCATTGCGCGGGCGATTGCCGAACTCGACGGACTCGCTGCCTTTGCCACCGCCGCCGTACGCCACGACTACCGCCAGCCGGAGTTCTGCAACGAAGCGGCAATCGAGATCGAGGGCGGCCGTCATCCCGTCGTCGAACGACAGATCGACAGCTTTATCGCCAACGACACGCGCCTTTCGCCGGCGCGCCGCATGTTGCTGATCACCGGCCCCAACATGGGCGGCAAATCGACCTACATGCGCCAGGCCGCGCTGATCGTGCTGCTGGCTCACTGCGGCAGCTTCGTTCCTGCGACGCGCTGCCGGCTCGGCCCAATCGACGCGATCTACACGCGCATCGGCGCCTCGGACGACCTCGCCTCGGGACGCTCCACCTTCATGGTCGAAATGACCGAAGCCGCCGCCATCCTCAATGGCGCGACGGACAAGTCGCTGGTGCTGATGGACGAAATCGGCCGCGGCACCTCGACCTTCGACGGCGTCGCGCTGGCCTTCGCCATCGCCCGCCACCTGATCGACAAGAACCGCGCGTGGACATTATTCTCTACGCATTATTTCGAGCTGACGCGCCTGGCGCAGGACTACCCGATCTGCGCCAATGTTCACCTCGACGCGGTCGAGCATGGCCACAAGATCGTGTTCCTGCATGCCGTCGAGGAAGGCCCGGCCTCGCAAAGCTATGGCGTGCAGGTCGCCGCGCTGGCCGGCATGCCCTCGGCCGTGGTGCGCGAAGCACGGCGCCGCCTGACGCTGCTGGAAAACCGCGAGGTCGGCTCGGCTACCCAACCCGACCTGTTCGCCAGCGCGCCGCCCCTGCCCGAGCCGCCGCATGCGGCGCTCGATGCGCTGCGCGATGTCAATCCTGATGAACTGAGCCCGCGCGAAGCGCTGGAAAAGCTTTACCAACTCGCCCGACTGGCCAGGGACTAAAGCTTTCCCTGGACGTCTCAGTGCAACTCGTCGTCCGGCGGCACAGGCGCGGGAAGCACGGCAATGCCTTCTTCGAGCAGGTCGCGGGTTTCATCGGCCGTGGCGATACCGCGGATGCTGCGGGACGGCGCCTCGTCATAGTGAATGCGGCGCGCCTCCTCCGGAAAGCGTTCGCCGACGTTTTCGGCCTGCCGCGCCATGTTGACCAAAGCTTGGTGCAACTGCGCCATCGCCGGCGCAAGCACCGGCATCGCCTGCTTTTCCGGAACTGCAGCCTCCGTCGCACCGCGCTTCACATGCGGTGCCGACGGCAACTGGCTGATGCCAGTAGTCTGGCACTGTGGACAATGCACCAGATGACGCTGGCTTTGATCGCGAAACACCTCGCCCGAAGCAAACCAGCCTTCGAAACGGTGTCCGTGGTCGCAGAGAAGATTGAGAACTATCACGCGTTTGGATGGCTGGTGCCCGGAACCGGAATCGAACCGGTATGGCTTGCGCCGAGGGATTTTAAGAGCATCGTCAGTTCTGCCGCCAAGCCTTGTGGTTTCAGGGTTTCAGGCCATTGGCGTAGAATTGATGTGACAAATTGTGACAATTCGAAAGGGCGGAAATGGCAACCATCGTGCAGCGAGGACCGGCAAGTTTCCTGGTCAGGGTCCGGCGAAAAGGTTTGCCGACCATGTGCAAGACCTTCGAAACCGAACGTGAGGCAAAGACCTGGGGGAAGCGCCAAGAGCTGAAGCTCGAGGATGGCAACGTACAGGACTTGACCGAGGCGCGCGAAACCACGCTCGGCCTGGCGCTGGAGCGCTATCGGGATACTGTCACGGTCAAGAAAAAGAGCCATAAGAGCGAATTCTACCGGGTCGGCCGGATCCTCCGGCACCCAATCGCCTTGCGGCCTCTATCTTCGCTCCGGGCCGATGATGTCGAAACCCTCCTGCTTGACCTGGCGAAGCCACACGAGTCACAACGGCAGAACAAGCCGCGGACGGTCACGACACCAGCAGTCAGCAAGATCACATTGCGCCCTGCCTCGCCGGTCACCCAGCGCCGCTATGTCGCCCTGCTGTCGCACGTTTTCACGATCGCCAGCAAGCGCTGGCGGATCGAAGGTCTGCGCAATCCTGTCAAGGAAATGGAAATGCCGGCCACTGGGAGGTCACGGAAGCGGCGTTTCGAGGATGGGGAAGAGGAACGGCTGTTCAGAGAGCTTGGCGCCTGCCGCAAGCCGCAAATCAAGCCGTTCGTGCAGTTGGCGGTAGAAACCGCCATGCGGTCCGGCGAGCTGCTGAAACTGCAATGGGAGAATGTCGACCTCGGCGGGCAAACCGCCGAGATTCACGACACGAAAAACGGCGAGGATCGAGTTGTTCCGTTGTCCTCGCGCGCCGTGTCAATTCTCAAGGCTCTCCAGACCGATGGCGATGTAACGAAGATCAAGGGTCCAGTGTTTTCGCTCTCTCCGCATTCGCTGCGCAGCGGCTGGCAGATGGCCTGCAAGCGCGCCGGCATTGCTGATCTTCGGATCCACGATCTCCGGCACGAGGCCACCAGTAGATTGTTTGAGCTCGGCCTCGATCGCGTTGAAGCGGCAGCGGTCACCGGCCACAAGACGTTGCAGATGCTGCAGGACTACACCCATCTTAAAGCCCGGAATATCGCCCGCAAGCTTGGGTAGTGTGAGGGCGTCTCGCGGACGCCGGCAAGCCGGCGCCGTGAGAGGCCAGGACTGCGGCCAGCAAGCTGGCTCGCATCCGCATACGGCCGGGGCGGGCTACGCCCACCCCGCCCTGTGGCGGCGCTAGCGCGTCCTGGCGTTCTTGTTTGAGACTCGGTGATGTCAGCAGGAAGGAAGGGGCCAGGCCGGCGCGGGCGGCATCATAGAAAAGACGAGGCAGTGGTCGGCGGGATTAAGGCATTAATGGATTACGTGAATAAAATAATCTTGGCTGATCGTCGCTATCATGGCGTCATCTCCGCGCGGACGCTAATATCACCCGCAAAGAATTCAGAATGGGTATTATGGCCACATTGATAAATCATGCGATCACGGAGCGGCCATGAATTTCTGTTCGAATTGCGGTGCGAAGGCGACTCAAGCAGCTAAGTTCTGCGCGGGGTGCGGTCACTCATTGTCTGAAGGACAAAGCGGGGGCGACACTTCGGCGACAAAAGCGGCTGCTCCGTCAGCGCCGATCAGCGGCCAGGCATGCCCGTTCTGTCGCACCAACATCGCGGATGGCGCGATCGCCTGTGTTGGCTGTGGCGCAACATACATGAAAGTCGCCCAGGCAGAGCCAGGCGGGACGGGGTTCCTCGCTTTTATTGGCTTAGGGCTTCTGTTCGTTTCATTCGCCGCCTGGGCAGTTGCGGGCGCAAAGGGCTTGATAGTTGGCTTTGTCCTCATGCCGCTCTGGATTGTCGGGGTCCGCAAATGGGGTAACCGATCCCGCTGGTACCGCCGTCAATAGCCAAATGCTCCGGTCGCTTCGGCGTCGAAAATCAGTCGCAAATGCGGCGCAGCCGTTGAAGACAGCGACAGGCGCAGCGCCTGGCGCCGGCCCGAATCGTTACCGACAGATTTCTGACTGATTTCCGACGTGGAAATCAGTCAGTGCAGCACCGCTACCGCGGCAGGATGCGGTTTCTTCGCGGCGTCAAACTTCGCTATCTCAACCGGATCCACGACTTGAAGTGGCCATGCCCCTTGGATCTGATGCGCGAGGTAGCCGACCGCAACCAGGCCGCGGATATCCCGTGGCCACTGAAAGAGCTTCGGGTCGTGCTTCGGGTCGCGCTTCCACCCATCGACGAGTCTCTCGATCGCGCGGATTTCGTCGGCGAATTCGATCTGCATTCCGGCCCAAGTTTCGCGTAGATCGTTTTCACTCACGCCGGCCTGTTCGGCCAAATACAGCGCCTTGGGATCGTCGTTGCCGCGAGTGGCCAGCATCAGGAGCGCCGCGGCGCGATAGCATGAAGGGGTTGGCTTGGGTCCTCCGGCTGGCCCAAGACGGATAGCCTCGCCGGTGGACAGGCGAAGCCGCAGCCTTCCCCCGCCGTCGATTTGAAGCTGCCAAGTCCAGTACAAAGGATCGAGATTGAATAATCCGCACAGAAGGTAAACCCGCGCGAAGCACTTGGTGTCGGTCTCCAGGTAACTTTTGGCGAGAGGCTTGGGGTTGGTCTTGCCTGCCATGGTCAGAACTCCCTGCCCGTAATCACTGCCATATGTTCCCTGGTGTCGAGGATGCCGACGATGAAGGCGCGAACCTGTGCGCTGTCGATCGATTCGTAGAGCGTTAGCAGATCTTCCCGACTGCAGATCAGCACGTCGAGATGGTCGAATGCCTGGCGATCCGCGTCGCTGACGCCATTGCCGGCCAGTGGGTGGGCGATCTTGGTGAATCCGCGTTGCTGCTGTTGCGTTTGCATTTGCGTTCTCCCTGGTTATTGGTGGTGGCCCCGATCTCTCGGGGCCGGGCGGTGATTCAAGTAGTCGAGTCGTCGAGCCCGATGGCCGTGACGATCTTGCGTCTAATGTCCGCGACGGCGGCCTCATAGGCGGCTTGATAGCCAGGCAGTAAGTCGGTTTCCGGCGCAAGCCGGAGAATCCGCTGCTCGATTTGTCGAAATTCGTCGACCAGATTCTTTGCGACGCGACGGTTGAATTCCTCAACCGGCAGTGCCAAGATTTCCTCGGTGCGTGCAATCGCTGTCTCGGCGTCGGGCGCTGATCCGCTGATCCGCTCGTCGTCGCGGATGGCCTGCCAGTTGTAGCCTCTATCTGCTGGCCCATACCCATACTCCAACCCATACTTCGAGACGTAACCTCGAGCCCGACCGTTGAAGGTCAAATGCCAGGTGTCGTTCGTCGAACTCTCGTCCCGCTTCCACACCTCCTGCGGGTTCATGTCAGCGACTTTGATTTCATGGTGCATGGCGATGCCCTTTCTTGATGGTTTTGACTCTGACTTTGCCTCACCCTCAGCGGACCGCCGGCGGCAGGGCGGGTGGTTCATAAAGGGTTTTGCCAGGGC
>JAXMJU010000381.1:0-6585 GCA_034376265.1 Sulfuritalea sp.
CCCCCACCCCACCCCCTCCCCCCCCGGGGGGGTGGGGATTCGCACCCCCCCCCCCTTGGGGGGGAGGGGCCGGGGGAGGGGGCAAAGGCCCGCGCCGCCGCCATCGTCGCCGCGAGCACAGAGGTCGGCCCGGCGCTGTTCTTTTCGCTCTTGATCATCACGGTCTCCTTCCTGCCCGTCTTCAGCCTGGAAGGCCAGGAAGGCCGGCTGTTCTCGCCGCTGGCCTACACCAAGACCTTCGCCATGGCCGGCGCTGCGCTGCTTTCGGTGACGCTGGTGCCGGTGCTGATGATGGTGTTCATCCGCGGCAAGATCATGCCGGAGGCGAAGAACCCAGTGAACCGCTTCCTGATCTGGATCTATCGGCCGATCATCGCCGGCGTGATGCGCTGGAAGAAGGCGACCATCGCGCTGGCCGTACTTGCCATGGCCGTCTCGATCTATCCGGCATCCCGACTCGGTTCCGAATTCATGCCGACGCTCAACGAAGGCACCTTGTTCTATATGCCGACGTCCTTGCCCGGCATGTCGATCACCAAAGCCGCCGAACTGTTGCAGACGCAGAACAAGATCATCAAGAGCTTTCCCGAGGTCAGTTCGGTCTATGGCAAGGCCGGCCGCGCCAATACCGCGACCGATCCGGCGCCGACCGAGATGTTCGAGACCGTGATCAACCTGAAGCCCGAAGACGAATGGCGGCCCGGCATGACCACCGACAAGCTGATCGCCGAACTGGACCAGGCGCTGCAGTTCCCCGGCGTCGCCAACTCCTGGACCATGCCGATCAAGGCGCGCATCGACATGCTGTCCACCGGCATTCGCACGCCGATCGGCATCAAGGTGTTCGGCAAGGACCTCGCCGAGATGGAGAAGCTGGCGCGGGAGATCGAGGTCGTGGTCAAGGCCGTGCCGGGTACCACCAGCGCCTTCGCCGAGCGCATCACCGGCGGCTTCTACCTCGACATCACGCCCGACCGCGAGCAGCTGGCGCGTTACGGGCTGGCGGTGGGCGATCTGCAGGACGTGATCGGCACCGCGCTGGGCGGCGAGATGGTGACCACCACGGTCGAGGGCCGCGAGCGCTTCGGCGTGCAGGTGCGCTATCCGCGCGAGTTGCGCGCCGATCCGCAGCAGATCGCGCGCGAGGTGCTGGTGCCGACCATGGACGGCGCCATGATTCCGCTCGGCCAGGTGGCGAAGGTGGCCATCGCCAAGGGCGCGCCGGGCATCCGCACCGAGAACGCCCTGCTCTCCGCCTACATCTTCGTCGACATCCGCGAGCGCGACATCGGCGGCTATGTCGCCGAGGCGAAGCGGGCTGTGGCGGAAAAGATCAAGTTCCCGCCCGGCTATTACGTCACCTGGAGCGGCCAGTTCGAGTACATGGAACGGGCCATCGCGAAAATGAAAGTGGTGATTCCGGTCACGCTGCTGATCATTTTCCTGCTGCTCTTTCTGAACTTCCGGCGCCTGACCGAAACCCTGATCGTGATGCTCTCGGTGCCCTTCGCGCTGGTCGGCGGGGTCTGGCTGATGTGGCTGCTCGGCTACAACCTTTCCGTAGCGGTGGCGGTCGGTTTCATCGCGCTGGCCGGCGTCGCGGCGGAAACCGGGGTGGTCATGCTGATCTACCTCGATAGCGCCTGGACGGAGGCGCAGGCGCGCTGCGCCGCCGAAAATCGCCGTCCCGCCAGCGCCGACTTGTACGCCGCGGTCATGGAGGGCGCGGTGGAGCGGGTGCGGCCGAAAATGATGACCGTGACGGCGATCATGGCCGGCCTCCTGCCGATCATGTGGGGCAGCGGCACCGGTTCCGAAGTCATGAGCCGCATCGCCGCGCCGATGGTCGGCGGCATGATTTCCTCGACCGTGCTGACGCTGGCGGTGATCCCGGCCATCTATGCGCTGGTCAAGGAGTGGCAGCTGCGATCGCGGCGGGAGGGCTGAAACCGGTCCGGTTGACCTTCGACAATATTCGCTCGCGCGGCGGCACCTAGAATTTCCGCACAGTCTCCAGGATCCGAAGCACCCGTGGAAAAGTCCATTCAGCGAAGTCGACCAGCCGCGATGAAAATGTCGCCCCTGTGGCTCGCCGCGCTCGCGCTGTGCCTGCTGGCGGCGATGCGGCCCGCCGCCGCCGAGGCGCTGCGCATCAACACCGGCGTCGGCGCGCCCTACATCCAGGCCGACCGCAAGGGCTTCCTCGACCTGCTGGTGCCCGAGATCTTCCGCCGCGTCGGGATCGAGGCCGAGGCGGTCGGCTATGCGGCTTCGGAGCGGGCGATGATCAACGCCAACAACGCCGTCGACGACGGCATGGCGATGCGCATCAAGGGCCTGGAGGCGACTTACCCGAACCTGCTGCGGGTCGAGGAAAAGATCATCGACAACGATTTCGTCGCCTATTCGATCCGCCACCGTTTCGACGTCACCGGCTTCGACAGCCTGAAGCCTTTCCAGGTCGCCTACATCATCGGCTGGAAAGTCTTTGAAGCACCGCTGCGCGCGAGCCCCACGGTGACCCTGGTGCAGGATGCCAGGCAGTTGTTCACCCTGCTCGAAAACGACCGCGCCGACGTCGTGCTGTTCGAGCGCTGGCAGGGCAACTGGCAAGTCCGCGAACGCAAGATTCCGGCCCGGCTGTTGTTGCCGCCGCTGGTGACGACCGAAATGTACATGTACCTGCACAAGAAGCATGCGCATCTGCTGGGGCCACTCGCCGCTGCGCTGCGCGCGGCCAAGGCCGACGGCAGCTACCGGCGGATTCACGAACAGAGTCTGCCGCGACTCTGAGGCGCCGATGATCCTGGACCGTTTCTGGAGCGGGCAACTGCTGGCGCGCCGACTGGCCTTCCTGATCGTCTTCGCCAGTTCGCTGATTGCGCTGCTGATCACCGCGGCCCAGCTCTACCTGGAATTCGAGCGCGATGTCGGCTACATCCACGAGCGCTTCGCCGAGGTCGAGCAAGCCTATCTCCCCAGCATCGTGCAGAACGTCTGGGTGGTCGATGCCGCGCGCCTGCAGACCCTGCTCGACGGCATCGGCCGGCTGCCGGATTTCGAGTTCGCCGAAGTCCGCGTCGGCGACAAGTCCTTCGCCAGCAGCGGCACGCGGCCGGCTTCCGCACAGCTGATCCGGCGGTTCCCCTTGACCTACCCGTACCACGGCCGGACGCTGGACATCGGCCGGCTGGAAGTCGGCGCCTCGCTCGACGGTCCGCTGCGGCGCACCTGGCAGCGGCTGTGGTTCGTGCTGCTGCTCAACGCACTGAAGACGGCGCTGGTCGCCGCCCTGATCTTTTTGCTGGTGCGGCGCATGATCACCCGGCCGCTGGAAAGCATCGCCGGCCAAGCCAAGCAGCTCGCCGCGGGGGATCTGGCGCAGCCGTTGACGCTGCCGGTGACTCGGCTGTCGGCCGGCGACGACGAGATTCACGGTCTGGCCGGCAATCTCGACGAGATGCGGCAAAAGCTCATGCAGCGCCAGGCCAGCCTGGAAGCCGTCAACCGCGAGTTGGAGAGCGCGGTTCGGGAGCGGGAAAGTGCGCTGGCGCAGATCCGCCTGGCCCACGACGAGATACGCAAGCTCAACGAGGAACTCGAGGCGCGGGTGCGGCAGCGCACGGCGCAACTCGAAGTCGCCAATGCCGACCTCGAAAGTTTCAGCTACTCGGTGTCGCACGACCTGCGCGCGCCGCTGCGCGCCATCGACGGCTTCGCCAACATCCTCGCCGAGGACTACGCGCCGCGCCTGGACGACGAGGGCCAGCGCCTGCTCCGGGTGGTCGGCGACAATGCCAGGAAGATGTCGCGGCTGATCGGCGACATCCTGAATTTCTCCCGCGCCGGCCGCCAGGAGCTGACCCTGCTGCCGATCGACATGAACGCGCTGGTGCGCGAAGTCTGGCAGGGACTGGAAGCGCAGCGCGAGGACCGTCAGGTGGAATTGCGCCTGGACGAACTGCCGCGTGCCTGCGGCGACATCGCGGCCATCCGCCAGGTCTGGCAGAACCTGCTCGCCAATGCCCTGAAGTTCACGCGCGACCGCGCGCCGGCGGTGATCGAGGTCGGCGGCGAGACTGCCGCGGACGAGCTTCTGTATCAGGTGCGCGACAATGGCGCCGGCTTCGATCCGGCCCATGTCGCGCAGATCTTCGTGCCCTTCCGGCGCCTGCATGAGGCCGGCAAATTCGAAGGCAGCGGAATCGGCCTGGCCATCGTCAAGCGCTTCGTCGCCATGCATGGCGGCCGGGTCTGGGCCGAGGGCAAGCCGGACGCCGGGGCCTGTTTCGGCTTCGCCCTGCCGGCCCACCAGGCCTGCGGCGACGCTGCCGCCTGAGCGCGCGCGATGTCGGGCGGCGGCCGCTTACTGCCGCCGCAGGCGATCCGGTAAAATCGATTCCCATGGGATACCAGAAAATCTTCGATCGCCGCGGCCTGCTGCTGCTGCTGAGCCTGCTGCTGACGACAGGCTTCTTCGCCACCACGCTGCTGGGCTACCAGGTATCGAAGCGGGCGATTCGCGATGCCATCATCGGACAGGATCTGCCGCTGACATCGAGCAACATCTATTCCGAAATCCAGAAGGATCTGGTGCGGCCGGTGCTGATTTCCTCGACCATGGCCAGCGACACCTTCCTGCGCGACTGGGTACTCAGGGGCGAGGTCGGGGTCGGCGAGATGGCGCGCTACCTGAGCGAAGTAAAACAGCGCTACGGTGCCTTCAGCAGTTTTTTCGTCTCGGACAAGAGCGCGATCTACTACACCGGCGAGGGCCTGCTCAAGCGCGTGGCGCCCGGCGAGCCGCGCGATGCGTGGTACTACCGCGTGCGCGACATGAAGGAAGCCTACGAGATCAACGTCGATCCCGATCTGGCCAACCGCGATGCGCTGACCATATTCATCAACTACCGCGTGTTCGACTTCGACGGCAACTACATCGGCGCCACGGGCATCGGCCTCACCGTGGACGCGGTGCGGCGCCTGATTGCCGAATACCAGCAGCGCTTCCAGCGCACCATCTACTTCGTCGATGCCGCGGGCCGGGTGGTGGTCTTCGGCAACCAGCTCGATCGCGCCGCCGACCTGCGCGCCGCCGAGGGTCTGGGGCCGCTGGTGGAGCGCATCCTCCATGAAAAGAGCGGCAGCTACCAGTACCAGGCCGGGGGCGACAACCATATCCTCAACGTCAATTACCTGCCGGAACTGAAGTGGTACCTGTTCGTCGAGCAGAACGAGGAAGTGGCGCTGGCCGGCATCCGCCGCACGCTCTACGTCAATCTCGCCATCAGCCTGGCGGTGACGCTGGTGGTGGTGCTGCTGACTCACCTGGCGCTGTCGCGCTACCAGCGCCGCATCGAGGAAATGGCCTCGACCGACAAGCTCACGGGCCTGCTCAACCGCCATGCCTTCATCATCCTGGTGGACAAGCTGATGGCGGCCTACCGACGCGCGCCGCAGCCGATCAGCATGCTGCTGGTCGATGTCGACCACTTCAAGCAGGTCAATGACCGGCACGGGCATCTTGCCGGCGACGAGGTCCTGGCCGGCGTCGCCGGCATCCTGCGGCAAGGCCTGCGCGAATCCGACATCGCGGTGCGCTGGGGCGGCGAGGAATTCCTTCTGGTACTGCAGGGCTGCAATCTCGCGGAGGCCACGCGCATTGCCGAGAATCTGCGCCAGGCCGTGGCGCAGGCGCGGCTCACCGGGCAGGAGGAAGGCATCAGCGTCAGCATCGGCGTCAGCGAGTTCGACGGCGTCGAGACCACCGACCAGGCGGTCAACCGTGCCGACGGCGCCCTCTACCAGGCCAAGCACGGCGGCCGCAACCGCGTCTGCGTCGCGTCTTCCGCCTAGACGTGGGCATCCCGCGGCGGCGGCAGATGGTTTAGGCTGACGGCGTGAAGCTTTCCATCGACCGGCCACGACTTGCCCTGCTGCTGCTTGCCGCCCTCCTCGGCGTGGGCATCTGGGCCTATCGCGGGGTCGGCGATTCGCTGCGCGAGTTGCGCGCCACCTCCATGGTGACGCTGCTCAACACGCAGATCGAGGCCTTGGATCAATGGATTGCCGAAGGGCGGCACAAGGCGGAGCAACTCGCGACCGACGCGGAATTGAGCGCGGCGGTGGGGCGGTTGATCCGTCAAAACGCCGGCGGGGCGGAAGGTGGCCGCATCATCGAGCGCCTGCTGCAGGATGCCGGCGGCGTCGGCATCACCGCCGCGCATGCGATCGACGGCAAGGGAATTGTTCTCGCGTCGAGCGACGCGGCGCGCATCGGCCAGGCCGTGACGCCGGATTTCTTTGCCAACCTCGCCCCGGTTCTGGCCGGGCGTTCCGTTTTCATCCGGCCCTATCGTGGCGGCGCCATGGGTAAGAATCCCATGCATCTGGGGCGCGTCTGGGTCGCGGCGCCGGTGCGCGACGCCAAAGGCAAGGTGCTTGCCGTGCTGGCCCTGGGTTCGCCGGCAGATGCGGGCTTCGCCGACTTGTTCAAAGCGGCCCGCCCCGGCAGCAGCGGCGAGTCGTTTTCCATCGACGCCGAAGGCTGGCTGGGGTCGGAAAGCCGCCACATCGAGGAACAGC
>JAXMJU010000382.1:0-10209 GCA_034376265.1 Sulfuritalea sp.
CCCTGCGTTGCGGCGGCGTGGCGGCCACCCTGTTCTGGCTCGACGAACTGTTTCGCGGCCAGTTGCCGGCCAACAGCCTGCGCCGCCTGCAGGTGGCGGCGGGCGAGGGCGGCGGCGCGGCCTTCTGTTTCCGTCCGGCGCAACTTGCCGCCGCGGCTTCGCCGGCACCGCTGCGCCTGCAGCTGCAGCCGGCAGGCAGGCAGTTGCGCGTACAACTGCTGAAGCGGCGCGGGCCGCCGGCGCGGCAGGCGATCCTGCTCGACATCGCCCGACCCGCTGATTTTTCACCCCGTGTTTCCCATGTTGTGGCTGGCACTGTACTGTCCGACGCGGCCGACAGCCGACGGCGAACTCGCGTCGCCGCCTGACGACGGCGCGCAAAGCGTTGCGCCGCGCCACGAGGATTTCCTGCCGACCCTTGCCTGCTGGGCGGGCCGCTACACGCCGCAGGTCAATCTCGTGCCGGCTGCGCTGCGCCTCGAAATCAGCGGCAGCCTGCGCCTCTTCGGCGGCCTGCCGGCGCTGCTGCGCCTGGTACGCGACGATCTCGCCGCGATGGATCTCCGCGCGCAACTGGCGGTGGCCGCCACGCCGCTGGCCGCGCTGTGGCTGGCGCGAGCCGGTGACAATGTCATCTGTGGCGACCTGGCGGCGACGCGCGCGGCGCTCGCCGCCGTGCCGCTCTCCGCGCTGCAACTGGCGCCGCTGCTGGCGCGGCGCATCGAAGGCTTCGGCCTGCGCCGCGTCGGCGAACTGCTGGCGTTGCCGCGTGCGAGTCTTGGCGCCCGCCTCGGCAAGCCATTCCTCATCGACCTGGTGCGCGCCCTGGGCGAGATCGCCGATCCGCAACCCTGCTTTGTCTTTCCCGAACGCTTCGAACAGGGCCTGGAGCTGCCGGCACCGGTGAACGCGGCGCCGGTGCTGCTGTTCGCCGCGCGGCGCCTGATCGCGGCGCTGGCTGGCTGGTTGGCGGCGCGGAATGGCGCGGTGCGCGAGATCGAATGGCTGATCGATCACGGCCATGGCCGGACCACCGCCGTGCCGCTGGCTTTCAGCGCGCCGGTGCACAGTGTGGAGCGCATCGTGCGCGTGCTCAAGGAAAGGCTCGACGCCCTGAACCTGTCCGCCCCCGCGCTGGCGCTGCGCCTCTGCGCGCGACAGATCGCGCCGCGCGAAGCGCGCAGCCATGCCCTGTTCGACGGCGGCGGGCAGCGGCAGGAGGCGCTGGCCGAACTCATGGACCGCCTCGCCGCGCGCCTGGGGCCGCAGGCGGTGCAGGGTTTGGCCTGTCATGCCGATTACAGACCGGAACTGGCGAGCCGGGCGCTTGCCGACAAGCCGGCTTCCAGGCCGACGGCCCATGCCAGTGCGGCCAGTACGCCATCGCGCCCGCTGTGGCTGCTCGATCCGCCCGAAGCCTTGCGTGAAGTCCGGGGTCGCCCGAAGTACGGCGGCGAGTTGGCGCTGGCGGCCGGCCCGGAACGCATCGAAGCCGGCTGGTGGGACGGCGCCGATGCGCGCCGCGACTACTTCATCGCGATCGACAGCGCCGGCCGCTGGCTATGGATCTTCCGCGACCCGCGCCCGCCCGGCGGCTGGTTCCTGCACGGAATATTTTCCTGAGCGACGGCCTCAGCGCGTAAGAATCCACTGCGCCAGATTGCTCAGTTCCTTCGGATCCTTGGTCTCGATGATCTTGTGCTCTTCCTCGCTGCCGTCCTCGAGCTTGACCTTGGGGCCGGTGGTCATCTGCTTGATGGCGTCTTTCTCGCCGAGATTCTTTTCCTTGTATTTGGCCGCAATCTTCTTGTACGACGGACCCTTCTTGGTCTTGTCGATTGCGTGGCATTTGAAGCAGTCGTTTTTCTTGGCCAGCGACTGGGCGGCGGCGTCGTCAACGGCAGCACTGGCCGTCAGCGAAAGTGCGGCGACGATAGTTCCGAGCGCCAGGGCGGCGACAACCAGACCGTTCATTTCGTTCTCCATGCTTTGAGTGACAGCGCCCGCGGCGCACCGGCCCCTGCCGGCATTCACTCAATTTAGACGCATGAAGCGCCGAACTCGGTGCGCCAACACACCAAGAAATGCAGATCGGCAGCGCACGGCATTCTGCCGCGCGCTGCCGACCGGGTCCGGACTAGCGAATCCTCAGCGCGACAGTATCCACTGCGCCAGATTGCTCAGCTCTTTCGGATCCTTGGTCTCGATGATCTTGTGATCTTCCTCGGTGCCGCCTTCGAGCTTGACCTTGGGGCCGGTGGTCATCTGCTTGATGGCGTCCTTCTCGCCGAGTTTCTTTTCCTTGTACTTGGCGGAAATCTTCTTGTAGGACGGACCCTTCTTGGTCTTGTCGACCGCATGGCACTTGAAGCAGTCGTTCTTCTTGGCCAGCGACTGGGCTGCGGCCTCATCGACCGCGGCCTGTGCCGGGGCCAGACCGGCCAGGGCGAGAAACAGGGATCCGGCGAGCAGGATGGATGTGGTGGTTTTCATTGTGTGTAACTCCAGCAAAGCGGCAATCGGGCCGCACAACCAGAATAACGCCGCTGACGACATTCTGTTGACCGCAGAGGGTCGGTACTTTGTATCAATTGATTTCGGCGCGAGTGAGCTTCCCTCGGCTATGCCGCCGTCCCCGGTTGTAGAACGGCTCGATGTAGTCGAACACCTCACACATGCCGGCCTTCTCTCTGTGTTGGGTGCAGGATTCCGTCCGCGTGCATTGAAATCGGATCCGGCTTGCGTGGCGTGCAATTGCGAATCGCAAGAGTCGGCGCTGGCGCCACGCTGATCCGCGGTGGGCCGTCACTTGAATTTGACCTCGATCGATCTCCGATTAGCGCTCGTACAGCTACCTATGGGTGACTCGGCCGCCAGCCACATCAGGGAGCAGCCTATCGTCGCGCCGTTTTCGTCGCGTAGTTCCGGGTTTGCCGAATAGACATAGTGGTCGGTATCCAGGCCGGAAAATATTCGATCGTAGTGCTTGCCGGTACCAAATCGCTGTCGTAGTTCCTCCAGGTTCTGATTCCGTCGAATCACGAACCCGCGGGCTTCAAAACGCTTCCCCTCGAATTCCAGAATCATCGCCGGCCCCTCTTGTCCCTCGTGGCGAAACCACCCGGCCGATCTCATGCCATCAGGGTTCAACTTCCGCCTCGCGGTGGAACAAGCGGTAGAGGACAGGCAACACCAGCAGGGTGAGTAGCGTTGCCGACAGAATCCCGCCGATCACCACCGTGGCGAGCGGCCGCTGCACCTCCGCGCCGGCGCCAGTGTTGAGCGCCATCGGCAGGAAGCCCAGGCTCGCCACCAGCGCGATCATCAGCACCGGCCGCAAGCGGGTGAGCGCGCCTTCGACGATGGCCTCGTCGATAGCCATTCCTTGTGCCCGCAAATCGCGGATGCAGGCGACGATCACCAGGCCGGTGAGTACCGCCACGCCGGAGAGCGTGATGAAGCCGATGCCTGCCGAGATCGACAACGGAATGCCGCGCAGCCACAGCGCCGCGACGCCGCCGGTGAGCGCCAGCGGTACGCCGCTGAAGACCAGCGCGGCGTCTTTGGCCGAGCCGAAGGTCATGAACAGCAGGCCGAAGATCAGCAGCAAGGACAGCGGCACCACCACCTGCAGGCGCGCGGCGGCGGAGGCGAGCTGCTCGAAGGTGCCGCCGTAGTCGAGCCAGTAGCCTTCGGGCAGCTTGACCTGGGCGGCGATGCGCTGGCGCGCCTCGGCAACGAAGGAGCCGAGGTCGCTGCCGCGCACGTTGGCGGTCACCACGGCGCGCCGCTTGCCATTCTCGCGGCTGACCTGGTTGGGGCCGGGAGCAAGTTCGAAGCGGGCAACTTCGCCCAGGGTGACATAGGCGGCCCGCGTCTCGCCACCGTTGGCAGTCCTGCTCCCCGGCAGCGGGATAGGCAGGCGCTTGATGGCCTCCATGTCCTCCCGCAGGCGCTCGGGCAGGCGCACCAGCAGGTCGAAACGCCGGTCGCCCTCGAACACCTGGCCGGCCTCCTTGCCGCCGACCGCGACCTCGACCACCTGCTGCACGTCGACCACATTCAGTCCGTAGCGGGAGATCTTCTGGCGGTCGATTTTGACGGTGAGCATCGGCAGGCCGGTGATCTGCTCCACCTTCACATCGGCCGCGCCGGGGATCTTTTCCAGCACCTCGGCGATCTCCTCCCCGGTCTTGAGCAACACTTCCAGATCGTCGCCGAACACCTTCACCGCCACGTCAGAGCGCACTCCTGAAATGAGCTCGTTGAAGCGCATCTGGATCGGCTGGGTGAACTCGTAGTTGTTGCCGGGGATCTGCTCCAAGGCTTCCTGCATCGCCTTCACCAGGTCATCCTTGGAACGGTTCGGGTCGGGCCATTCGGACTGGGGCTTCAACATGACGAAGTTGTCGGCCACGGAAGGCGGCATCGGGTCGGTGGCGATTTCCGCCGTGCCGAGCTTGGCGAAGATCTTGTCCACCTCGGGGAAGGCCTTGATGCGCGTTTCCAGTGTCTTCTGCATCTCGATTGCCTGGGTAAGGCTGGTGCCGGGAATGCGCAGGGCATGCAGGGCAATGTCGCCTTCATTGAGGCTGGGCACGAACTCCGCGCCCATGCGGGTGGCGAGCAGCGCGCTCAGGGCGACCGCGACCACCGCCGCGGCCACGGTCGGTGCCGTGTTGCGCAGGACAATTGCCAGGGCTGAGCGGTAGGCCTCGCGCGCCCATTGCATGACACGGTTTTCCTTCTCCTCGATGCGGCCGGTGACAAACAGCGCGATCGCCGCCGGGACGAAGGTGACAGAGAGGATCAGGGCGCCGAGCAATGCCACCACCACCGTGAAAGCCATCGGGTGGAACATCTTGCCCTCGACGCCGGTCAGCGTGAAGATGGGAATGTTCACCAGCGCCACGACGACGACGCTCACCAGGCTAGGTTTGAATACCTCGCGGGTCGCCTCGAACACCGTCTGAAAACGCTCGCTCTTCTCCAGCCGCCGTCCCAGCCGGTGCTGCTCGATGGCCATCCGGCGCAGGCAGTTCTCGACGATGATTACCGCGCCATCCACGATCAGGCCGAAGTCCAGCGCGCCGAGGCTCATCAGATTGGCGCTGACCTTGTTCTCGACCATGCCGGTGATGAGGAACAGCATCGACAGCGGAATCACCGCCGCGGTGAGCAGCGCCGCCCGCCAGTTGCCGAGCAGGGCCAGCAGCACGACGATCACCAGCACCGCGCCTTCCAGCAGGTTGGTGGACACCGTTTTGATGGTGCGCTCGACCAGCGCCGTGCGGTCATACACCGTCTTGGCCTCGACGCCCGACGGCAACGAACGGCTAACCTCCTTGAGCTTCTCCGCCACCCGCTGCGACACCGTGCGGCTGTTCTCGCCCAAGAGCATGAAGACGGTGCCCAGCACCACTTCCTTGCCGTTTTCGGTCGCGGCGCCGGTGCGCAGTTCCTTGCCCAGCAACACCTCGGCCACGTCCTTGATGCGCACCGGCACGCCGTGTTCGGTGCGGATGACGATGTCGCGAATCTCCTCCATGGTGGAAACCTGCCCGGGCGCGCGGACCAGGTATTGCTCGCCGCTCTTCTCGATATAGCCGGCGCCGACGTTGGCGTTGTTCTTCGCCAGGGCCTCCAGCACATCGTGGAAGGACAGTCCGTAGCCGATCAGCCTGGCCGGGTCGGGAGTGACGTGGAACTGTTTGACGTAGCCGCCGATGGTGTTGATCTCGGTGACGCCCGGAATGTTGCGCAACTGCGGCCGCACGATCCAGTCCTGGATGGTGCGCAGGTCCGTCGGCGTGTATTCGCTGCCGTCGGGCTTCTTCGCGCCTTCTCTGGGTTCGACGGTCCACATGTAGATCTCGCCCAGCCCCGAGGCGATCGGCCCGGTGGCCGCTTCGATGCCGGGCGGCAGCTTGTCGCGCACTTCCTGGATGCGCTCATTGACGAGCTGTCGCGCAAAATAGATGTCGGTGCCGTCCTTGAAGATCACCGTCACCTGCGACAGGCCGTAGCGCGACAGGGAACGCGTCTGCTCCAGGTTGGGCAGGCCGGCCATCGCCGTCTCGATCGGGAAGGTGATGCGCTGCTCCGCCTCCAGTGGCGAGTAACCGGGCGCCTCGGTGTTGATCTGCACCTGGACGTTGGTGATGTCGGGCACGGCGTCGATCGGCAGGCGCTGGTAATTGTAGATTCCCAGGGCCGCCATGCCGGCGACCGCCACCAGGATCAGCCAGCGCTGGTGGATCGCGAACTGCAAAATTCGTTCAAGCATCTTGGTTTTCCCTTCAGACGGCGTCGTCGCCGCGTTCGCCGCTGTGGATGCGCACGACCTCGACCGCCTCGGTGACGACGATGACGCCGTCGCCCGTCCGGCCGGTGTGGGCGTTCTGCCGGATGGCCTCGACGATCCGGGGCGCAAGTTCGTCGGAACTGACGATGAAGAGCGCCACCTTGTCGTGTTCGAACAAGTCCCATTCGGTGGCCAGGAAGGCGTGGTCCGGCGCGCAGCCACGGGAGTGACCCTTGGCCCGCAACACGGTGAAGCCGGGAAAGTGGGGGAGTGCGTGCAGCGCATGCTCGACCTTGGTCAGCATGTGCGGCTGGATGATGGCGGTAATCTGTTTCATGGGGGCTCCTTAACGTGAAAGTCGCGTCAGCGACTCTCGAAGCTTCCCTCCCCCCTCGCGGGGGAGGGATTGAGGGAGGGGGGCAGGCATGGCATTCATATTTCAGGATGGCTCAAAGTCATGCCGCTCAGTGATCGTGACTGGCGCCGGCTTTGCCCAGGTCGGCCTTGAGGACGAAGCTGCCGGCGGCGGCGTAGTCGGCGCCGGCAGGAAGCCCTTTCACCACTTCGACCCACTTGCCGTCGCTGCGCCCCAGTTCCACCGGCCGCGCCTCGAAGAACTCGCCGTAGCGGCCGAACACCACCTTCCAGTCGCGGAAACTCTGCACCGCGTCTACCGCCACCGCCACCGGCACCTCGCGTTCGTCCTGCACCAGGTCGATGGTGACGAACAGCCCCGGCCGCCAACTGCGGTCGGGGTTCGGCAGCGTCACGCGCGCCGTGGCCGAGCGGGTTTGCTCGCCTACCAGCGAGCCGACGTAGGCCACTCGTCCTGCGGCGGCGGCATTCAGGGCGGCCGCGCGCACGGCGACCTTCTGGCCCAGTTTCACGCTGTTGAGGTCCTTGGGATAGACGGTCATCTCGGCCCAGACGGTGGACAGGTCGGCAATGGTGAAGATGCTGGCGTCTTCCTTGACTGCCTCGCCCAAGGCGAGGTGCTTCTCGATCACGACGCCATCCAGCGGCGCGTAGATCTCGTAGCGGGTCAAGCCGTCGGCGCCGCCGCGCATGACGGCTTCATGGTTCAGCCCCAGCGCGCGCAGCTTCTGCTCCACCGCGTTGTGGGCGATCTCCGCTTCGCTCAGTACGTGGCGGCTGGCGAGATAGTCCTGCTCGGCGGAAATCTTGTCTTCCCACAGGCGCTTCTCCCGCGCGAAGGTGGTCCGCGCCAACTCCAGACGCTTGTTCGTCGCCAGATGCTCGCTCTTGAGGTCGGCCAGACTCTGGCTCTCCAGGATTGCCAGCAACTCGCCTTTCTTCACTTCGTCGCCGAGGTTCTTCGCCGAACGCACCACCACGCCGGCGAGCCGCGGCACGACGTGGGCGACACGGTCCTGGTTGAACTGGATCTCGCCGGACAGCTCCAGCGTGGAGCTGATCTTCATCGGCCCGGCCGTCTTCACCTCGACGCCGGCGTTCTTCGCTGCGGCATCGTCCATGCGCACCCGGCCCTCCACCTGCTCATAGGTCCAGCGGTAGCTCTGGCCCTTGTACTCGGCGGCCAGCGTCACCTTGAACGAGTGTGGCTCGACGATCTCCCGCTCGCTGCGCAGGAAGTCCTTCTCCGCCTTGAAGCCGATCGCTTCGGGCTGGGCGCCCAGCCGCTCCAGCTGGACCTGCAGCTTTACGTCGGGCGGAGCGACGGGCTTGGTTTTCTCGAAGGCGTGGGCGCGATATTCCGGCGCCACGCCCTGCTCGAAGATCGCGATTTCCACGGCGAAGTCGCCTTGCGAAAACAGCCTGCCGCCGTGCGGTCCCTTGACGGCCTCTCCGGCGCTGGGCCCTTTCCCGGCTTCGGCATGCGGCGCCTCCTTGGCCCCGTGCTCGTCCGCCGTCGCCGTGGGCTTCACTCCGACCAGGATCAACCCGCCCAACACCAGGCCCGCCGCCAGGATGCCGGCGGTGACCCAAAACCTTCCATTCTTCATCATCGATTCCTTTGTCATTTCTGGCCTATCGGCGCAGTCTGGTTTTCCAGCGGGCCGCCAATCAGCCGTTCTATTTCGCTCACGCCGTGCTGGTAGTCGGCCAGCGCGCGCAGGTGCTGCGAGCGCGACTGGAACAGCGTGCGTTGCGCATCCAGGACGTCCAGGAAGCTGAACTTGCCGAGCCCATAGCCTTTGGTTGCCGCATCGAATGCGCTCTGGGCGCCGGGCAGCAGGACGGTGCGCAGGATCTGGATTTCCTTGTCGACGCCAGCCAGGCGCTGATAGGCGTGGGCGAGCTCCGTGTCCAGCCGGACCGCCGCGGCGCGCCGTTCGTCGTCGGCCTTGTCGAGGCGCCGGCTGGCTTCGAGGATGCCGCCTTGGTTACGGTCGAACAGCGGCAGCGGAATGGCGATTCCCACCATGTAGGCGCGATCGTCGAACTGGGAAAAACGCGTAACCCCCGCGCTCAGCGTGATGTCGGGCACGGCCTTGGCCCGTTCCGCCTCGACGCCCGCCTGGCGGCGCGCGATTTCGCTGGTCCAGCGCGCCAGTTCGGGGTTGTTGCGCATCCGGTCCGCCAATAGTTCGTAACCGGGCAGGGACACGCGCTGCGCGAGGTCGCCGATGGCAGTCCGGAAGCTCGGGTTGGACGTGCCCCAGAGGGCGCCGAGCGCCTTGCGGGCGGAAACCAGTTCCCGCTTCGCCTGCTCCAGTTCCACTTCGGTGGAGGCCAGGGCCAGGCGTGCCTTGGTTTCCTCGACCGGCGACACCTTTCCGGCTTGCACTCGTTTTGCCACGGTGTCCGCCACCTGTCTGGCAAGACCAAATATCTCGTCGGTCAGGGTTTCGCGCTGCTGGGACGCGAGGACATCGACGAAGCGCTGGGCGACTTGCGCCAGAACCGCTATCCGCTTGGCCTCGTAGTCCCAATTGGCCAGGTCGCGGCCGGTCTCCGCCAGTCGCATCCGCGCTGCACGTTTGCCGCCCAGTTCGATCAGTTGTCCGATCTGGAGGGAACGTGTGCGGTCTCCGGCCTCGGCCTTGCGGGCGTTGGACAGGTTGTCGGCGCCGATTTCCAGTACCGGGTTGGGCAATGCGTCCGCTTGCAGTAGCGCCGCCTCGGTTGCGCGCACTTCCTGGGAAAAGGCGGCAAGCTCGGGATTGGCTTTCAGCGTGAGCGCGAGTGCGTCGCGCAATGAAAGTTCGGCCGGTTCGGGAATAGCGGCCTCGGCGAAGGCCCTTCCGCAAATCAAAAAGTAAACGGCAATCAACAAAGACACACGTCGCATCGAATTCTCCAGGGAAAAGCTCGGGGGAATCCGGCGAGACGGCGACTCAGGCTACAAGATTTCCTTGCAAGAAAAAGTAGAGCGTCGTTCCCGCCGGGCTATGCGGCGAGAACCCACTTGGGCCGTTCCGGGTGATCGGGAAAAACCGACGGCAACGCGTAGGGGTGATGGGCAACGACGAGCGATCCGGATGCCATGACGACAAGCGAGCGAACGGATTCGATAGCGGCCGGGCAGGTCAGATGACAAATACCGCAGTCGGCATGAACATTGAGCGGCGACTTTCCGGAACCATCGTTGCGGTCGGTCGATGCGTTATGTTGGTGGGTGTGGTGGCCGAAGTGCTGGGCAGTGGAGTCCTGCTCATGCTGGCAGTAGGTACTTGCCACCGCCCAGACGGACTGGAGCGGAAGCAGGAGCATCAGGAAGACGAGGGCAAGCCGTTTCATCACGGGCGAGAGTGTAGTCGTTGCAGGGATGTCGCGCAATGCGGAGCATTGTCCAATGGGGTTTGAGTCTGAGCGAGGAGCGTGAATCCAGCGGGGTTTGAGTCTGAGCAGGTAGCCGGGGTCGATCAATATGCGAAGCATGGTGATCGAAATGAACGACGAACAGCTGCGAACTTTAGGCG
>JAXMJU010000383.1:0-13296 GCA_034376265.1 Sulfuritalea sp.
GCAAGAGGCGTCCTGATCCGCTGTGAGATGCCAACGCACAAAAGAAAAACCCCGCAAGGCCTGATATAGCTAGGTCTTACGGGGCTTTTAGTGTCTCACGTGGTATCAAAAACTATCACGCAAAACAGGGTGGTGGTGCTGTTGGCCGGAATCGAACTGGCGACCTACTGATTACGAATCAGTTGCTCTACCAACTGAGCTACAACAGCGTCCTGAGAGGCCGCAAATTATACCTGTTGCTCCCGGCGCATGGCAACGCATCGCGGTACAACACGCCGCCCGAACACGCACAGAGCGCTTTTGCTTTCCACCCTGAGTCGGCAAGCCGGCGCTAGACGGCTCGCAAAATCCCCGTCACGCAGAACGACGGCAGACGACGGGAGGACGCCGCTAGCTATTCGGCGAGGAGTTCCTTCGGCAGCGGGAAGTTCACGTTTTCTTCGGCCCCGACCAGGGTCTCGATGCTGCCGGCACCGAGCGCCTGCAGGCGCTGCACGACGCCGCTGACCAGCACCTCGGGCGCCGAAGCGCCGGCCGTGACGCCGACTCGCGCGTCACTGAGCAGCCATTGCGCATCGATCTGCTCCGCCCCGTCGACCAGGTAGGCCGGGACGCCGCCGATCGCGGCGACTTCGCGCAGGCGGTTGGAGTTGGAGCTGTTCTTCGAGCCGACCACGATCACCAGGTCGACCTTGCCGGCCATCGCCTTGACGGCATCCTGGCGGTTCTGCGTGGCGTAGCAGATGTCGTCCTTGCGCGGCCCGACGATGTTCGGAAAGCGCTCCATCAGTGCCTGCACGATGACGCGCGCATCGTCCACCGACAGGGTGGTCTGCGTCACATAGGCCAGCGGCGCCGGGGCGCCAGCGCCAACTTTCAATTGCGCGACGTCATCGACGTTTTCCACCAGGTACATCTGGCCGGTGGCCTGGCCCATGGTGCCTTCGACTTCGGGGTGGCCCTTGTGCCCGATCATGACAATCTCGTAGCCCTGCTTGTGCAGGCGCGACACTTCCAGATGCACCTTGGTCACCAGCGGACAGGTGGCGTCGAAGACCTTGAGGCCGCGCGCCTCCGCCTCGCGGCGCACCGCCTGCGGCACGCCGTGGGCGCTGAACACCACCGTCGCGCCGTCGGGCACCTCGCCCAGATCCTCGACGAATATGGCGCCCTTGGCCTTGAGGCCATCCACCACATAGCGGTTATGCACCACCTCGTGGCGCACATAGATCGGCGCGCCGAATTTTTCCAGCGCACGTTCGACGATGGCGATCGCCCGTTCGACGCCGGCGCAGAAACCTCTTGGATTGGCGAGCAGGATTTGCATCACAGGCCTCCGCCGGGCCGTCCCAAGGAGGCCTCAGCAAAAATCAGTTGGACTCCGCCTCGCGGCGGAACCGTGGTCGCCCCTTCCCTCGGGGAAGGGGTTGGGGGATAGGTCATAGTATTCCGATGATCTGGACTTCGAAGCGTACCGGCTTGCCGGCCAGCGGGTGGTTGAAATCCACCAGCACCGCTGCGTCGTCGAGTTCGCGCACGATGCCGGTGAATTTGTCGCCATTGGGCGCGGCGAACTCGATCAGGCCGTGCAGTTCCGGGCTGGCGTTGGGCGGCAGGGCGGAGCGCGCCATGCGCTGCGTGAGTTGCGGGTTGTGGGGACCGAAGGCCTGGTCGGGTTCGAGCAGGAACACGTGGCGCTCGCCGACCGGGATGCCGATCAGGCAGTGCTCCAGCGGCGGCGCGAGTTCGCCGCTGCCGAGTTGCAGCGTCGCCGGGGTCGAGTCGAAGGTGCTCACCAGTTCGGTGTCGTCGCCGGTGGCGACGCGGTAATGCAAGGTGATCAGGTTGCCGGCGCGTACGGTCTCAGTCATTCGGAGCTCTTTTCAGTTTCCTTGCCATAGCGGAACTGATGCCAGAGCATCAGCGCCACGCCGACGGTGATGGCCGAATCGGCCACGTTGAAGGCCGGCCAATGATAGCCCGCCAGGTGAAAATCGAGGAAGTCGACCACGGCATCGAAGCGCAGCCGGTCCACCACATTGCCGACGGCGCCGCCGAGGATCAGCGCCAGCGCGGTCGGCAGCAGCCGCTCGTGCGCGTGACGGCGCAGCAGGCTCACCAGCCAGACCGAAATCGCCAGCGCGAGCACGACGAAGAACCACTTCTGCCAGCCGCCGGCTCCGGCCAGGAAGCTGAAGGCCGCGCCCGAGTTGTAGACCAGCACGAGGTTGAAGAAGGAGCTCACGACCTGGCTCTCCATCAGGCGAAAGCTGGCCAGCACCCAGGCCTTGCTGGCCTGGTCGAGCAGCAGCACCAGTGCCGCCAGCGCCAGCCAGCGCGCGAACTTAGGCAATTGCGCGCGCCTCGCCGGCGCCGAACAGGTTGGACGCGCAGCGTCCGCAAAGTACCGGGTGTTCGGCATCCTGGCCGACATCCTCGCGCCAGTGCCAGCAGCGCGCGCACTTGACGTGGGCGCTGGCGCTGGCCTCGATGCTCACGCCGGTCGCGGCGTCGGCTTTTTCGAGACTCACTTTGGAGCAGATGAAGACGAACTTGAGGTCGTCGCCCAGCGAGGTCAGCAGATCGTAGGTCGCGGCGTCGGCGCGCAGGCTCACCTCGGCCTGCAGGGAAGAGCCGATCTTGCCGGCCGCACGCAGGTCTTCGAGCACCTTCGCCACTTCGGCGCGCACCGCGCGTATCGCCTGCCACCGTGTCGCCAGCGCCAACTCTTCGGCCTGCGGCGGCAGCTTGTACCAGGTAGCGAGCATTACACTATCCCGAAAACCGACTTCCATTGCCTCAGCAAAGTCGTCTGCCGTTACCCGGGCTTTTGTTATCTGCCAGATTTCCTCGGCGGTGAAGGAAAGGATCGGCGCCATGAGCCGTGTCACGCTTTGCAGGATGTGCCACAAGGCGCTTTGCGCCGAGCGGCGGGCGCGCGAATTCTCGGCCGCGGTGTACAGCCGGTCCTTGAGGATGTCGAGGTAGAAGGCGCCGAGATCTTCCGAGCAGAAGTTCATCAGCCCCTGCACGATCTTGTGGAACTCGTAGCGCGCGTAATCCGCCGTGCACTGCTCCTGCAGCCGGCGCGTGAGCGCCAGCGCATAGCGGTCCACTTCGAGCCATTCCGTCGGTGGCAGCATTTGCCTGGCCGGGTCGAAATCGGCGGTGTTGGCGAGCAGGAAGCGCAGCGTGTTGCGCAACCGGCGATAGACCTCGACCACGCGCGGCAGGATGGTCTTCTCGTCGATCGACAGCTCGCCCGAGTAGTCGGTGCTGGCGACCCACAGGCGCAGGATTTCGGCGCCCAGCGTGTCGGAGATCTTCTGCGGCGCGACCACATTGCCCTTCGACTTGGACATCTTCATGCCCTTGCCGTCGACCACGAAGCCGTGGGTCAGCAGCGCCTGATAGGGCGCGCGGCCGTCGATCGCGCAGCCGGTCAGCAGGCTGGAATGGAACCAGCCGCGATGCTGGTCCGAACCTTCGAGATAGAGATCGGCCGGATAGCTTAGCTCGTCGGCGTGCGAGCCGCGCAACACCGTGCGATGCGTGGTGCCTGAATCGAACCAGACGTCGAGCGTGTCGCGCATCTTGTCGTACTGCTCGGCTTCGGCGCCGAGCAATTCCTTCGCGTCGAGCGCGAACCAGGCCTCGATGCCGCCACCCTCGATGCGCTTGGCGACCTGCTCGACCAGCTCCAGTGTGCGCGGATGCGGCTCGCCGCTTTCCTTGTGCAGGAAAAAGGGAATCGGCACGCCCCAGTTGCGCTGGCGCGAGACGCACCAGTCCGGACGATTGGCGATCATCGCGTGCAAGCGCGCCTTGCCCCAGGCGGGAAAGAACTCGGTGGCCTCGATGGCGGCCAGCGCCGCGTCGCGCAGGGTGGCTTGCCGATGCAGTGTCGCCTCAGGCGACGTAATTTCGTCGCTCCCTTCCCCGGGAAGGGGGGTGGGGGGATGGCCATTAGTTGATCCAGGATGGATCGGGTGGCTCACCACCCGATCCATGCCGACAAACCATTGCGTGGTGGCGCGATAGATGATCGGCGTCTTGTGGCGCCAGCAATGCATGTAGCTGTGGGTGATTTCGCCGCTGGCCATCAGGCTGCCCACCTCGGCCAGCTTCTCGATGATGGCCGCATTGGCCTTCCAGACATTCATGCCGCCGAAGAAGGGCAGGCTCTCGGCGAAGCGACCGTCGCCCTGCACAGGGGTCAGGATCTCGTCGTTCTTCATGCCGGCGCGCTTGCAGGAATCGTAGTCCTCGACGCCGTAGGCCGGCGCGCTATGGACAATGCCGGTGCCGGTGTCGAGCGTGACATAGTCGCCGAGGTAGACGGTCGACGTCCGATCGTAGAAAGGGTGGCGGAATACCATGCGGTCGAGCGCAATGCCGCGCGCCGCGCCGAGCACCTTGCCGTCGAGGCCGTAGCGCTGCAGCGCCTGCGCGCGCAATTCGGCGGCGAAGATCAGCAGGCCTTTTGCCGTGTCGACCAGTTCGTAGACAAACTCGGGGTGCACATTCAGCGCCTGGTTGCCGGGAATGGTCCATGGCGTGGTGGTCCAGATCACCGCGTAGGCCGTCTTCTCCGGCAGCGCGGCGAGACCGAAGGCGCCCGCCAGGCGGCCGCGCTCGGCGGGATCGAGCGGGAAAGCCACGTCGATCGCCGGCGATTTTTTATCGGCATACTCGACTTCGGCCTCGGCCAGCGCCGAGCCGCAGTCGAAGCACCAGTTGACCGGCTTCAGGCCCTGGAACAAATAGCCGCGGCGGTACATCTCGCCCAGCGCGCGCACCTCGTCGGCCTCCACGCGGTATTCCATCGTCTTGTAGGGATGATCCCAGTCGCCGAGCACGCCGAGGCGGATGAAGTCGTTCTTCTGCCGCTCGATCTGCTCCTGCGCAAACGTACGGCAATGCGCACGCGCCTGCTCGGCGGCCAGGTGCTTGCCATGGGTTTTCTCGATCTGATGCTCGATCGGCAGGCCGTGGCAATCCCAGCCCGGCACATAGGGCGCATCGAAGCCGGCCAGGGTCTTGGAACGGACGATGATGTCCTTGAGGATCTTGTTCACCGCATGGCCGATATGGATGTCGCCGTTGGCATAGGGCGGCCCGTCGTGCAGCACGAAGCGCGGACGCCCCTGGGCCGCGGCGCGGATCTTCTGGTAGAGCTTCTGCTGCTGCCACTGGGCGATCCAGCCCGGCTCGCGGCGGGCGAGGTCGCCACGCATCGGGAAGGGCGTGTCGGGCATGTTGAGGGTCTTGCGGTAATCAGCCATGGGTCGTGCCATTGTTAACGTGGAATTCATCGGCAAGCGCGCCGGGTAACAATCGAGCGCAGCGAGCCAGACAGTAAGCCCCCCGCGAGGGGGGATGGGGGGGCGGGCAAAACCTGCCAGCCCGTGGCGTAACGAAGCTTACGAATTTCATGTCTCGGTACGGATCATCGAAGCCATGGGCGTTGAACGGGTGTTGAAAAATGCGCGCACATCGGCAACGTCGCGGGCGATCTGCGCCTTGAGTGCATCCAGGGAATCGAACTTCGCCTCGTCGCGCAGCTTGTGCAGGAAGTTTACGTCGACGTGCATGCCGTAGATGTCGCGGTCGAAATCCAGCAAATGGACTTCCAGCACCGGTTGCAGGCCGGCATCCACGGTCGGCCGCACGCCGATGTTGGCCGCGCCGGGCAGGGGCTGCGGCGCAACACCCGAGACCGTCACGGCGTACACCCCGGACAGCGGCAGGCGCTTGCGCCGCACCTGGATGTTGGCGGTGGGAAAACCGATGGTGCGGCCGAGCTTCTTGCCGTCCATGACCCGGCCGGCGATGACGAAGGAGCGTCCCAGCAGTTCTTCGGCATGCTCGATGTTGCCGCCGGCGAGCGCCGCGCGCACCGCCGAACTGGAGACGCGGACACCGCCGAAATCCACCGTGTGCATCGCCTCGACGACGAAGCGATGTTCGTGGCCGGCCCGCTGCAGCAGGGCGAAATCGCCGCTGCGGCCCTTGCCGAAGCGGAAATCGTCGCCGATGATCAAATGCCGCACCGACAGTCCCCGCACCAGGATGCGCTCGATGAACTGCTCGGCGGTCAGCGCGGCCAGGCGGCGCGTGAAGCGGCAGACATGCACGCGGTCGACGCCGGCTTCGGCCAGCAGTTCGATCTTGTCGCGCAGGCTGGCCAGGCGCGCCGGCGCCTGATCCGGGGCGAACAGTTCGCGCGGATGCGGCTCGAAGGTGAGCACCGTCGCCGGCAGCGCGAGTTCGCGCGCCTTGGCAGTCAATTCGGCCAGCAGCGCGCGATGACCACGATGCACGCCATCGAAATTGCCGATGGTCAGCACCGTAGACGTCGTCGCCCGCTCGGGAACACCGCGAAAAACCAGCATGGGGTTGAGACGGCAGGGAAAGCGGCCGATTATATCAAGCTCGGCGGGTACTTCCGGAAGCGCAAAAGGCGACGCGGCGCGGGATTCCGGTCCGGATCAATCCAGCCGCGCCAGCTTGGACTTGGCCAGCGGCGGGTTCTTGGCGAAGTAGCGGCGAATGCCCTTGAGGATCGCCTCGGCCATGCGGTCCTGGTAAGCCTCGTCGTTGAGCCGCGCTTCCTCCTCGGGATTGGAGATGAAGGCCGTCTCGATCAGGATCGACGGAATGTCCGGCGCCTTCAGCACGGCGAAACCGGCCTGCTCGACATGCGCCTTGTGCAGCGTGTTGATGCGCCCCAGTTCGCCCAGCACGTCCTTGCCCAGCTTGAGGCTGTCGTTGATCGTGGCGGTCTGCGACAGGTCGAGCAGGGTGCGCGCGAGGTAGGGATCCTTGACGCCGATATTCACGCCGCCGACCAGGTCGGCGGAGTTTTCCTTGTTCGCCAGCCAGCGCGCGGCCGAACTCGACGCGCCGTTCTCGGACAGGACGAAGACGCTGGACCCGCGCGCCGAGCTCTTGATGAAGGCGTCGGCATGGACCGAGAGGAAGAGATCGGCCTGCACCCGGCGCGCCTTCTGCACGCGCTGATTCAGAGGAATGAAATAGTCGCCGTCGCGCGTCAGCACCGAGCGCATGTTCGGCGTCGCATCGATCTTTTGCTTGAGCCGCCGCGCCACGGACAGCGTGACGTGCTTTTCATAACTGCCGCCGCGCCCGACCGCGCCGGGGTCCTCGCCGCCGTGACCGGGATCGAGGACGATGGTGATGAGGCGCGCGATCTCGGGTCTGGGCTCCGCTTTCTCGCTGTCCTGTGCCACCGGCGCCGGCCGCTGGCCCAGGCCGGGCTCGGCCTTCAGCGGCGGCTCGGCGGATTTTTCCAGCAGCGCCATCAAGGGGTCGACCGGTTCCGCCGGATACAGATCGAGCACCAGACGATGGCCATATTCGCCGACCGGCTTCAGCGCGAACACCTGCGGCTTGACTTCGCCCTTGAGCTCGATCACTACGCGCACCACGCCCGGCTTGTTGCGCCCGGCGCGGATCAGCCTGATGTAGGGATCGGCATCGATGATTTTCGACGGCAGCATCTGCAACACCGAATTGAACTCGACACCTTCGAGGTCAAGCACCAGGCGCTCGGGGTCTTTTATCAGCAGGTGGGAATAGCGGATCGCCTGATCGTGTTCCAGCGTCACCCGCGTGTAGTCGCGGGCCGGCCAGACGCGCACGGCGAGGATGCTGCTGCCCGCCGTGGCGCCAGCGCCAACTCTCGAAACCAGCAGCGTCAGGCTGGCCGCAGCGAACTTGAGGACATCACGCCGGCGAGGCATGTCCGTCCCCTTGCGCCGGCAGCGTCGATGCGGGCGGTGCGCCCTGCGGCGACTGCGCCGGGCGCCACACGCAATTCGATTCGCATATCGGCGGCAGGCAGGTAAGGCGCGGCCTTGTCGGGCCATTCGACCAGACAAATCCCGCTTCCTGAAAAATATTCGTCAAGCCCTGCATCGAGATATTCTTCCGCCTGATTGAATCTATAGAAATCAAAGTGATAGAAGTGTAATCCAGAAACCACGTGAACTTCAACCAATGTGTAGGTGGGGCTTTTCACGGGACCGCTGTCGCCGGCCGCGCGCAGCAGGCCGCGCACCAGCGTGGTCTTGCCCGCGCCGAGGTCGCCTTCGAGCCAGACCACCATGCCCGGCGCCAGATTCGCGGCCAGCGCGGCGCCCAGCGCCAGGGTAGCGGCTTCGTCGGGCAGGGCTAACGTAAGATGTTCGGCATGCATGAGTACGCTAAGAATCCGGCGGAACTGAAGGACAAGATACGGCGCTGGGGCAAGGACCTCGGCTTCGATGCGATCGGTTTTTCCGGCGTCGAGCTCGGCCATGCCGCCGAGAATCTGGAAGCCTGGCTGGCGGCCGGCTGCCACGGCGAAATGGATTATATGGCGGCGCATGTCGGCGACAAGGGAAACAAGCGCGCGCTGCCGGCCGAACTGGTGCCGGACACGCAGAGCATCATCACCGCGCGCCTGAACTACCGCAGCGCCAGCGCCAACTCTTGCGCCGCGCTGGCCGACGGCGAGCGCGCCTTCATTTCGCGCTATGCGCTGGGCCGCGACTATCACAAGCTGCTGCGCAGCCGCCTGCAGCAGCTTGCCGATCGCATCACGCAGGAGATCGGCGAATTTGCCTACCGCGCCTTCACCGATTCGGCGCCGGTCATGGAAATCGGTCTG
The DNA here is from genome assembly GCA_034376265.1 of Sulfuritalea sp. Lineage (GTDB taxonomy): Bacteria > Pseudomonadota > Gammaproteobacteria > Burkholderiales > Rhodocyclaceae > Sulfuritalea. Next base: position 8,675 of record JAXMJU010000383.1, read on the forward strand.
GCGCAGAACGCCGGCCTGGGCTGGCGCGGCAAGCACACGCTGCTGCTGGAACGCGATGCCGGTTCGTATTTTTTTCTCGGCGAGCTATTCACCGAGCTGGCTCTGCCGCCGGATGCGCCGGTCACCGATCACTGCGGCAGTTGCACGGCCTGCATCGCCGCCTGCCCGACCCAGGCCATCGTCGCGCCCTATAAGCTCGATGCGCGACTGTGCATTTCCTACCTCACGATCGAGCACAAGAGCGGCATCCCCGAGCCCATGCGCCCGCTGCTGGGCAACCGCATCTACGGCTGCGACGATTGCCAGCTGGCCTGTCCCTGGAACCGTTTCGCGCCATTGACGCGCGAGGCCGATTTCGCGCCGCGCCAGAATCTCGACCGCGCCACGCTGGTCGAGCTGTTCGCCTGGGAGGAAAGCGACTTCAATGAACGCCTGGTCGGTTCGCCGATCCGCCGCATCGGCCATGAGCGCTGGCTGCGCAATATCGCCGTGGCGCTGGGCAATGCGCCATCCAGCGACGAAGTGATCAGCGCCCTGCGCTCACGCGCCGACCATGCGTCGGCGCTGGTGCGCGAACAAGTGGCCTGGGCGCTCGGGCGCCATGGCGCCGCAGCCTCGGGCTAGCCGCGCGCGACGGGGCGCGCGGGGTCGGCGCACCACTCGCTCCAGGAGCCCGGATACAGCTTCGAGCCGGACAGGCCGGCCAGTTCCATCGCCAGCAGATTGTGGCAGGCGGTGACGCCCGAGCCGCACTGCTGCACCACCTGCGCCGCCGGCATGGCGCCGAGCAGCTCGATGAATTCGGTGTGCAGTTCCACGCCTGGCTTGAAGTAGCAGCCGTCATCATCGAGGTTGTCAAAATAGAAGCGATTCACGGCGCCGGGAATGTGGCCGCCGACCGGATCGAGCGTCTCGTTCTCGCCGCGGAAGCGTTCCGGGCTGCGCGCGTCGAGCACCAGTATGCGCGGCGACTGCAGATCGGCCAATACCTGATCGGCATCGACGGTCATGCCGCGCCGATGCGGAACGAACTGGCGCGGCGCGACCGTCGGCAGGTTTTCTTCCAGCGCGCGCTTGCTGCGCTTCCAACCCGCCAGCCCGCCGTCGAGCACTGCCACCTGGTCGTGGCCGAGCCAGCGCAGCAGCCACCAGAGGCGCGACGAAAAAATGCCGCCTTCATTGTCGTAGGCCACCACCTGGGTCGACGCATCGACGCCGCAATCGGCCATGCGCCGTGCGAACGTCTCGATCTCGGGTAGCGGATGGCGGCCGTTGCGGCCATTCGCCGTCCCCGAAAGATCCTCGTCGAGGTGCAGGAACAGCGCGCCCGGGATGTGGCCGCGGGCGTAGGCCTGGCGGCCGTATTCGGTATTTCTCAGGTCATGCCGGCAATCGAAGACGCGCCACTCGGGATGGGCAGCAAGTTGCTCGACACTCACCAGCAGGCTTGCCGGCGTATGCGTCAGCGCTTCGCTCATGCCTCGCCTTCGGCCAGCCAGCGACGAGCCTCGGCTTCATCGGCAAAGACCGTCAGGTCGGCATTGACGAAGAGTTGCTCCAACCACGCACTCCAGGCCACCCACTGGCTGTCGGTGACGACCGCGATGCGCTTGAAGTCGCCGGCATGCTGCCGCGAAAAACGGATTTCTTCCCAAGCCACGTCCACCGTGAAGTCCGCCATGTCGCGCAGATCGACCAGCAGATTCACGGGGCCGGAAAACTTGATCTCGTGCAGGACCAGTTCCTCGAATTCCTTGAAGTCGGCCAGGGTGAATTCGCCGAACACGGCGAACTCGACGAGATGCTCCTTGTTTTGTGTCGTGATCATTTTGAATCTCCTTGGCAGGGAGAATAATCAGCGTGGGCGGAAAAGACAATGGAAAGCCGAAGGGAATTTGCTGCCGGTGGCCGAAATGCAAAGGGCCCGCAAGCGGGCCCCCTCAAGCGAAAGCTGTTGCGCGTTTACTTCTTGGCTTTCTTGCCCGACACGGCCAACTTGAAACCGGCGCCCGCGCTGAACTTCGGCACGGTGGTCGCGGGGATCTTGATGCTGGCGCCGGTCTTCGGGTTCTTGCCGGTACGCGCCGCGCGCTTGGCCGACTTGAAGGTGCCAAAACCAACCAGAGTGACGGTATCACCCTTCGATACCGCCTTTACTACGGCAGCCATGATTCCGTCGAGAGCCTTGCCGGCGGCAGCCTTGCTTATGTCGGCTTCCTTGGCGGCAATTTCAATCAGTTCAGCTTTATTCATACTTAAAATTCCTCCGGAAATTTTCGGGCAGCCCGCCCAAAAAATATTCTAAACCCGATCCAGAGGGCTTGTACAAGGAATTTATGCACACGGCGCCTGGCGTGTGGCGATGATGCCGCCTCCCAGACACACCTTCGATTCGTAGAGCACGAGCGACTGTCCGGGCGTCACCGCCCATTGCGGCGCAGCAAACAATACCTCGCACTCCGCAGCGGAAACGCGCTCGACCTCACAAGCCGCATCCGGCTGGCGATAGCGCGTCTTCGCCGCATAGACCCAGTGCGTGTGCGGCGCCCGACCCGCGACCCAGGACAAGTCCTGTGCCACCAGGCCGCCGGACAGCAGGGCGGGATGCTCGTGGCCCTGCACCACCCAGAGCACGTTGGCCGCCATGTCCTTGTCGGCGACGAACCAGGGCTCCTCCGGCGCGCCCTTGACGCCGCCGATGCCGAGCCCCTCGCGCTGGCCGAGGGTGTAGTACATCAGGCCCTCGTGGCGACCGACCACGCGATCGGTGCCCAGCACGCGGATCTCGCCGGGCTGTTTCGGCAGGTAGCGCGCGAGAAATTCGCGGAAGGGCCGTTCGCCGATGAAGCAGATGCCGGTCGAGTCCTTGCGCGCATGATTCGGCAGGCCGGCCCCTTCGGCGATCTTGCGCACGTCGCGCTTGTAAAGATGGCCGATGGGAAACAGGGTCTTCGCCAGTTGCGCCTGGTTCAGCCGATGCAGGAAATAGCTCTGGTCCTTGGTGCCGTCCTCGGCCTTGAGCAACTGCCATTCACCGAGAAACTCGCGCACCTGCGCATAGTGGCCGGTGGCGATCTTGTCGGCGCCCTGCGCCAGCGCGTGGTCGAGAAAGGCCTTGAACTTGATTTCCGAATTGCACAGCACGTCCGGGTTCGGCGTGCGCCCGGCCTGGTATTCGCGCAGGAAGTCGGCGAACACGCGTTCCCGGTATTCGGCGGAGAAATTCACCGCCTCGAACTCGATGCCGATCACGTCGGCCGCTGCGGCCGCGTCGATCAGATCCTGGCGCGAGGAGCAGTATTCATCGCTGTCGTCGTCCTCCCAGTTCTTCATGAACAGACCGATCACCTCGTAGCCCTCGCGCTTGAGCAGCAGCGCCGCGACCGACGAATCGACGCCGCCGGAGAGGCCGACGATGATTTTTCCCTTGGACATGGTGTTCAGTCGTAGTGTCTGAGGAGATCGAGCGGAAAGCGCCGGCCGGCCAGATAGTCATCGACGCACTGCGCCACCAGCGGGCTGCGATGGCGATCCGTGGTGGCGCGAATCTCATCCGGCGTCATCCACACCGCGCGCAGGATGCCGACGTCGAGTTTGCGGGTGGACTCATGTGCGCCGAGTTCACCCGCAAACGCAAAACGCAGATAAGTGACGTCGCCCTGTGGCCGCGGCCACTGGTAGATGCCGACCAGGGAAGTCGGCGTAAAGCCCCAGGCGGTCTCTTCGAGGGCCTCGCGGGCGCAGGCGGCGAGCAGCGATTCGCCTTCGTCGAGATGTCCGGCGGGCTGGTTGAAGCGCAGGCCGTCGTCGGTTTCCTCCTCGACCAGCAGGAAGCGGCCATCGCGCTCGATCAGCGCGGCGACGGTGACATTGGGTTTCCAGATACGATTCATCCGCGCATTTTAGCGCCCCTGCTAAAATCACGCCTTCACCCAAATCAACGCTGGAGACCCCCCATGTCCATGGCCGACCGTGACGGCTTCATCTGGTACGACGGCAAGCTCGTGCCCTGGCGCGAAGCCACCACCCATGTGCTGACCCACTCGCTGCACTACGGCCTCGCCGTGTTCGAAGGCGTGCGCGCCTACAAGACCGTCTCCGGCACCGCGATTTTTCGCCTCAAGGAACATACCGACCGGCTGTTCAACTCGGCGCACATCTACCGCATGCCGATGCCTTACGACAAGGCGACGCTGATCGAGGCGCACAAGGAAGTCGTGCGCAGCAACCAGCTCGAATCCTGCTACCTGCGCCCGATCGCCTTCTACGGCTCGGAGAAAATGGGCGTTTCCCCGAAAGGCGCGACGGTGCACGTCGCCATCGCCGCCTGGCCCTGGGGCGCCTACCTCGGCGCCGAGGGACTGGAGAAAGGCATCCGCGTCAAGACCTCGTCGTTCGCGCGCCACCACGTGAACGTGTCGATGTGCCGCGCCAAGTATTCGGGCACCTACGCCAACTCCATCCTGGCCAACCAGGAAGCGATCGACCACGGCTACGACGAAGGTCTGCTGCTCGACGTCGACGGCTTCGTCGCCGAAGGCCCGGGCGAGAACCTGTTCCTGGTCAAGAACGGCTGCATCTGCGAGCCCGAGCTGACCTCGGCGCTGATGGGCATCACCCGC
>JAXMJU010000384.1:0-14030 GCA_034376265.1 Sulfuritalea sp.
TTGCGGGTCATGACGCGGTCTTTCCGGGGGGGGGGGGTGGCGGCGGCCGCATGGCCTGCCGCGCTTCAAGGGGCGCATTGTACCGGGGCGGGGTGTTTGGCGGGATGTGGCGCCGTTACCTGCCCGCGAAGCGGAAGCCCAGGTACGCAGAGCGAGCCAGCGCCAACTCTTGAGGTTCCGTCATTCCCGCGATCTGCTTCGTCATTCCCGCGAAAGCGGGAATCGTGCGCCCGTGAAGGCGCGCAAACAGCACGGTGGAAGTCCGTGTCGGGGCAAGCCATGACCCCGAAGCTGAAGGTAACTGCGCCGGTACTGGCCGCCGACCAGGTACAGGGCGTTGCTTATCTGTCCCAGCGAGCAGTGGCGCACAGATTGCCTGCGGGGAAGGCCGTGATGCCCTCGGCCAGCGGCCACGGCGGCTCGCTGCCGTGGCAGACGACGTACAGGTGATCCAGCTTGAGCACCTCGCGTGCCGAGCGCATGGAGGGCGTGACCGCCGGAGAGCGAGTCAGCTTGACTTCGAAACCGATGCGTTCCGTCCCGCGCAGGATCAGCAGATCCAGCCCACCGCCGGTATGTACGCCCCAGAACCATGCGCCATCGCGCCCAACGCCGGACCGGCGGGCGAGTTCGAGGACGATCAGTCCCTCCCAGGAGGCGCCGCACTTGGGATGGGCGAGCAGGGCGTCCTGGCTGCCGATGCCGAGCAGGCTGTGCAGCAGCCCGGTATCGGCGATGTAAACCTTGGGTGCCTTGATCTCCCGTTTGCCGACGTTGGCATGCCACGGCCGTAGGCGGCGAACCAGGAAGGTGCCTTCCAGCACATCCAGCCAACGCGACACGGTCTTGTCGGTGACCCCCATCGCGCGCGCCAGCTCGCTGCCGTTCCAGGTCTGTCCGTGGTAGTGGGCGAGCATGGTCCAGAAGCGGCGTAGGGTCGCCGCCGGCAGGGCAAACCCAAGCTGGGCCAGGTCGCGCTCGAGATAGGTCCGGATCAGCGCGGCGCGCCACTCGGTGCTGGCGGCATCGGTCGCCGCCAACAGGGCGCGCGGAAAGCCGCCGCGCAACCAGCGCGCGTCCATGTCGCCGACGCCAATCTCGTCCAGGCCAAAGCCTTCGAGCTCGTGAAAACCGATCCTGCCGGCCAGCGACTCGGAGGCGTGGCGCATCAGTTCCGGCGATGCGCTGCCGAGTATCAGGAAACGCGCCGGGCTATCGGCGCGATCGGCCAGCACCCGCAACAGCGGAAACAGGTCGGAACGCCACTGGATCTCGTCGAGCACCACCAGGCCGCGCAGCGGACGCAGGGCGAACGAGGGGTCGGCCAGTCGCGCCAGGTGGTCCGGGTCTTCCAGATCGAACACCGTGGTTGGGCCGTCCCAGCCGGCGGCCAACTGCCGCGCCAGCGTGGTCTTGCCCACCTGGCGCGGCCCGAGCAGGGCCACCACGGGGAAGTCGGCGAGCCGGCGGCGCAGGCGATCGAGATGCGAGGAGCGGGATTCCATGGCTGGATGCTACCATGAATATTCGGAGTACAACTCCGACGTTTCATGCACAAGCCGCGGCGGAACGGATTCCGATCGCCGTCCCGCCGGCGCCGTCCGCAAGTGATACCGTCTCCGGCTCAGCCGGAGACATAACTCTTACATGCTGCGCCGGTACTGCCCGCCGAGCAGGTACAAGGCGTTGCTTATCTGCCCCAGCGAGCAATGGCGCACGGCGTCCATCATCACGGCGAAGACGTTGCAGTTGTCGATCACGGCTTGGCGCAATCGGGCCAGGCAGGCTTCGGCCGCGCCGGCATTGCGCGTCTGGAAATCCGCCAGGCGCTTCAACTGCGACTGCTTTTCGTCATCGGTCGAGCGCGCCAGTTCGATCTCGCTACCTGTCGGCATCAAGGCACTACCGTCAGCCCTGCTTGCTCTGCGGCCGCCCGCAGGCGCTGATCGAAGACGGCGAAATGCAGGGGCATGCTGGTTTTTTCTTGCAGCCATAGCGCGCTCGCCAGATGGATCGAATCGAAGCCGCGCAATCCATACACTTCGGCGAGATCGCCCGCGCTGCGCACCACTGCCGGAACCAGTTCGATGCGCAGCAGGTTTCCCCAATCGAGATTCAGTTGCGCCAGCCGTTGCCGATGTTTCGCCGCCGTGGAAATGCCTTGCGCCTTGATCCGGGCGAATGCGGCGCGCGCTTCCGGATAGGCGACTACCGAAGCCGCCAGCGCTTTCGCCTTGGCGGTGTGGGCGCGCAATTCCTTTGAACCGGATTCGCTGACGTAGAGCTTCACCCAGGCCGATGTGTCCAGATAGAGGATCAACGCCGATCCTCGGCCACCCAGTCCGCCAAACTCATGCCGACCGGTAGCGCTTCGCCCCGCGGCAGACCGACCGCCCTGCCGCCGTTCCATGAAATGCCGGGCTGTGCCGCGAGCTCATCCAGCGTCGTCTGCCGCTTGATCGGCACGATTTGCGCCACCGGACGGTTGTGCACGCTGATGGTCACGGTTTCACCGGCCCTTACCTGGCGAATGTATTCGCTCAAGTGCGATTTCAGCTCGCGGATGCTCGCGTGCATGATGTGCCTTCTTTATCAAGATATGGTCACATTCTACGCCTGCCGGCTGGCACCGACAATCCGCGGAGAACGAGCGATACGGGCGGGAAGTCATGGACCAAGCGGAGAACGATGGCGCCCACGGTCGCGGCGAACTGCTCATGGTGCGCCATGCGCTGTTTCCAAGAGAGGATTGGGTACGGGCGCCAGTAGCGGCGAAGAACGCCAAAGAATTGATCTCACCCACCGAGACCAACCCGGCGCGCCGCATCCCGGCAGTGGCCCCCGACCGTCACGCCCAGGGCGACGGCAGCATCAGCGGCGACACCACTTCAACCTTGTCGGCCAGGGGATACGGCGCCGCCACCGGCGCCACGACGTAGGCCCGCTCCACGGCGAGGTCGTCGCAGGCATGCCAGAAGCCCTTGCCCGGCTTGGGCGCGTTGGAGAGCTTGATTTCGTAGCCGATGCGGCGGCTGCCGAGCGTGACCACCAGGTCCATCTCGGCTCCGGCGGCGGTGCGATAGAAGGAGAACTCGGCCAGCGGCGGCGCGGCGGCGATGATCTGCTCGATGACGAAGCCCTCCCACGAGTAACCGGCGCCGGGATGCGCGCTCAGATCATCAAGGGTGGCGATGTTGAGCAGCGCATGCAGGATGCCGCTGTCGCGCAGATAGACCTTGGGCGACTTGACCAGGCGCTTGCCGACATTGGCGCCGCACGGTTCCAGTTTGCGCAGCATCAGGGTATCGATGAACAGGTCGAGATAGCGCCCAACGGTGGTGTGCGCCACCCCGCCCAGCGCGGCGCCAAGCTGCGAGGCATTGAATATCTGCCCATGCAAATGGGCGCACATGCGCCAGAAGCGGCGCAGGGTCTCGGCCGGAATGGTGACGCCGAGTTGCGGCAAGTCGCGGGCAAGAAAGGTCTGGATCAAGTCACCGCGCCAAGCGGCGGAGGCCGCTTCATCCGCCGCCGTGAAGCTGGGCGGGAAGCCGCCGCGCAGCCACAGGGCGGAAGCGGCCGCCGGCGTGGCGCCGACTTCCTCGATCAGCAGCGGTGCGAGTTCGAGATAGGCGACCCGCCCGGCCAGCGACTCGGAACTTTGGCGCAGCAGCGGCCCGCTTGCCGAGCCCAGCAACAGAAAGCGCCCTGGCCGGCGCTCGGCATCGATTTCCGGGCGCAGCGCGGCGAACACTTCCGGCATGGTCTGCACTTCATCGAGGACCACCAGGCGCTGCCGGTGCCGCGCGAAGAAGGCCTCCGGCTGGGCCAGCCGCGCCCGATCCGATTCGCGTTCGAGATCGAGCACCAGTGCATCCGGAAGGTCGGCCGCGAGTGCCTGGGCTAGTGTGGTCTTGCCCACCTGGCGTGGACCGAGCAGCACCGCCGCTGGTTGATGAGCCAAGCGGGAACGCAGGGCGGCGAGAAGTTTTCGCTTGAACATCCATGCATATTGTGCGTTAAGCGCTCAATATGCAAGGACTAATTTTGGCTAACTGCCGCTCAGGCGCCACACACCGACTGTCGAACTTTCGGCATGGCCGGGAGCGGGCTCTCGCGCCGTGTCGCCAGCGCCGACTTTTACATCGAGCGCCGGTACTGCCCGCCGACCAGGTACAGCGCGTTGGAAATCTGCCCCAGCGAGCAATGGCGCACGGCCTCCATCATCACGGCAAAGACGTTGCCGTTGTCGATCACGGCCTGCCTGAGTTTGGCCAGGCAGGCTTCGGCTTCACCGGCGTTGCGCTGCTGGAAATCCGCCAGGCGCGTGAGCTGCGACTGCTTTTCGTCATCGGTCGAACGCGCCAGTTCGATCTCGCTGGCGACGCCCGAGCCGTGGGGATTGAGGAAGGTATTGACGCCGATGATGGGGTAGGAGCCGTCGTGCTTCTTGTGCTCGTAGTGCATCGACTCTTCCTGGATCTTGCCGCGCTGGTAGCCGGTTTCCATTGCGCCGAGCACGCCGCCGCGACTGGCGATGGCCTCGAATTCCTTGAGCACGGCTTTGCGGACCGGCACCGACGGAACCAATGCAACAAAAACGCTTTACAACAGTATTGATGTGCATCTAGAATGCTGTACATCAATACTGTTGCACAAGAGGCTTACCATGAAATTGACCATCGGAAATCCCGTCGTCGGCGATGACTTCTTCGACCGCGAACTGGAACAGCGCCAAATCTGGCGCAAGCTTGAGAGCAACCACTTACTCATGCTTGCCCCGCGACGCATCGGCAAGACTTCGCTGATCTACCGCCTGTGCCAAGACTCGCAGGAACATGGCTTTTTCAGCATGCATTGCAGCCTGGCCGGATGCGACGACGAACGTGACTGCGTGCAGGAGCTTTTCAAGTCGCTCCAGATTCTGCACACCACGGGCCAGAAAACCAGCCGGCTATTCGAGAGCATCAAGTCGATAAAAATCGCCGGCACCGGGATCGACTGGGCAAACGAGAAGGCCGATGGCTGGCGCGCCGCCGGCGAGGAAATTGGCAAAGCGCTGGCAGCCAGCGAAGACAACTGGCTGATCTGCATCGATGAACTGCCGGTCTTCATCGTCAAACTGCTTCAGCAAGGTGAGCCCGGTCGCCAGCGCGCCCGCACCTTTCTCTACTGGCTGCGCGAACTGCGGCAAACGCATTTCCAGCGCATCAAATGGCTGCTGGCCGGCTCCATCGGACTCGACACCATGACCGCGCGGCTGCGCATCGGCGACGCCATCAACGACCTGGAGCCCTTCAAGCTCGATGCGTTCTCGCAAGATTCGGCAAAGCGATTCCTCGCTGAACTGGCGCACAGCTATGCACTGCCGCTCGACTCCAACACTATCGCGCATCTGCTCAAACGCATCGGCTGGCCGGTGCCCTACTACCTGCAATTGATGTTCAGCCATCTGCGCGACGCCAATCTGGACGAGAAGACCCAACCGTCGCCGGCTGCCGTCGATGCGGTGTTCGACAAACTGCTCGGACAAAGCTACCGCGTGCACTTCGATTACTGGCGCCAGCGCATCGACGACGAACTCGGGCAGCCCGAAGCCGGCTACGCCAACCGCATCCTCGATCTGATTTGCGCGACGCCCGAGGGCATGACATCCGCCGCTCTGGCGCAAGCCCTGCAAGCGCAGATTGCCGATCCAGATGCGCGCGACCGCATGCTGCGCCACTTGCTGCAGATTCTCGAAAACGACGGCTACCTCGTCCGCCACGAAACCGGCCGCTTTGCCTATCGCCTGGAATGGCTGCGCATGTATTGGCAGAAGGAGCTGCACGCATGAACTCGCCCGTCCAGCCCTACAGCTACAAATCGCCGGCGCTCTACAACCCGCGCCTGTGGCACGCCAACGAAGTCCGCGCCTACTACGTCGCCCGTCCCGCCCTGCTCGATCGCATCGTCGACGATCTCAAGCGCGAGGATGCCAACACCCATCCACAACACCGACTGATCGTCGGCCTGCGCGGCATGGGCAAATCCACCTTGTTACGCCGCATTGCCGTCGCCGTCGAAGACAACGCGCAGCTCAACGCCTCCTGGCTACCGCTGAGTTTCCCCGAAGAGCAATACAACGTCGCCAGCCTGGGCGACTTCTGGCTCAACTGCCTCGACGCGCTCTCCGACCTGCTCGAATCGCGCGGCCAGATTGCCGAGTCCCTACGGCTCGATGCCGAGGTCGAGCAACTCGACCGCAAGGATGGCGAAGGAGCGCTCGGCGCCCTGCTGCGCACCGCCGGCACGCTGCAACGCCGCCTGTTGCTGCTGGTCGACAACGTCGACCTGGTCTTTGACCGAATCAAGAACGAAGACTGGAAACTGCGCGAGGCCCTGCAGGCGCACCCGGAAATCCTAATCGTCGGCGCCAGCGCAAAGGTGCTCGAAGACACCTACAACTACAAGGCGGCCTTCTACGACTTCTTCAAGATCGACGAGTTGCGCGGCCTGAGCGAAGCCGAGATGCGCGAAACCATCGTCAACCTCGCCCGCCTCAACAAGGCCGAACACATCGTCGAACGCATCGACGCCGACCCGGCGCGTCTGCGCGTGCTGCACACGCTGACCGGCGGCAACCCGCGCACCGCCGTGCTGCTCTACGGCGTGCTGCTCAAGGGCATCGACGGCGACGTGCGCTCCGACCTCGAAGGTCTGCTCGACGAAGTCACGCCGCTCTACAAGTCACGCTTCGAGGAACTGCCGCCGCAGTCGCAACAACTGCTGGACAAGCTCGCGCTGCATTGGCACCCGGCCAGTGCTGCCGTGCTGACCAAACAACTCGGCTGGAAGGTCAACCTCGTCTCCGCCCAACTCGACCGGCTGATAGGCGCCGGCATCGTCGAACGCGTCAAAGCACCCAAGAGCAAGCGGCTCAACTTCCAGATCGGCGAGCGCTTCTTCAATATCTGGTATTTGATGCGCACCAGCCGCCGGCTGCGGAGGCGATTGATCTGGCTGGTCGAGTGCCTACGGGGGCTCTATAGCAACGAGGAACTCCAAACCATGGCCAGACTCCGGATGGGCAAGCCCACCGAAGACGTGCGCGATGCCGAAACTATGGTTGCGCTCAGCGATGCCTTGGACGACCCGATATTCAAAAGGGCATTGACTGACTGCGCGCTTGAACTACTGATCGACCATCGAGGAGAAGGGGCTATTGCCGAATTGTTCGATCTGGACGGTGCGGAACACGATATCGAGACACGTCGGCAACAAATCGAGATCGGTCGCCAGTTCAAACAAACGGTCGACACACTGCCATCTGACAGCCCAACGCGCGAGTGGATGGAATCGGCAATCTTTGATAGCGAACTCGTGGAAAAAATAATCGCCGCGGAAAGTACTCGAGCTCAGAACAACTTCTCAGATGTAATTGATGCCCTACTAAAGGACTCAGCGAAACGTGCGATTTCGAAATTCGGCCCCAAGGCGGCCCGCCTTCTCGCCAAGGCAATACAGAGTGGCCTCCTAAAATCACTCTCGGACAAAGAGGGAGCAGAGGCTCTCGCACTCCGATGGAGCGAACCCTATTTGGCCGCCCTTGCCCGGTCGAAACAACTGATTAGCAAGAAAACCAACTACGCGGATTTGGAACAAAACTGTCGCTCTATGTTGGCTTACGACGAAGAAGGATTCCTCGTCTGGTTTCTACTGGCTTGCGTGCTCGCTCTCAAACGCGAGCCAGGTCAAGCGGCTCAGGCAGCCGAAAGGGCTCTCACGACAGAAGGCATACCCGCCGACATCGAACTGGATGCGCTCGCAATCGTCATTGCCGACAAAAATTCAGACTGGTCAAGCCTCGCCACGTCGGTGTTCACCAGGATCAATCTCGGCGGAACCGATACCGCAGCAAGCCTTGGAAGAATTGCATCGCTTGCTGTCCAATTCGGCAAAGCTCACCTCCTGCTCCAGACTTGGGATAAAGCGGTACCGAACGGGGAACTACTCCCCTTCCGCGAAGCCTTGAATGCCGCCGCGCACAACGACGTTTCCCTCCTTGATCTGCTGGCCCCCGAAGTGAAGGAGCCGGCTAAGCAGTTCCTGGCCGTGATCGCGCCAAAGCTGTTGCAGCACGCTGTGGAATAAGAAAGGGGCGCTTACCGCGCCCCTCTCGCCGTGCCGCGAGCGCCGACTCTTACATGCTGCGCCGGTACTGCCCGCCGACCAGGTACAGGGCATTGCTTATCTGCCCCAGCGAACAGTGGCGCACGGCTTCCATCATCACCGCAAAAACATTGCCGTTGTCGATCACGGCCTGCTTGAGTTTGGCTAGGCAGGCTTCGGCTTCGCCGGCGTTGCGCTGCTGGAAATCCGCCAAGCGCTTGAGCTGTGACTGCTTTTCGTCCTCGGTCGAGCGCGCCAGTTCGATCTCGCTGGCCACACCCGAGCCGTGCGGATTGAGGAAGGTATTGACGCCGATGATGGGGAAGGAGCCATCGTGCTTCTTGTGCTCGTAGTGCATCGACTCTTCCTGGATCTTGCCGCGCTGGTAGCCGGTTTCCATGGCGCCGAGCACGCCGCCTCTTGACGCGATGGCCTCGAATTCCTTGAGCACGGCTTCCTCGACGAGGTCGGTCAGTTCCTCGATGATGAAGGCGCCCTGATTCGGGTTCTCGTTCTTCGCCACGCCCCACTCGCGGTTGATGATGAGCTGGATCGCCATGGCGCGGCGCACGCTTTCCTCGGTGGGCGTGGTGATGGCTTCGTCGTAGGCGTTGGTGTGCAGGCTGTTGCAGTTGTCGTAGATGGCGATCAGCGCCTGCAAGGTGGTACGGATGTCGTTGAAATCCATTTCCTGCGCGTGCAGGCTGCGGCCGGAGGTCTGGATGTGGTACTTGAGTTTTTGCGAACGCTCGTTGGCGCCGTAGCGGTTCTTCATCGCCACGGCCCAGATGCGCCGCGCGACGCGGCCGATCACCGAGTACTCGGGGTCCATGCCATTGCTGAAGAAGAAACTCAGGTTGCCGGCGAAGTCGTCGACGTGCATGCCGCGCGCGAGGTAGGTCTCGACGTAGGTGAAGCCGTTGGCCAGGGTGAAGGCGAGCTGGCTGATCGGGTTGGCGCCGGCTTCGGCGATGTGATAGCCGGAGATCGAGACCGAGTAGAAATTGCGGATCTGGTGATGGACGAAATATTCCTGGATGTCGCCCATCATTTTCAGTGCGAACTCGGTCGAAAAGATGCAGGTGTTCTGGCCCTGGTCTTCCTTGAGGATGTCGGCCTGCACCGTGCCGCGCACCGATGACAGCGTCCACGCGCGGATCTTGTCGGCCTCGTCCTCGGTCGCGTCACGGCCGTTCTGCTCGTGAAATTTCTCGATCTGCTGATCGACCGCGGCATTGAGAAACATCGCGAGGATCATCGGCGCCGGGCCGTTGATGGTCATCGACACCGAGGTTGCCGGGTCGCACAGGTCGAAGCCGGAATACAGCACCTTGAGGTCGTCCAGCGTGGCGATCGAGACGCCTGAGTTGCCGATCTTGCCGTAGATGTCCGGGCGCGGATCGGGGTCGCAGCCGTACAGCGTGACCGAGTCGAAGGCGGTGGACAGTCGCTTGGCCGGCATGCCCTCGGAGACTTTCAGGAAGCGCTTGTTGGTGCGGAAGGCGTCGCCCTCGCCGGCGAACATGCGCGTCGGATCCTCGTTCTCGCGCTTGAAGGCGAACACGCCGGCGGTGTAGGGGAAGGAACCGGGCACGTTCTCGCGCATCAGGAACTTGAGCAGTTCGCCCTCGTCGTCGAAGCGCGGCAGCGCCACCTTGCGGATCTTGGTGCCGGACATGGTTTCAAAGATCAGGCCGGTGCGGATTTCCTTGTCGCGAATCTTGACCACGTACTCGTCGCCGGCGTAGGCCTTCTTCATGTCCGGCCACATCGCCAGGAGCTTCCTGACGTGGGGTGTGAGCTGGCCGTCCTTCCAGGCGATCAGCTCATCGAAATCGGCCAACTGCGCCTTGGCATTCTTGCCGCAGCCCTCGAAAATCGCCTTGGCGGTTTTCAGCGACTGGCGTTCGCGCGCCAGCAGCGCCTGTTCGGCGATCTGGCGGTGATAGCCGCGCAGGGCGTCGGCAATTTCGGCCAGGTAACGGACCCGATCCGCCGGCACGATGGCGCGGCCGGCCGAGGAATGCTTGACGCTCACCGCGGGCAGCACGTTCTTGCCGAACTTCAGCCCGCGTGCGGCCAGGCGCGGCGCCAGTGCCTGGTACAGCGCGGTGACGCCGTCGTCGTTGAAGCGCGCCGCCATGGTGCCGAACACCGGCATCTCTTCGGTGCGCTCGCCGAAGCGTTCACGATTGCGCTGGTACTGCTTGCGCACGTCGCGCAGCGCGTCGGAGGCCCCGCGCCGGTCGAACTTGTTGATCGCGACGAAGTCGGCGAAGTCGAGCATGTCGATCTTTTCCAGCTGCGAAGCGGCGCCGAATTCGGGCGTCATGACGTACAAGGACACATCGACCAGCGGCACGATCGCCGCGTCGCCCTGGCCGATGCCCGAAGTTTCGACCACGATCAGGTCGAAGCCGGCCACCTTGCAGGCGGCGATGACGTCGGGCAGGGCCTTGGAGATCTCGCTGCCCGTGTCGCGCGTCGCCAGCGAGCGCATGTAGATGTTCGGATGCTGGATCGCGTTCATGCGGATGCGGTCGCCCAAGAGCGCGCCGCCGGTGCGCTTGCGCGAGGGATCGATGGAAATCACGGCAATCTTCTGAGAGTCGTTCTGGTCGAGGCGGAAGCGGCGGATCAGCTCGTCGGTCAGCGAGCTTTTCCCCGCACCGCCGGTGCCGGTGATGCCCAGGGTGGGAACTGCGGTCGGCGCCGACGATAGCGTGGCGGCCTTGTCGTGCAGCGCCTTTTTCGCCTTTTCCGGCCAGGCGCCGTTCTCCAGTGCGGTGATGATCTGCGCCAGGTTGCGCAGGCGCTCCGCGCCGTCCTTCACTTCCAGCGCCTTGAGCTCCTGCGGCGCGCGCTTGCTGAGATCAAGGTCGCAGCGCGCCACCATGTCGTTGATCATGCCCTGCAGGCCCATCTTCTGGCCGTCCTCGACGGAATACAGGTGGGCCACGCCGTAGTCGTGCAACTCCTTCATCTCGGCCGGCACGATCACCCCGCCGCCGCCGCCGAAGACCTGGATGCTGGCGCCGCCCTTGCTCTTGAGCAGGTCGATCATGTACTTGAAGAACTCGACGTGGCCGCCCTGGTAGGACGACACCGCGATGCCTTGCGCGTCTTCCTGCAGCGCCGCGTTGACGATCTCCTCGACCGAACGGTTGTGGCCGAGATGGATCACCTCGACGCCGGTGGACTGCAGGATGCGCCGCATGATGTTGATCGAGGCGTCATGGCCGTCGAACAGCGAAGTGGCGGTGACGAAGCGCACCTTGTGCTTGGGCTTGTAGGGCACCAGCTTGGCGGCAATGCTGAGATCGGTCATGACGACAACTCCAGTCCAGGCGGCAGAACTTGCATCATAGGCAATGGACGGTGGCGCCGCCATGACACAAAACGACGATAACTATGCATAATTTGCCATTATGCCCAGAGCCAACCCATCCTCCCGTAGGTCTGCCGGAAGCCCGCCGACGGTCGCCATGGGCTTTGTCATGGGCATTCTGTCGGGAGTTGGGCGGGCCGGGCTGGCGCCCGAGACCTTGCTCGACCGTGCAGAAATTGCCAGGCACCTGCTGCACGAGCGCAGCGCCCGCATCCCCGTCGCGCGCTATGCCGCGCTGTATCGCCTGATCAACGAAAGCCTCGACGACGAAGGTTTCGCGCTGTTTTCGCGGCCCTTGCGCCGCGGCAGCTTCGAGTTTCTCTGCCGCGCCACGCTGTCCGCGGCAAACCTGGAAGAAGCGCTGCAACGCATAGCGCGCTTCCTGCATGTGGTGCAGGACGAGCTCGACGTGGAACTGGAACAAAGCGGACGCGCCGCCGTCATCGTCATCAGCGAGGAACAGGAACTGCCGGTCGGCGCGGCCGGCCGCGTGTTCGCCTACGAGTGGCTGCTGCGCATGATCCATGGCCTCGCCGCCTGGTTGGTGGCGCACCCGCTGCCGCTCGACGAGGTCTGCTTTCCCTACCCGCCGCCGCTGCACGCGGCCGACTACGAACTGGTCTTTGCGCCGCGCTACACCTTCGATGCGCCGCGCCTCGAAGCCCGCTTCCCGGCCGAATGGCTGGCGCTGCCGGTGCGCCGCGACGAAGCCGCGCTGCGGGTGTTTCTTGTCGATGCGCCGGCCAGCATCACCACGCTGTATCGTCGCGACCGCGCGCTCGGCTTGCGTGTGCGCGAACACCTGCGCGCGGCCCTGCCCGAGCAACCGACCCTGCCGGTAATCGCGCGCCGCCTGTTTCTCTCGCCGCGCACCCTGCACCGCCGCCTGGAGGACGAGGGCACGAGTTTTCGCGCCATCAAGGACGGCCTGCGCCGCGAACTCGCCACCGACTGGCTGACCAAGACCGCGCGCCCCCTGAGCCGGATCGGCGCCGATCTGGGCTTTGCCGACGCCGCGGCCTTCTACCGCGCCTTCAGCGCCTGGACCGGCAGCGGCCCGCGCGAGTACCGAAGGCGCTTCCGCCACACCCCACCGTCGGCCTGACGCTCATGGCTCCGATGAACCACCCCGGATCATGAAATATTGCAGTTTCGATAAGCCGCGGGCTGGCAAATGGGCCCGCCCCTCCCATCCTCCCCTCGCGGGGAGGCTACTGATTGGCTCGCTACGCTCGAAAGTTTGCATCCGCACTGACGAACGTATTTCAGGTTAAAAGTTGGCGCTGGCGCGACGGCGATTTGCGTCAGGGCCGGGTCACCGAGAAGCGTCGCTCCGGGCTGTCCGCCGCGACCCAGTTCTTTTCCCACCAGGCGTCGATCTGGCGCCGCGTCCAGGGCGCATGCACCAGCAGCGCGTCGAGCGCGCCGGCCATTTCGGCGATGGTCTGCGGGCGCGCCGCCGGATCCTTTTCCAGGCAGCGGCCGATCAGGGCATCGAGCTCCGCCGGCACCGCGAAGGGCGAACAGTCCGAGGCCAGCCGCGGCGCTTCGTGCAGCACGTGATAAGTCAGGTCGTGCTCGGTCTCGGTTTCGAACAGGCGCCTGCCCGTGAGCAGGTGAAAGCCGACCGCGCCGAGCGCGTAGATGTCGGCGCGCGCATCGGCGTCGGCCGGATTGCGTATGCGTTCGGGCGACATGTAGAGCGGCGTGCCGAGGATGCGCAGGGAGCCGGTCAGGTCGCGCGTGGCAACGCCCGAAACCAGCTTGACCAAGCCGAAGTCGAGCACCTTGACGACGTCGCGCTCGCCGGAGATTTCGCACAACATGATGTTCTGCGGCTTGATGTCGCGATGCACCAGGCCGCAGGAATGTGCCTCCCACAGCGAGGCGCAGGCCTGGCGCAGGATGTAGGCGGTGCGCGCGGGCGGCACCGGGCCGTAGCGTTCGACCAGGTCGGCCAGCGACAAACCCTCCAGGTATTCCATGGCGTAATAGAACAGGCCGTTGGGCCCCCTGCCGTACTCGTAGATGGTGATGGTGTTGGGGTGGCGCAGCAGGCTGGTGGACTGCACCTCGCGCTCGAAACGCGCGATCCATTCGTCGGAGGAGGCCTGCGGCTTGAGCACCTTGAGCGCCACCGGACGCTTGAGCATGCGGTGCTCGGCAAGGTAGACATTGCTGATGGCGCCGGCGCCGATCTGGCGCAACACCCGGTAGGGACCGATCTGCTGCCCCGGTTTGCGGCGCAGCAGGCGATCGAGGGTCTCGGCCGGGAGGAACACGGACAGCCACACCAGCAGGATCATGGCCAGCAGCAGCATGAAGGCGATCTGCAGATAGCGTAGCGGCGCGTAAGCTTCGGCGGCATCCATTTCCACGGCCGCGCCGAGATCGAGTTCGCCCAGCCAGCGCCAGGCGCCGATCACCTCGCGGCCGAGATAGCCGGCGTAGGGATTAAGCAGCACGCCGGCCCGCTGCGATTCCGCGCCGA
>JAXMJU010000385.1:0-21693 GCA_034376265.1 Sulfuritalea sp.
GCGCGACAGGCCGGCGCCGTTTTCCAGCACCAGTTCGGGCAGGCCGAGGCCGCGCGCATCGAGCCAGGCGCGCAGCGCGGCCTCGGCATCGGCGGCGCCGGCGGGGCGGCGCCCGGCTTCCATGCCCAGCGTCAGGAACACCTGGCGCGCCATGACGTTGTTGGAAAACTTGTTGATGTCGCGCACCACTTCGCCAAGAGTTGCCGATGGCAGCACGCCGAGCGCGCGCGCCTCGGCCGGCACCGGGCCCTCGCGCACGTCGCCGGCGAAGCTGCCGCCGAGTTCGGCCCACAACTGTTGAAAGACGCCGAGCACGAATTGCGGGTGTTCCTGCACGGCGATGCTCCAGCGCTGCTCGCCGCAAATGGCCGGATAGACGCCGGTCAGCACCAGCCGCGTGTTCGGGCCGTGGCTGAAGACATCGGCGCGCAAGCGTTCGCGCCACTCGCCGCAGCCGTTGCCGTTGCCCAGCGTGAGCTTGTTGACCAGGTGGAGATTGCTCGGCGACGGCTCCATGGCGAGCACCACGGTTTTCCGGGCCGGATCGGGAATCAGTTGCAGCCTGACCGACTTGAAATTGAGCAGCAGGGCATCGGGCGCGACGTTGTAGGGCCGCAGCGGTTGCGCGTCGAAGCGGGCAGGGTCGGTGGCGTCGATGGCAAAGGCGCTGCGGTCGAGCACCAGATCGCCGCGAATCTCGCGGATGCCGCGCGCCCGGATCTGGCGCAACAGCCGCCCGAACTGTTCGTAGGTCAGCTTCGGGTCGCCGCCGCCCTTCAAGTGCAGATCGCCGTCCAGCACATCGCCGTTCTGCATGCCGTTGGCAAAAGCTTCGGTTTTCCAGATATAGGCCGGCCCCAGCAGGTCGAGCGCGGCAAAGGTGGTGAGCAGCTTCATGGTCGAGGCCGGATTCAGGCTCGCACCGGGATTGACCGCCAGGCGCGGCCGGGTCGCGTCGACTTCCCGGACCCAGACCGCGGTTGCCGCCGCGGGTATGCCGGCGCTGCCGAGCGCCTGCGCCACGGCGGCGGGCAAGTCGCCGGCGGTGGCATGCAGCGACCACCAACAGGCCAGGGAGAGCAATATTTTGAGCATGCCCCTATCTTATCGCCTGGATACCGTCGCTGGCTCGCGCCGGGACATATCGCCGGGGTAGCGTCCCCGGCCCGGCCGCGGACATATAGAATCAGTTGCAAAAACGAGGGGGAGACAAGCATGGAAAATCCGGCCTGGCAGCCATCGGCCGCCACCATACGCGCCGCCAAGCTTACGGCCTTCACCGACTGGCTGGCGGCCGAGCGCGGCATGCATTTCGCCGACTACGACGCGCTCTGGCGCTGGTCGGTGGAAGATCTCGAAGGCTTCTGGGGTGCGGTCTGGGATTATTTTTCGATCCCCGCCGCAACGCCGCGCACGGCGGTCCTGACCGATGCGCGGATGCCCGGTGCGCAATGGTTTCCCGGCGTCACCATGAACTACGTCGACCAGGTCTTGCGTCATGCCACGGCGCTGCGCCCGGCCATCGTTGCGCGCAACGAAGCCGGCGAACAGTGCGAATTGAGCTGGGCCGAGTTGCAGCGCCAGGTCGGCGCCCTCGCCGCCAACCTGCGCGGCATGGGCGTGGCGCGTGGCGACCGCGTCGTCGCCTACCTGCCCAACATTCCCGAAACCGTGGTCGCCTTCCTCGCAGTGGCCAGCATCGGCGCGATCTGGTCGGCCTGCTCGCCCGACATGGGGCGCATCGCCGTGCTCGACCGTTTCCGCCAGATCGCGCCCAAGGTGCTGATCGCGGTCGACGGCTACCGTTACGGCGGCAAGGCTTATGACAGGCGCGAGCTGATCCATGAACTGCTGGCGGAGCTGCCGAGCATCGACCACCTGGTGCTGCTGCCCAGCCTCGACGCCGCGGCCGATCCCGGCGAATTCGCCAACTGCAGCGCCTGGGCGGTTGCGACCGCCGGCAATGCGCCGCTGGCAGTAGAGCACGTGCCCTTCGATCATCCGCTGTGGGTGGTGTATTCCTCGGGCACCACGGGCCTGCCGAAACCCATCGTGCATTGCCACGGCGGCATCGTCGTCGAGCACGTCAAGCTCGGCGCCTTCCACCTCGACCTCGGTCCCGAGGACCGCTTCCACTGGTTTTCCAGCAGCGGCTGGATCATGTGGAATTGCCAACTGACGGGCCTGCTGATAGGCAGCACCATCTGCATCTACGATGGCAACCCCGGCTGGCCGGACTGGAACGCGCTGTGGCGCTTCGTCGGCGAAACCAGCGTGACGTTTTTCGGCGCCGGCGCGGCTTTCTTCCTGTCCTGCCTGAAGGCACACGTCGAACCGAACCAGGTCGCCGACCTGTCGCGCCTGCGCGCCGTCGGTTCCACCGGCTCGCCGCTGCCGCCCGAGGGCTACCAGTGGATCTACGACCACGTACGGCCCGACCTCTGGCTCAACGCGATTTCGGGCGGCACCGATTTCGCCGGCTGCTTCGTCGGCGGCGTGCCGACGCTGCCGGTGTACCTCGGCGAGATGCAATGCCGCTGCCTCGGTGCCCGCGTCGAAGCCTGGGACGAAGCCGGCAAGCCGTTGATCGACGAAGTCGGTGAGCTGGTCTGCAGCGCACCGATGCCCTCGATGCCGCTGCGCTTCTGGAACGATGCGGAAGACCGCCGCTACCGCGCGAGCTACTTCGACATGTACCCCGGCATCTGGCGCCACGGCGACTGGTTGCGCATCACGCCGCGCGGCGGCGCGATCATCTACGGGCGCTCGGATGCGACCATCAACCGCCATGGCATCCGCATGGGCACCAGCGAGCTGTATCGCGCCGTCGAGGAGCTGCCCGAGATCCTCGACAGCCTGGTGGTCGACCTCGAATTTCTCGGCCGCGAATCCTGGATGCCGCTGTTCGTCGTGCTGCGTCCCGGCCAGGAACTGACGCCGCAGCTCGCAGCCACGCTGAAGGAGCGCATCAAGCTCGCGCTGTCGGCGCGCCACGTGCCCAACGAGATCTTCCACATCGCCGAGATTCCGCGCACGCTGTCGGGCAAGAAGATGGAGCTGCCGGTGAAGAAGCTGCTGCTCGGCCATGCCCTGGAAAAGATCGCCAATCCCGACGCCATGGCCAATCCCGGCAGCCTGCAGTGGTTCGTCGATTTCGCCGCACGCCGCGCCGCCGCGGAAAATGCAGTATGACTGGCCGCATCGCCGTACCGCTGGCGAAAGCCTATCTGCTGCTCAACCACGGCCCGACCGTGCTGGTCTCCAGCGCGCACGGCGGCAGGCGCAACGTCATGGCCGCGGCCTGGAACATGGCGCTGGATTTCGATCCGCCCAAGGTCGCCGTGGTGATCGACAAAGCCACGCTGACGCGCGAGCTGGTCGAGGCCTCGGGCGAGTTCGTGCTCAACGTGCCCGCCAGGCAGCAGGCCGCCATGACGCTGGCGGTCGGCACGCAATCGGGGCGCGAGATCGACAAGTTTTCAAGAGTTGCCGTTGGCGCTGCGGCGGCCAGCGTCGTCGGCGCGCCGCTGATCGAGGGCTGCCTGGCCTGGCTCGAATGCCGGGTGATTGCCGAGCCGCACATTCAGCAGACTTACGATCTGTTCCTCGCTCAGGTGGTCGCCGCCTGGGCCGATCCGGAAGCCTTCGCCAATGGGCGCTGGCAGTTTGCCGACGACGCGCGGCGCAGCATCCACTACCAGGCCGGCGGCCGTTTCTTCGCCACCGGCGAGGCCTTCGAGGTCTAGACGCCGAAGGGCCTGGCGCCGATCAGCCAGGCGTGGCCCCAGAGCGCAAACAGCGTCCACGCCAGCAGGCCGATCGCAGTCACGCTGGCGTCGCGCGTCCAGCAGCAGACGGCATAGGTGGTGCCGGCGATGCGATCGCGCCGCCGCGCCGCGGCGAAATCGGCGACCGCCCAGACCAGGAAGGCGCCGAACAGCGCGACGTCGGCCAGGCCGCCGTTGGCCAGCAGATGCGCCAGCGCCCACAGCTTGACCCCCGCCACCATCGGATGGCCGAGCCCGGCCTTGATGTGGCTGCCCGGCAGGTAGGCGGCCACCAGCAGGACGAAGGCCGGCAGCGTCAGCAGGGCGGCCAGGTGCCGCGTCCAGGGCGGGCTGGTCCACAGTATCGGCGCCTCGGCGCGCGCCAAGGCATAACCCCAGACGATCAGGCCCAGACCGGTGGCGGAGAGGAGCGAGAACACGCCTTTCCAGCGCGCCTCGCCCAGCCGGGCGAGCTGCGCATCGCGCCAGCCGCCGGCGAAGATGCGCACCGAATGGGCGCCGAGGAACAGCGC
This sequence comes from Sulfuritalea sp., assembly GCA_034376265.1. GTDB lineage: Bacteria > Pseudomonadota > Gammaproteobacteria > Burkholderiales > Rhodocyclaceae > Sulfuritalea. Next base: position 4,301 of record JAXMJU010000385.1, read on the forward strand.
CAGGCCGAGGATCAGGACGCTCATGGGGCTCTTTCTGCGCAAGGTTGAAGTGCGGCAATCTTACTTGCGATCTCAACGATCCGGCAGCATCGCGGCCGCTGGCCGCGAGAGCGCCGGCCCGGCGCAGCCCCGGCTACAACTTGAAGCGGTTCAGCATCCCATTCAGTTCGGCCGCCAGCGCCTGCAGCTGCAGCCCCTCCTGCTCGGCATGGCCGATCGGTATGCTGATTTCCCGCGCGACGCGGGCCATGCGTTCGACATTGTTGCCGATCTCCGTGCTGGCCGCGGTTTGCTCGATGACCGAAGACGAGATTTCTTCCATGCCCTGGGTGGTACGCTGCGCCGCCTGGTTGGCCTCGCCGAGGCCTTCCGCCACCTTTTCCAGATACTCCTGCGATGAGCGCAGCGCGTCCCTGCCGTGTTCGATGGCGCGCTCGACGATGGTCGACTTGTCTTTCAGGGCGGCGGTCACCTTGTTGATCTCGGTTGCCGTCAGAGCCGATTTTTCGGCAAGCTTGCGCACCTCGTCGGCGACCACCGCGAAGCCGCGTCCCTGTTCGCCCGCCCGCGCGGCTTCGATGGCTGCATTCAGGGCCAGCAGATTGGTCTGGTCGGCAATGTCGCGGACCTCCTGGGTCATCCCCGCGATGGCCAGGGTGCTTTCGATGAACGCATCGGCGGTGCGGGAGATCTCATCCACGGAACTTTCCACGCTGTCGATCTCGCCGATCAGGCGCGACAGGCTTTCGTTGCCCTCCCGCATGCGGCTCATGCTCGCCGCGGACAGCTCGCGGACCTCCGCGGCGCTGTCGGCGACGCGGCGCACGATGCCCTCGGCGTTGCCTATGGTGGCTGTCGTCTCGATCACTGTCGCGCACTGCTGATCGTTGCCGCGGCTGATGCTGCCGGTGGTGGCGCGCATGCGATCGGCGCCGCCGTTGAGCCGTTCCGCCGCCATTCGAATCTGGCTCGCCATTTCGCGCAGGCTGGCCTGCATGGCGGCAATTCCCCCCAGCAGGCTGCCGTCGGCGCCGACTTCGATCTTGAAGGCCAGGTCGCCCTCCGAGATGCGCCGCACCACGCCTGCCGCGTACTGCGGTTCGCCGCCCAACAGGCGCAGCAGCATCCGCACCAGCATCAGGAAAGCGGCAAATCCGCAAATCGAGGCAAGTACGGTGACCACGCCCATCCAAAGCCGCGCATCGGCGGCGCGGGCGGCAAGGCCCGCATCGACCTTCTGCGCGGCCTCGCCGAGACTGGACACCATATAGAAGCTGAAGCCGTTGGCGACCAGCGTGGCGATTACAAGAATGGCAAGTACGAAGATGAGTTCCCTGCGCAAGCTCATTGCATACCTCTTTCTGACCGAAACCCGTCCAGGTGACGGGGCGACAGGGCATGATCGCCCCGGTTAGCGTTAGGGACTTTAACCAAGGATGCTCCCAGGGGGAATCGATTTTTCATTTTTGCGTATTCGCCGGCCTGTTCAAGGACGCGGCGGATCGCGCCCGGCGAATCATAAGTAAGGCAGATTTATTCGGGAACCCCTTGAAGAACGGCCCATAAGCCCCTATTATTAGCACTCGCTGGCGATGAGTGCCAATCAAGGCCCTCTGCCCGATTCAGCCCTGCGGCCCGGCCGCGGCTGCTCATTTCTGTTCCAACTCAGTTTAAGAGGAGATCACCCCATGAAAATCCGTCCCTTGCATGATCGCGTAATCGTCAAGCGCCTTGAAGAAGAGAAGAGAACCGCGTCCGGCATCGTCATTCCCGACAACGCCGCGGAAAAGCCCGATCAAGGTGAAGTCAAGGCTGTCGGCAACGGCAAGATTCAGGACGATGGCAAAGTTCGCCCGATGTCGCTCAAGGTCGGCGATCGCGTGCTGTTCGGCAAGTACTCCGGCCAGACCGTCAAGGTCGATGGCGACGAACTGCTGGTCATGCGTGAAGAAGACATCATGGGCGTAGTCGAGCTCTAATTAGACACAGAATTCAAGGAGATTAAATAATGGCAGCTAAAGAAGTTCAATTCGGCGACTCCGCTCGTCAGCGCATGGTTCGTGGCGTCAATATTCTCGCCGACGCAGTCAAGGTGACCCTCGGCCCCAAGGGTCGCAATGTAATTCTGGAGCGCTCCTTCGGCGCCCCGACCATCACCAAGGATGGTGTTTCGGTCGCCAAGGAAATCGAGCTGAAGGACAAGTTCGAGAACATGGGCGCGCAGATGGTCAAGGAAGTCGCTTCCAAGACCTCCGACGTCGCCGGTGACGGCACCACCACCGCCACCGTGCTGGCCCAGTCGATCGTCCGCGAAGGCATGAAGTTCGTTGCCGCCGGCATGAACCCGATGGATCTGAAGCGCGGCATCGACAAGGCCGTGATCGCCGTCGTCGAAGAGCTGAAGAAGATTTCCCGCCCCTGCACCACCACCCAGGAAATCGCCCAGGTCGGCTCGATCTCGGCCAACGCCGACGCCGATATCGGCAAGATCATCGCCGATGCGATGGACAAGGTCGGCAAGGAAGGCGTGATCACCGTCGAAGACGGCAAGTCGCTGGAAAGCGAACTCGAAGTGGTCGAAGGCATGCAGTTCGATCGCGGCTACCTGTCGCCCTACTTCATCAACAACCCGGACAAGCAAATCGCGATTCTGGACAATCCCTTCGTCCTGCTCCACGACAAGAAGATCTCCAACATCCGCGACCTGCTGCCGGTACTCGAGCAAGTCGCCAAGGCCGGCCGTCCGCTCTTGATCGTCGCCGAAGACGTCGATGGCGAAGCGCTGGCCACCCTGGTGGTGAACAACATCCGCGGCATCCTCAAGACCGTCGCCGTCAAGGCCCCGGGCTTCGGCGATCGTCGCAAGGCCATGCTCGAAGACATCGCCATCCTGACCGGCGGCACGGTGATCGCCGAGGAAGTCGGTCTGACGCTGGAAAAAGCCACCCTGAAGGACCTGGGCCAGGCCAAGCGCGTCGAAGTCGCCAAGGAAAACACCACGCTGATCGACGGCGCCGGCGCCGAAGACGCGATCAAGGGCCGCGTCACGCAGATCCGCGCCCAGATCGAGGAAGCCAGCAGCGACTACGACAAGGAAAAGCTGCAGGAGCGCGTCGCCAAGCTGGCAGGCGGCGTTGCGCTGATCAAGGTCGGCGCCGCCACCGAAATGGAAATGAAGGAAAAGAAGGCCCGCGTCGAAGACGCGCTGCACGCCACGCGTGCCGCCGTTGAAGAAGGCATCGTCGCCGGCGGCGGCGTGGCCCTGCTGCGCGCCCGCGCCGCGATTTCGCTCAAGGGCGACAACCACGAACAGGACGCCGGCATCAAGATCGTGCTGCGCGCCCTGGAGCAGCCGCTGCGCGAAATCGCCGCGAATGCCGGCGACGAGCCGTCCGTGGTGATCAACAAGGTGCTCGAAGGCAAGGGCAACTTCGGCTACAACGCCGCGACCGGCGAATACGGCGACATGGTGGCGATGGGCGTGCTGGACCCGACCAAGGTCACGCGCACCGCGCTGCAGAACGCCGCTTCAGTGGCCGGCCTGATGCTGACCACCGACTGCATGGTGGCCGAGCTGGTCGAAGACAAGCCGGCCGGCGGCGGTATGGGCGGCATGGGTGGCATGGGCGGCATGGGCGGTATGGGCGGCATGGACATGTAATGTCCATTCTCCAGTAGCAAGGAACAGGAGGAAACCCACGTTTCCTCCCGTTACCCACCTTCCTATTGGAATCGCAGTATTCAGAGTCCCCGGCGCTGTTTCAGCGTCGGGGATTTTGTTTTGGTGCGGCGAAAGTTGACGCTGGCGGGACGGCGTTGGCATGCGGTGCGCATGTTGCGGTGCGGCGCGACTCTATTAGAATCGGGCTTCCTTCAAGCCTATTGCCCGTCGACGATGACTGCTCCGTCTGTTGCAGAAACCCTGCGCCTCCACCCACCCTTCGACCGTTTCGAGCCCGAGGCGCTGAGTTTTCTCGACCAGCACCTGCACCCAGCGTTATTCCCCGCCGGCGCCGTGCTGGTGTCGCCCGAGCAGGGCGCGGCGCATGCGATGTTCATCATCGCCCGCGGCAAGGTCCAGGCCGTTTCGGCCGGCGCCGCCGGCGCTGCGGGCGAGACCGAGCTGACGCTCGCGGTCGGCGAATGCTTTCCGATCGGTGCGCTCTCCGGCCGCCGCGCGTCGGCCAATGTCTATACGGCGCTGACCGAGGTCGAGGCCTGGCTGCTGCCGGCTGCCGCCTTCCACCAGTTGCTGGCGCTGAGCCCGGCCTTCAGTCGACATTGCACGGGCTATCTGGCGTCCCTGGTGAGCCAGTCGCGGCAGCAGTTGCAGGCGCATTTTGCGCAGCAGGCCAACGCGACGTAGTCGCTCAATACCCGGCTGATCGACTTGATCAAGCGCCCCCCGATTTCCGTCAACGCGGCAACGCCGATTCTGCGCGCGGTCGAGATCATGGGCGAACACAAGATCGGTTCGGTGGTTGCGGTCGATGGCGACGGCGTACCGACCGGGCTGATGACACAGTCCGACGTGGTGCGGCGCGTGGTACTGGGCCGGATGTCGCTGCAACAACCGCTCAGTGCGGTGATGTCCGCCGATCCTGCCACCTTGCCGAATACCGCAACCGCCTATGACGCCATATTTGCCATGGCTTCGCGCGGCATTCGCCATCTGCTGCTGGTCGATTCGGCCGGGCGGCTTTCGGGAGTGATTTCGGAGCGCGACCTGTTCGCCCTGCAGCGCGTCGGCGTCGGCCAGATGCGGCGGGCGATCGAGTCCGCCGAGGACGTCGCCGCATTGCAGCCGGCCCTGCGCGACGTGCAGCAATCGGCCTTCAACCTGCTGGCGCAGGGGGTCGGCGCCGAGCAGATGACGCAATACATCTCGACGCTCAACGATGCGGTGACCGGGCGCATCCTCGAATTGAACCTGCGCCGCCATGCCCTCGACGACATCGAGTGGGCGTGGCTGGCCTTCGGCTCGGAAGGCCGCGAAGAACAGACGCTGGCCACCGACCAGGACAACGGCATCGTTTTCCTGGCCGCCGATGCGTCTCGGCGCGACGCCTTGCGCGCGCGCCTGCTGGCCTTCGCCCAGGACGTCAATCAGGATCTCGACCGCTGCGGCTTTCCCCTGTGCAAGGGCAACATCATGGCCGGCAACGCCGACTGGTGCCTGACGCTCGACGAATGGCGGCAGAAGTTCAGCCACTGGATACGTTCGCCCCAGCCCGAGGCGCTGCTCAATGCCACGATCTTCTTCGACTTTCGCGCGATCTACGGCAAGCGGGACCTCGCCGCGCGCATGCACGAGCATCTGTTCGGCCTGAGCATGGCGAATTCGGCCTTCCAGCGCATGCTGGCGCAGAACGCGCTGACGGTCGCCCCGCCGCTGGGCATGATCCGCGACTTCGTCACCGAGAGCGACGAGCAGGGCAAGGCCTACATCGACCTCAAGAAATTTGGCGCACGGCTGTTCGTCGATGCCGCGCGGGTGCTCGCGCTGGCCCACGGCGTCGATGCCGCGTCGACCGTCACGCGCCTGCGGCACACGGAAAAATTGCCGGGCGGCGACAGCGTGGATAGCCTGATCGACGCCTTCCATTACATCCAGCTATTGCGCCTGCGTCACCAGCATCTGGAAGCCGGTGAGGGACGGCCCGGCGACAACCGGATTTTCATCGGCCGCCTCAATCAGCTCGACCGCCGGATTCTGAAGGAGGCATTCCGCCAGGCTAAGGCGCTGCAGCAGCGCCTGAAAATGAACTACCAGCTCTGATACGGGCTACTTCTTCGCGGCGCCTGCGGCCGGCTTTTTCTTGTTGACCTGGAAATGCGCATGGCGGCTCAGCGCAAAGTCGAGGATCAGCTTGAGCCAGATGGTCGAGCCGGCAATCGCCGACCAGGTTTCATAGGCCAGACTGCCGCTGACCACGCCGAGCACGACGTAAATCAGGGCGGCGGCCCCGATCAGGTTGATCGCCGTGGCATAGGGCGCGTATTTCGCCGGATTGGCCGGGGATTCGCCGCGCTTCAGCGCCACCTCAGAATAGTTCTTGCGTACGGCGACGCGCCAGACACGGCGCAGCCAGTAGAACGTGATCGGGAACAGTGCCAGAAACAGAATCCAGGTCATCGCGACACTGATATCAAAAACCATCAAAACCCCTTGCTTGCCTGTTGCGGGCCTGGTCGGCGGCTGCCGACCAAGTAGCACTGTAATCTATTGGCGGAAACGCAGCGGCCCCGCACGCTGGCGGGGCCGCTGGCTGGCTGGCCCGATGATCCGGGGCAGCCGCGTCTGTCAGTTGCTTAGTGCGAGCCGTCCACCAGCTTGGAGCCACGCGGGATGCGCACGGATTCGACCATGTGCTGGATGTGCTCCGGCGGCTCCTTGGTGACCTTGTCGACCGCGAAGGCGACGATGAAGTTCACCAATGCGCCCACCGCGCCGAAAGCTTCCGGCGTGATGCCGAAGAAGCTGTTGGCACCGCCGATCACCGGCAGGAAGTCGGTACCCTTGATGAAGAACAGACCCTTGTGCGCGAACACGTAGAACAGGGTGACGAAGAGCCCCGCCAGCATGCCGGCGATGGCGCCTTCCTTGTTCATCTTCTTGGAGAAAATGCCCATCATGATCGCCGGGAACAGCGAACTTGCCGCGATACCGAAGGCGAGCGCCACGGTACCCGCGGCAAACCCCGGTGGATTCAGACCCAGATAACCGGCCACCACGATCGACACCGCCATCGCGATCTTGCCCGTCATGAGTTCGCCCTTTTCACTGATGTTCGGGGCAAACACATTCTTCACCAGGTCGTGCGAGATTGCGGCAGAGATGGCCATCAGCAGACCGGCAGCAGTCGACAGCGCGGCAGCCAGACCACCGGCGGCCACCAGGGCGATAACCCAGTTCGGCAGCAGCGCGATTTCCGGATTGGCCAGCACGATGATGTCGGCGTTAACCTCGAGCTCGTTGCCCTTCCAGCCGGCCGTTTCGGCCTTGGCCTTGGCTTCCGGGTTCTTGGTCGCATCGTTGTAGTACTGGATGCGGCCGTCGCCGTTCTTGTCGGTGAACTTCAGCAGGCCGGTCTTTTCCCAGCGCTTCATCCAGTCCGGACGCTGGTCGGCCTTGATGCTGGCTTCTGGCGCGTACAGATCGCCACCCTTGGCAACCGCGGTGTTGACCGTGCCGTGCAGGTTGAGCTTGGCCATCGCGGCGACTGCCGGAGCGGTCGTGTACAGCAGTGCGATGAAGACCAGCGCCCAGCCCGCCGAGCTGCGTGCGGCAGCCACGGTCGGCACGGTGAAGAAGCGCATGATGACGTGCGGCAGACCGGCGGTACCGATCATCAGCGACAGGGTGTAGACGAACATGTTCAGCGTGCTGCCGGCTGTCGTGGTCGTGTACTTGCCGAAGCCGAGCTCGACGACAACCTGGTCGAGGCGGGCCAGCAGCGAAACGTCGCTGCCGCTCATGGTGGCGCCCAGGCCCAGTTGCGGGATCGGCACACCCGTCAGGTGCATCGAGATGAACACGGCCGGCACGATGTAGGCCGCAATCAGCACACAGTACTGGGCGACCTGGGTGTAGGTGATGCCCTTCATGCCGCCGAACACGGCGTAGGCGAACACGATCGCCATGCCGACGTAGATGCCGGTTTCGCTCGATACGCCGAGGAAGCGCGAGAAGGCGACGCCGACGCCGGTCATCTGGCCGATGATGTAGGTCAGCGAAGCGGTCAGCAGGCACAGTACCGCCACCGTCGAGGCCGTCTTGGAATAGAAGCGGTCGCCGATGAACTGCGGTACGGTGAACTTGCCGAACTTGCGCAGATAGGGCGCCAGCAGCATCGCCAGCAGCACGTAGCCGCCGGTCCAGCCCATCAGAAACAGGCCGCCGCCGTAACCCATGTTGGCGATCAGGCCAGCCATGGAGATGAAGGATGCCGCCGACATCCAGTCGGCGGCGGTGGCCATGCCGTTCAGCACCGGGGGCACACTGCCGCCCGCGGCGTAGAACTCGCTCGTGGAACCCGCGCGGGCCCAGATCGCGATGCCGATGTACAGCGCGAAGCTCAAGCCGACCATCAGGTAAATTGTTGTTTGCAGATCCATTTAGGCTTCCTTAGTCTTCGTGAACGTCGAATTCGCGATCAATGTCGCCCATCTTCTTGCCGTACCAGAAAATCAGCGCGATAAAGATGTACATCGAACCTTGGTGGGCAAACCAGAATCCCAGCGGATAGCCGCCTAGACTGATGCCGTTGAGCATGTCGGCGAACAGGATGCCGGCGCCGAACGAGACCAGGAACCAGACGATCAGGATCTTGGTCAAGAGGCCCAGCGTCGCGCTCCAATAGCCTTTGACGTCGTGCTTGTGTTGCATTGATTTGTCCTCCAAATTGAAATGCACATCGAGCCGGGGTTGATTCGCGTCGATGCGGCAAACGCGTATCCCCGGCTTCGGGAGGCGCGACTATCGGGGAGTCAGCTTACTTGGCACTTACGCCTGGGGCCGCGACGCGCAAAACAGTCCCCGGCACGGCGGCGGACACGCTATCATTTGAAATCGCCTGTATTCCTAGGAGGAGTTCCATGGGTAGCGAGGGCATTTATCGCAAAACCGAAAAAGGAAGAACCGAGATCGCCACGCGCGCGAACAAACTCGGCCTGCGGGAGCGGACCATGCTGATCATGGTCGACGACAAGACCACGCGTCGCGAGTTGCTGGCAAAGAATTCCCACCCGACCAGCGAAGGCATACTCAACAACCTGCTCGCCGACGGTTATATCGAGATCGCTCCCGGCGCCCAGCCGGTCGCCGCAAGCGCCGCGCCCGCGGCGTCCGCAGCCGCGCCGCCTGCTGCGGCACCCGGCGCTCCGCCGGTCGAGGTTTCGCTGATATCGGCCTCGCGCTTTGCCTGTCGCTCCCTGGTCACGTATCTGGGGCCGGGAGCCGACGATCTGACCGTGCTGGTCGAAAAATGCACGAACGTGGCGGAACTCACCGCAAGACTCGAAAAATGTCGTCAGGTCGTGCAAGGCATGGCAGGAAAGAAAAAGGCCGATGATTTCTGGGCCGGTGTCAGCGCCCGCTTGCCCTAGGCCTGATCTGCGGCAAGCTCGACGGGGATTCGGTTTCGGCCGCAGCGCTTGAGGCGCATCGAGCGGGCCTTGGCCTCCACCGAAACTTTGCACTGAACGCCGCACCAAATCCTGTTTCACGAGGCCACGATGAGAGTATTGCTTGCAGAGGACGACCGCATCATTTCCCAGGGCCTTGTCGCCGCCCTGCGCAAATCCGGTTACGCGGTCGACCATGTCAATAACGGCGCCGATGCCGATACGGCCCTGCTGTCACAGCAATACGACCTGCTGATCCTCGATCTGGGTTTGCCGCGCCTGTCGGGCATCGAAGTCCTCAAGCGCCTGCGTGCGCGCAAGCTGACCATGCCGGTGCTGGTGCTGACGGCCCAGGATGGCGTTGAAGACCGGGTGCGCGGGCTCGATGCGGGCGCCGACGATTACCTGACCAAGCCCTTCGCCCTGCCGGAGCTGTTTGCGCGGGCCCGGGCGCTTACCCGGCGCGGCACCGGCAATCCGACGCTGATCGAGGTCGGCGGCTTGTCCTACGACCAGTCGGAGCGCATGGCCCGCCTCAACGGCGAGATCGTCGAGCTTTCGGCGCGCGAACTGGCGCTGCTGGAGATTCTGCTGCTGCGCGCCGGGCGCCTGGTGGGCAAGGACCAATTGGTCGACCAGCTCTGCAGCTGGGGCGAGGAAGTCAGCAATAACGCCATCGAAGTCTATATCCATCGCCTGCGCAAGAAGCTGGAACCGGGCGGCGCCCGCATCACCACGGTGCGCGGCCTTGGCTATTGCCTGGAGAAGCCATCCGATCCTGCCGCTGCCGCCGATGACAGAGCCTGACGCCGCCGCGGCGCCCGTGGCGAAGGCGTTGCGCGATTCGAATCCTTTCCAGCACAACGAATACCCGAATTCGCTGTTCGGCGAAATTCTCGACTGGATGCTGGCGCCATTGCTCCTGCTGTGGCCGATATCGATTGCCGCCACCAACCACGTTGCCAGCTACATCGCCAACCAGCCCTACGACCAGGCGCTGGCCGACAACGTCGCGTCGATCATGCGTCTGGTGAGCATCGACGGCGACCGGGTCACCGTCAACCTGCCGGCGTCGGCGCGCACCCTGCTGCATGCCGAAGACAACGATGTATTGTTCTATCAGGTGGTTGGCCCCAACAGCAAGCTGCTTCACGGCGACCGGGAAATACCCTGGCCCAACTTGCCACTGCAGGTGGAGGCGCGCAAGGTCTTGTTCCGCGACGACCGTATCGAAGCCGACAACGTGCGCATCGCCTATGCCTTCATCCCGGTAAAGAGCGGCTTGTCGCCCGTCGTGGTGCAGGTGGCGGAAACCCTGCGCAAGCGCGAGGAGCTCGCTTCGCGGATTATTTCCGGTGTGCTGCTGCCGCAATTCGCCATCATCCCGCTGGCGGTGATCCTGGTCTATCTGGGCCTCACGCGCGGCATTGCGCCGCTGCACAAATTGCGCGACCGGATTCGCCGCCGTCGGCCCACGGATCTGTCGCCGATACCGGTTTATCCGGTACCGGACGAGGTGCGCCCGCTGGTGGTCGCCTTCAATGAAATGATGGGACGGCTGGAAGACAATCTCCAGGCACAGCAGCGTTTCATCGCCCAGGCCGCACACCAGATGCGAACCCCGCTGACCGGGCTCAAGACGCAGACCGAGATCGCGCTCTCGGAAACCGATCCGGCACAGATGCACCATGCCCTGCAACTGATTGCCGAAAGCACCGATCGCGCTTCGCACCTGATCAACCAGTTGCTGATCCTGGCGCGCGCCGAGGCCAGTCACGAAAAGCTGCACCGCGTGGTTCCGCTCGACCTCGACGCCCTGGCGCGCGACATCGCCGGCGAATGGGTGGTGCGTGCGCTGGCGAAACAGATCGACCTCGGATTCGAGGGCAACGGCGCTCCCTTGATGGTCTCGGGCGTACCCTTGCTGCTGCGCGAACTGCTGGCCAACCTGGTCGACAACGCGATCAAGTACACCCCGCGGCATGGTTGCGTCACCCTGCGCGTGCGCGGCGGTGGCCGGCCTGTGGTCGAGGTCGATGACGACGGCATCGGTATTCCGGTGGAGGAAAGCGCCAACGTGTTCGAGCGCTTTTATCGCGTGCTCGGCACCGATGTGGATGGCAGCGGACTGGGCCTGCCGATCGCCGCCGAGATTGCCGAGCTGCATCAGGCGCGGATCGAGCTGTTGCCGGGAACCAAGGGCCGTGGCAGCCTGTTTCGGGTCAGCTTTCCGGAGCGGCAGAATGCAGCGGGTCGGCGTGCTGCAGTGCCGCAAAATCCGCCTGGCGGAAACTTCCCCGTCGGTCTGTAAGCTTCCCGTCAGGATACTCGGCGGACAATGCCGGCATCTTGGGGCATTTGGCGTTGGTCATCTATAACGTTGGTACTGCTCCGGGGATAAAAACGGCACGCGACACAGGGGAATCCCGGCGTGTGCCACAGGAACGGCGAATTGATCCGGTTCGCCGCATACCAATAAAGGAGGAGTGCCAGATGCAACTCACTGAGAAGCATAAGCAGTACTGGAACATCAACCTGAAGATAAGCAGCATCTTGCTTGTCCTCTGGTTCGTGGTCACGTTCGTCATGGGCTGGTTTGCCCGCGAGCTGAACGAAATCAACTTCATCGGCCCCCTGGGCTTCTACATGTCGGCGCAAGGCTCATTGATCATTTACGTCGCGATCATCTGGTATTACGCCCACTACATGAACAACCTGGACCACGAATACGGCGTCCATGAAGGGGAGCTCGACTGACATGTCCGGACAAATCACCCAATCGCAATTCGCCGCCAACCTGAAGAAGTACTACACCTTCTACACCGGCGGCTTCGTTAGCTTCGTCATTCTCGTCGGTATTCTCGAACAGCTGGGCGTGCCGAACAAGATCCTCGGCTACATCTTCCTGTTCGCCACCATCTCCCTGTATGCCGGCATCGGCTTCATGTCGAAGACGGCGGAAATCGGCGAGTACTACGTCGCCGGCCGCCGCGTGCCCGCGCTGTTCAACGGCATGGCGACCGGCGCCGACTGGATGTCCGCCGCCAGCTTCATCGGCATGGCCGGCACCCTGTACCTGTCCGGCTACGACGGCCTCGCCTTCGTGCTGGGCTGGACCGGCGGTTACTGCCTGGTGGCGATCCTGCTGGCGCCCTACCTGCGCAAGTTCGGTCAATTCACGATTCCGGACTTCCTCGGCGCGCGCTTCGGCGGTCACTTGCCGCGCTTCATCGGCGTGATTGCGGCCATCGTCTGTTCCTTCACCTACGTGATTGCGCAGATCTACGGCGTCGGCATCATCACCAGCCGCTTCACCGGCCTCGAATTCCAGGTCGGCGTCTTCGTCGGTCTGGCCGGCATCCTGGTGTGTTCCTTCCTCGGCGGCATGAAGGCGGTGACCTGGACCCAGGTGGCCCAGTACATCATCCTGATCGTGGCCTACATGATCCCGGTGGTGTGGCTGTCGGTGAAGCATACTGGCATCCCGATCCCGCAGATCTCCGCCTATACCTCGGCCCTGCCCAAGGTCACGGCGCTGGAAAAGGAGTTCAACGACAAGGCCACGCCCAAGGGCGCCAAGGAAGAGTCGGTACGCGCCATTTTCCGTGAGCGTGCGGCTGCTGCGACCGCGAAGCTGGCCGGTCTGGAGAAGGAAGGCCCGGCTTTCCTCGCCGCCGAAAAGCAGAAGCTGGCGGATAAGGTTGCCGCGCTGAAGGCTGAAGCAGCACCGGATGCGAAGGCGATCGAAGCCGCGGAGAAGGCCGTCAAGGACTTCCCGGCCGATGCTGCGGCTGCCAAGAAGGCATGGACTGCCGAGAAGGGCGTCGGCGCTCGCGCCGCACCGGTCAAGGCCCACGCCGAAGCTTTTGCAGTGGGTGGCAAGACGCCGGAAGAGATCGAGAAGAACCGCGGCATTGCGAAGAAGAACTTCCTCGCGCTGATCGCCTGCCTGATGATCGGCACCGCCGCCCTGCCGCACATCCTGATGCGCTACTACACCACGCCATCGGTGAAGGAAGCTCGCCAGTCGGTGTTCTGGGGCCTGTTCTTCATCTTCCTGCTCTACTTCACGGCACCGGCCCTGGCCATTCTGGCCAAGTACGAGGTGTACAGCAATCTGGTGGGATCGAGCTTCTCGGCGCTACCGGCCTGGGTCAGCAACTGGTCCACGGTGGACAAGACGCTGATGAACATCGCCGACATCAACAAGGACGGCATCGTGCAGTTGGCGGAAGTCCTCATCGGCGGCGACCTGATCGTGCTGGCAACCCCGGAAATCGCGGGTCTGCCCTACGTGATCTCGGGCCTCGTCGCGGCCGGCGGTTTGGCGGCGGCGCTGTCTACTGCTGACGGCCTGTTGCTGACCATCGCCAACGCCATGTCGCACGACTTGTACTACAAGATGATCGACCCGAACGCCTCGACGGTACGCCGTATCGCGGTGTCGAAGGGACTGCTGCTCGTGGTGGCCTTGATTGCCGCCTACGTCACCAGCCTGAAGCCGGGCAACATCCTGTTCCTGGTCGGTGCGGCCTTCTCGCTGGCAGCCTCGGGCTTCTTCCCGGCGCTGGTCTGCGGGGTGTTCTGGAAACGCGCCAACTATCTCGGTGCGGTGCTGGGCATGAGCTTGGGTCTGGGCGTCTGCGGTTACTACATGTACCTGACCTATCCGTTCTTCGGCGTCAACGCGTCGCTGTGGTGGGACATCAACCCGATCGCCGCCGGCACCTTTGGCATTCCCGCCGGCTTCCTCGGCATCATCATCGGCAGCCTGATTTCCGCGGCGCCGCCCAAGGAGATCACGGAAATGGTCGACCATGTGCGCTATCCGAGCCTGGAAGGCGACATCGACACCAAGGGCATTTGATTAGTCTTATGGAGGAGGAGGAGGGCTAGGGAGCATACCCACCCTCATTCGACCGGCCCCTGGGCAACCACGGGCCGGTTTTTTTATGTCTCGACCGGAGGGAGAGACGGTATCCCCTGGTGGGATATGTCCGCGCCGGGGCGCGGGCAGCATTGCCGGACAGGGGCCTTGCCGCTTCGGCGAAGCGGGAATGAATTCGCCGTGCCGCCAGCGCCAACTATCGTGGCGAGCCGGACGGCTGCCAGTCAAGAATCAGAAGGGAAGTTCAGGAATGAATTTCATCAAATCGGCGCGCTGGGTGTCCTGCGCCAGTTTCCTTGCTCGCTTGGGCTCGAAGCCGACCAGACGCTTGAGAATGTGCGTGACGTCATCGGGGCGGTTCGCGTGATGGTAGGCCATGCCCAGCTGGTAGAAGCCTTCGCCGCTCATGGGCTGCAGTTCGACCACTTTTTCCAGTGCCGTGACTGCCTGGTCATGCTGCCCCAGGCGCGCGTAGGCCAGGCCCATGCCGTACCAGGCCATGTCCTGTGTCGGCGTCAGGCGCACCGCCTCGCTGAAGGCGGCGATCGCCTGCTGCGGTTTGCCCGCATGTTCGCAAACGTAGCCGAGGTTGAACCAGTTGGCGCCGTCGTCCGGAGTCAGCGCCAGCGCCGCCTCGAACCACTTGATCGCGACGTCGTAGTTCTTCCGCTTCGCCGCAATCGCCGCCAGATGGCGCGCCGACTGCACGTCCCGCGGGTTGATGCGAAACGCGGTGAGGTAGGCGTCGAAGGCGCTGTCCTCGCGGCCGAAGAAGTGAAACAGCCAGCCGCGGGCATAATGCCGCCAATGATCGTAATTCATCAGATTGACCAAGCAAAATAACGGAGACCGAAACATACCATGAGCCACCCTGAACTTTTCATGATCGGCGTGTTGCGCGCGCTGGTCGAAGTCGCGATGTTGTTTCTGCTCGGCCAGGGGCTGCTGGCCCTGCTGGCGGGCAACCGCCGCCACAACAACACCATGTACAAGTTGTTCCTGATCGTCACGGCGCCGGTGGTGAAAATCGTGCGCAAAATTACGCCGCGGCAGATCATCGACCGCCACGTGCCCGTGGTGGCCTTCTTCCTGCTGTTCTGGCTCTGGATTGCCCTGGCTTACTGGAAGAAACTCTATTGCGACGAACATCTGCTGCAATGTTTCTGACGGGTCCGATCAGCTGGATTTCGCATCCCTTGCACCGCCCCGACTTGCCTGCGTCATAGCGGGGGCCGCTTGCCCGACGCTAGGCTGCCTGATTCGGCACGGCGGCATCGCTGCCGCCGTCCAGGCGGGCTTTCGCGGTAGACGCATCGATGCCGGCCACGCGCACCCGCTTGGCGCGCGAACTGTCGCCGCTGATCAGGCTGACCGCCGATTTGGCCACGTCGAGCCGTTTGGCAAGAAAGGCCAACAGGCAGGCATTGGCCTTGCCGTCCACCGGCGGCGCGGCAAGACGGATTTTCAGCGCCTCGCCGTGCAGTCCCACCACTTCGGTTTTCTTCGCTCCCGGCTGGATATGCAGGCGCAGCGTCACGCCGCCGGTGTCGGCCACCAGCCAGCTCATGATTTGTCGTAACTCCTTCTCCCCGGGAAGGGGCTGGGGGCTGTGCCCTTCATGAGAGCAGCATCATGGGCATCACGTTCTGGCGCAGGCCGGCGATGATGAACAGCGCAATCTGCAGCACCAGCAGCAGCGCCAGCGGCGAAAGATCGACGCCGCCGATGGGCGGGATGAAGCGGCGGAACGGCCGCAGCAGGGGGCGCGTCAGGGTATCGAACACCCCGGCCAGCGGCGCATGGGGGTTCACCCAGGAAAATACCGCCGATATCAGCACCGCTCCGATCATAAGGTAGAGGCCGATTTTCGCCACGTCCAGCGCGGCGAGCATGGCCACCACAATAATTGGCGCTGGCGACACGGCGGCGAGCACGCCCGAGAGCCCCAGCGCAATGCCCTGATAGGCCACCTGCCACAGCCAGGCCAGCAGCAGGCTCGCCAGGTCGAGGCCGAACAGGCCGGGCACCAGGCGCCTCACCGGACGCACCATCCAGTCGGTGACGGCGACGATGAATTGCCCCAGGGGGTTGCGGAACGGGGTGCGCGCCCATTGCATCGCGAAGCGCACCAGCAGCGCCAGCGTCAGGAAGCCGCAGACGGTATCGAGGACGAACAGAAGGATCTGGGCAAACATCAGTCTTTACCGAGAATTGCGCCGAGTTCGCGTCCGCGCGCCTCGGCGGCCATGATGCCCTGGCCGATGGCGCCGGCAATGTCGCTGGCGGCAAACGACAGCAGCGCCGCTTCCGTGGTGCCGCCCTTGGAGGTCACGCGCTGGCGCAAGGTGGCGATCGACTCGCTGCTCTGCTGCGCCAGGCGGGCGGCGCCGACAAAGGTCTCGACGCTCAGCTGGCGCGCGGACTGCGCATCGAAACCCAGCTTGAGCGCGGCGGTTTCCATGGCCTCGATGAAATAGAAGACATAGGCGGGCCCGCTGCCCGATATCGCCGTGACCGCGTCCATCTGTTCCTCTTGCGCTATCCACACCGTGCTGCCCACCGCCTTGAGGATCTTTTCCGCCGTGCTGCGCCCTTCGAGGTCGACGCTCGGGTCGGCGCACAGGCCGGTGATGCCGGCGGCGATCAGTGCCGGCGTGTTCGGCATGGTGCGCACCAGCTTGCTGTAGTTGCCCAGCCAGCACGAGATGTCGGTCATGCGCAGGCCGGCGGCGATGCTCACCACCAGTTGCGTGCCAAGTTTGCCGCGCAGGGGCGCGACCGCTTCCCTCAGCTGTTGCGGCTTGACCGCCAGCACCAGCGCCTCGCAATCGAGCGCCGCGGCGTCGACCGCAGCCGTGCAGCGCACGCCGAAACTCTCGGTGAGTTTCTCGCGCGCCTCGGCGAAGGGCTCCACCACCTGTATGCCGGCCGCTGAAAAGCCTTGCTTGCGCAGGCCGCCGATCAGGGCGACGGCCATGTTGCCGCCGCCAATAAATGTAATCTTCATGTCGTCGTCTCCGCTGGGCCGCCCGCGCTGGCGCGGGATAAGAATGAGCACCCCCTCCCATCCTCCCCCGCCACGCGGGGGAGGTGACTGGTTACCCCCGCCCACGGGGCGGGGGACAGGGGGTGGGTCGTCAAATTTTCCCGAAGGGTGCGCTTGCGCATCCCCTTCCATTGGAAGGGGGCTGGGGGGTAGGTCATATCAATCCCGTTTGCCGAAAATTGCCGTGCCGACGCGCACGAGCGTCGCACCTTCTTCAACGGCCGCTTCAAAATCGTGGCTCATGCCCATCGACAGGTGCCGGAGCGCCGTCGGAGGCACTCCGTCGGCGAGCCATTCGTCCCGCAGGTTGCGCAGCCGCACGAACCAGGGACG